>NZ_JBEAHW010000027.1:0-63011 GCF_040062085.1 Klebsiella sp. JN_Kp122
GAACCAGGGAATGCCGGTATCAAAAACCGGTGCCTTACCGCTTGGCGATACCCCATCCGTGCAACGCTTTTTGGTGAATGGTGCGGGAGGCGAGACTTGAACTCGCACACCTTGCGGCGCCAGAACCTAAATCTGGTGCGTCTACCAATTTCGCCACTCCCGCAAAAAAGATGGTGGCTACGACGGGATTCGAACCTGTGACCCCATCATTATGAGTGATGTGCTCTAACCAGCTGAGCTACGTAGCCATCTTTTTTTCGCGTTACCTTATCGGCGTTGCGGGGCGCATTATGCGTATTGGGCCTGCGAGCGTCAACCACTTTTTCAAGGAAAATCGTCGTAATGTGACTGTTTGGTTAGGTTGCGAACAGCATGCTGCAATAATCGGCAAGAATTGATTATTTATCGTTTTTATTTGCCAATTTTGGCATAAAAAAAACGGACCCCGTAGGGTCCGTGAGATTGATGACAAACCTTATACATCGTTAGGTTTGCAGATAGCGACAGGCAAATAACAAGGAAAATCAATTCATTGATTTTCGACTGATAGCCACAAAGAAGGAAAAACCACGCTTTTTCCTTCTTTGTCAGCAGCCTGGCGGACCCCGTAGGGTCCGCTATGCGTGTTGATTGCTTATTTATAAGCTGACTGGTGGACGCCGACCGCGCGTCCTGATGGATCGTTCATGGTTTTGAACGCTTCATCCCACTCGATGGCTTTCGCTGAAGAGCAGGCAACGGACGGGCCGCCGGGTACGCATTCCGCCGCGCTGGGCAGCGGGAACAGCTCTTCGAAGATTTCGCGGTACAGATAACCTTCTTTAGATGTCGGCGTGTTGTACGGGAAGCGGAAGCTTGCCGTCTCCAGCTGCTGGTCGCTAATCTGTTTTGCCGCCACTTCTTTCAGCGTATCAATCCAGCTATAGCCCACGCCGTCGGAGAACTGCTCTTTCTGGCGCCAGGCGACGCTGGCTGGCAGATAGGACTCAAAGCATTCGCGCAAAATATGTTTTTCCATTTTGCCGTTGCCGCACATTTTATCCTGCGGGTTGATGCGCATCGCCACATCGAGGAATTTCTTATCGAGGAACGGTACGCGGGCCTCTACCCCCCAGGCGGACATCGCTTTGTTAGCGCGGGCGCAGTCAAACATGTGCAGCGCCTGCAGTTTACGCACCGTTTCTTCATGCAGTTCTTTAGCGTTCGGCGCTTTGTGGAAGTAGAGATACCCGCCGAATACTTCATCGGAACCTTCGCCAGAGAGCACCATTTTAATGCCCATGGCTTTAATTTTACGCGACATCAGGTACATCGGCGTCGAGGCGCGAATGGTAGTCACGTCATACGTTTCGATGTGATAGATAACGTCGCGGATCGCATCCAACCCTTCCTGTACCGTAAAGTGAATTTCGTGATGCACGGTGCCGAGGTGGTTTGCGACTTCCTGCGCCGCTTTCAGGTCAGGGGAGCCTTCGAGGCCGACCGCGAATGAATGCAGCTGCGGCCACCAGGCTTCGCTGCGCTCCTGATCTTCAACGCGGCGGGCGGCGTATTTTTTGGTAATGGCCGAAATCACCGACGAGTCCAGGCCGCCGGAGAGCAGCACGCCGTAAGGAACATCGGACATCAGGTGGCTCTTCACCGACTCTTCCAGCGCCTGACGCAACTCGTTTTTATCCGTGACGTTGTCTTTTACCGCGTCGTAGTCGAACCAGTCGCGCTGATAGTACTGGCGAATTTCGCCATCCTGGCTCCACAGGTAGCTACCAGCAGGGAACTCTTTAATCGTGCGGCAGACCGGCACCAGCGCTTTCATTTCAGAGGCGACGTAGAAGTTGCCGTGCTCGTCGTGGCCCATATACAGCGGGATAATACCGATATGGTCGCGGCCAATCAGATAAGCGTCTTTTTCGCTGTCATACAGCGCGAAGGCAAACATCCCCTGCAGTTCATCGAGGAACTCAGGCCCTTTTTCCTGGTACAGCGCGAGGATCACTTCACAGTCGGAACCGGTCTGGAACTGATAGCGATCGCCATATTCGGCGCGCAGCGCCTGGTGGTTGTAGATTTCACCGTTGACCGCCAGGGCATGGGTTTTTTGTTGGTTATAGAGCGGCTGGGCGCCGGCGTTGACGTCGACGATCGACAGACGTTCGTGGGCGAGAATCGCTTTATCGCTGGCATAAACGCCGGACCAGTCCGGTCCGCGGTGGCGCATCAGGCGGGAAAGTTCCAGTGCCTTTTTACGCAGTTCGCCTGCGTCAGTTTTGATATCCAGTACGCCAAAAATAGAACACATAGCCTTCTCCGTTATCCTGTCTTGTAGTGATGTTATGCAGACCTCGTCTCTTGCAAGGTCTTAGTGCGTGTTAAAGAAAATGCCGTAAAGGAGAGTGGGGCGCAAGAGATTTACCGGCAGAAACGTAAAAAGTGCAATGCTGATTGCCGGATGTTGAAAAATGAGTATGTTTAGCTCGGCTTTATTGATGATTGTTTAGCGATAAGCCATTTTCATTAGATGAATCTATTTTTGGCAGCGCCAAAAATAAAAAACCACGTCCAGGGACGTGGTTTCGGCTCAAAAAACGTCGATTTCGGCGACCGACGGATAAATCCACGACGGGCGGAACGGCATGCTGTCGATATCGTCCAGCGTGGAGACTCCGGAGAGCACCAGAATGGTCTCAAGGCCCGCCTGGAAGCCGGCGAGGATATCAGTACGCAGGTTATCGCCGACGATCACCGTTTGCTCGGAGTGGGCCTGCATTTTGTTAAGCGCGGAACGGATAATCCACGGGCTCGGCTTACCGACATAAAACGGTTTACGGCCGGAGATTTTTTCGATTCCCGCACAGAGCGCGCCGCAAGCAGGGTAGTAGCCACGGCCGTGAGTATCCGGGTTGGTGGCGATGAAACGCGCGCCGTTGGCGACAAAGAAAGCCGCTTTATGCATCATTTCCCAGTTAAAGGAGCGGGTCTCGCCAACGATGACGAAATCAGGGTTAACGTCGGTGATGGTGAAGCCGGCCTTATACAGTTCGTGGATGAGCGCGCCTTCGCCAACCACATAGGCTTTTTTACCTTCCTGGCGACGCAGGAAATCGGCGGTGGCCATGGCGGAGGTGTAGAACGCGGTATCCGGCACTTCGATACCGGCGGTGGCGAAGCGGTTGGCCAGGTCCTGCCCGGTTTGCGAAGGATAGTTGGTCAGCATCACCAGCGGCATGCCTTTTTCCAGGATGCGTTTGATAAATTCAGCGGCGCCGGGAACAGCCACGTTATCGTGCATCAGCACGCCGTCGATATCACAAATTACGTTTTGAATGGTCATGGACAGTCCAACATCATTAACGAAAGGCGAAACTATAAAGCTGGATTAACTTTCCAGCAAATGCTGTAGCAGGATGCCGTTGAGCATCGCGCGCTTGACCAGCGCAAAGGCGCCGATGGCGGAGCGGTGATCGAGCGTCGAGCGTACCACCGGCAAATTGTGGCGAAACGCTTTCAGCGCCTGGCCGTTGATACAGCTTTCTATGGCCGGCAGCAGCACCTTTTCCGCCTCGACGATTTCACCGGCAATCACCACTTTTTGTGGGTTAAACAGGTTGATAGCGATGGCGATGGTTTTGCCCAGATGACGGCCAACGTATTCGACCACTTCACAGGCCAGCGCATCGCCTTTATTTGCCGCTTTGCAGATGGTTTTGATATTGCAGTCATCAAGCGTGATGCGGCTTTGATAGCCCTGCTCAAGCAGATGGCGGACGCGGTGCTCAATAGCGGCGTTCGCGGCGACGGTTTCCAGACAGCCGAAGTTGCCGCAGTGACAGCGTTCGCCTAATGGGTCAACCTGGATATGGCCAATTTCGCCGACGTTACCGTTACGGCCGATAAAAATGCGCCCGTTGGAAATAATGCCCGCGCCGGTACCGCGGTGTACGCGCACCAGAATAGAGTCCTCGCAATCCTGGCTTGCGCCAAAATAGTGCTCGGCCAACGCCAGGCTGCGGATGTCGTGGCCGACAAAACAGGTGACGTTAAAGCGTTTTTCCAGTGCTTCGACCAGCCCCCAGTTCTCTACCTGAATGTGCGGCATATAGCGGATAACGCCGCTTTCCGGATCGACCAGCCCCGGCAGAATGACCGAAATGGCGATGAGCTCGCGGATTTTGCGCTGACAATTTTCAATAAAGGTGGCGATGATATTCAGCAGCGCGTGCTCAAGCGTTTCCTGGGTACGCTCCGGCAGCGGGAAGTGCTCTTCTTCCAGCGTCTTACTGCTTAAATCATAGAGGGTCAGGGTGGCGTCATAGCGGCCAAGCCGCACGCCGATAGCGTTGAAATTGCGGGTTTCCGCAATGATAGAGATGGCGCGGCGCCCCCCGGTGGAGGCCTGCTGATCGACTTCTTTGATCAGGCCGCGCTCAATAAGCTGACGCGTAATTTTGGTTACGCTGGCAGGGGCAAGCTGACTTTGTTCCGCTATCTGAATGCGCGAGATGGGACCATGTTGGTCAATCAGCCGATAGACGGCCGCGCTGTTCAGCTGTTTTACCAGATCGACGTTACCAATTTGAGCTTGTCCGCCTGCTGTCATACTTTTACTTACTCAGTGACGACCTCGTTACCATTAACGATGGTCTTGATGATTTTATAATCGCGGCTGAAAGCGGTCAGGTTAGCGACCATACCCGGCGCAATGCTGCCGAGCTGCTTGTCCACGCCAATCGCGCGCGCTGGGTAGAGCGTCGCCATACGCAGCACTTCGTCCAGCGCTACGCCGCAATGTTCAACGAGG
Organism: Klebsiella sp. JN_Kp122; assembly: GCF_040062085.1. NCBI lineage: Bacteria > Pseudomonadati > Pseudomonadota > Gammaproteobacteria > Enterobacterales > Enterobacteriaceae > Klebsiella > Klebsiella sp. JN_Kp122. The sequence goes on from NZ_JBEAHW010000027.1 coordinate 4,799, forward strand.
TTACGTACCCCTTCGATCATGGTCAGCGAAGAACCGCTGAGAGTGCCGTTTTCATCCACGCACAGACCATTACGGTAGTATATTGTTTTACCAGCAAAAATGAACTGGTCAATATTAGCCCCTGCCGGCGCGGTGGCGTCAGTCACCAGGCACAGTTTATCGCCTTTCAGGCGTTTAGCGTTACGCACGTTGGCATAATCGACGTGCATGCCGTCAACGATGATACCGCAGTAGACATCCGGCTCGTCGAAAATGGCGCCGGCCAGACCTGGTTCACGGCCGGTAATGTACGGCATGGCATTATAAAGGTGCGTCGCAAAAGTGATACCGGCGCGGAAACCGATTTTCGCTTCTTTCAGCGTAGCGTTAGAGTGGCCTGCCGAAACCACGATGCCGGCGGCGACCAGTTTACGGATCACTTCCGGCTCGACGCGCTCAGGGGCCAGCGTCACTTTGGTGATAACGTCGGCGTTGTCGCACAGGAAATCAACCAGCGCGGCGTCCGGTTTACGCACGTAGTCCGGGTTATGGGTGCCTTTCTTGACGATATTCAGCCACGGCCCTTCCAGATGCAGACCCAGCGCCTGGTTGGGGTGTTTTTGCAGGTATTCGCGCATGACGCGGATGCCTTGCTTCATCAGATCATCGCTGGAAGTAATCAGCGTCGGCAGGAAGTTGGTGCAGCCGGAACGCTCATTCGCTTTCTGCATAATTTCCAGCGTTTCGACGGTGACCGCATCCGGACTATCGTTGAATTGCACGCCGCCGCAGCCGTTCAGCTGGACGTCGATGAAACCGGGGGCAATAATCGCGCCGTTGACCGAGCGTTGCTCAATTTCAGACGGCAAATCAGCCAGCGGACAGAGACGTTCGATACGGCCATTGGCGATAACGACCGCATGGTCATCGAGAATTTCATGACCGGTGTAAACCCGGCCCTGGGTTAATGCATACATTACGACCCCCGGTATATACGCCCCACCAGCTCAACTCGCATTGTTCTGGCGTTGCATACAAAGAAAAAGATGGTCCCACGCCAGGGCGCGGGACTGACTACATTACAGACCTTTAATATTTTCAGCTTCTAATTCGTTGAAATATTTAAGGGTCTTCACTTTCAGTTCCATCGTGGACGGCTCGTCGCAGACCACAACCGCTTTCGGATGCAGCTGCAGACAGGTGATGGTCCACATGTGGTTGACGTTACCTTCGACCGCCGCCTGCAGCGCCAGCGCTTTCTGATGGCCCAGTACCAGAATCATCACTTCTTCTGCATCCAGCAGGGTACCCACGCCCACGGTCAGCGCATATTTCGGCACCAGATCCACATCGCCGTCGAAGAAGCGGGAGTTGGCCACGCGGGTGTCATGGGTCAGGGTTTTAATACGGGTACGGGACGCCAGAGAAGAGGCCGGTTCGTTAAACGCGATATGACCATCGTTACCTACGCCGCCCATAAACAGGTGGATTTTACCGTAGGAGCGGATTTTTTCTTCATAACGACGGCATTCTGCATCGATATCTGGCGCATTACCATTCAGCAGGTTGATATTTTCAGCTGGAATATCAACATGGTCAAAGAAATTGCGGTGCATGAAGCTATGATAGCTTTCCGGATGCTCTTTCGGCAGGCCGACATACTCATCCATGTTGAAGGTAACAACGTGCTTGAAGCTAACCTGGCCTGCTTTATGCATTTCAACCAGCGCTTTGTAAGCGGTAAGAGGCGTACCACCGGTAGGCAGACCCAGTACGAACGGACGGTCCGCGGTCGGTTTGAACGCGTTAATGCGGTTAACGATATGACGGGCAGCCCATTTACCTACTTGTTCAGCTGTTACCAGGGGGATCAGTCTCATTCTTCACCTCTATAGTTAAATTAGAACCTGGCGGATTGGCGCCAGCATACTATGAAGAGTATTGCAGCAACTGCGCCGACCGGGGTCAATCCGTGTTGATTTTTTGAATGATAAAATAAGTTTTCGATGTTAGCCAGTCAAAGGGAGGGGTGAATACGATATTTGGTGATTATAGTCACAAAAAATACCCGTTTAATTTGCGATACGAATTAATTTTTCACACACTTTGCCGGTAAGTGATAAATCCGACCTTGTTACACAATAAAAAAGTGGCTTTGAAATGAGCCTCATCGGGGTCTCATAGGGGGAATAAGATGAATATTTTAGGTTTCTTTCAGCGGCTGGGTAGGGCTTTACAGCTCCCTATCGCAGTGCTGCCGGTCGCGGCATTGCTGCTGCGATTCGGGCAACCAGATCTGCTGAACGTACCCTTCATCGCGCAAGCGGGTGGGGCAATCTTTGACAACTTAGCGTTGATCTTCGCCATCGGCGTGGCATCAAGCTGGTCCAAGGATAATGCGGGTTCTGCGGCGCTGGCCGGCGCGGTAGGTTATTTCGTGATGACCAAAGCGATGGTCACCATTAACCCGGAAATTAACATGGGCGTGCTGGCGGGTATCATTACCGGTCTGGTCGCGGGTGCTGTTTATAACCGCTGGGCCGGCATTAAACTGCCAGACTTCCTGAGCTTCTTCGGCGGCAAACGCTTCGTACCGATCGCTACCGGCTTCTTCTGTCTGGTGCTGGCCGCTATCTTCGGCTATGTCTGGCCGCCGGTGCAGCACGCTATTCATGCGGGCGGCGAATGGATCGTCTCTGCGGGCGCGCTGGGCTCCGGTATCTTCGGTTTCATCAACCGTCTGCTGATCCCAACCGGTCTGCATCAGGTGCTGAACACCATTGCCTGGTTCCAGATTGGCGAGTTCACCAACGCCGCGGGCGCGGTCTTCCACGGCGACATCAACCGCTTCTACGCCGGTGACGGCACCGCGGGGATGTTCATGTCCGGCTTCTTCCCGATCATGATGTTCGGTCTGCCGGGCGCGGCGCTGGCGATGTATCTGGCTGCGCCGAAAGAGCGTCGTCCGATGGTCGGCGGTATGCTGCTGTCCGTCGCCATCACCGCGTTCCTGACCGGTGTGACCGAGCCGCTGGAATTCCTGTTCATGTTCCTGGCGCCATTGCTGTACCTCCTGCACGCTATCCTGACCGGTATCAGCCTGTTCATCGCAACGGCGCTGGGTATCCACGCGGGCTTCTCCTTCTCCGCGGGCGCTATCGACTACGTGTTGATGTACAGCCTGCCGGCAGCCAGCAAAAACGTCTGGATGCTGCTGGTGATGGGCGTGGTGTTCTTCTTCGTTTACTTCCTGTTGTTCAGCGCGGTTATCCGCATGTTCAACCTGAAAACGCCGGGTCGTGAAGATAAAACCGACGACGTCGTGACTGAAGAAGCTAACAGCAACACCGAAGAAGGTCTGACTCAGCTGGCGACCAACTACATCGCAGCCGTAGGCGGTACCGATAACCTGAAAGCCATTGATGCTTGTATCACCCGTCTGCGTCTGACCGTCGGCGACTCGGCGAAAGTCAACGATGCCGCCTGTAAACGTCTTGGCGCTTCCGGCGTGGTGAAACTGAACAAACAGACCATCCAGGTCATTGTTGGCGCGAAAGCGGAATCCGTTGGCGACGCCATGAAGAAAGTGGTTGCCCGTGGTCCGGTTGCTGCTGCAGCTGCTTCGACTGACAGCGCGCCAGCCGCCGCGCCTGCGGCCAAACCGCAGGCGGTCGCGAACGCTAAAACCGTCGAAGCGCTGGTTTCCCCGATCACCGGTGAAGTGGTGGCGCTTGAGCAGGTGCCGGATGAAGCCTTCGCCAGCAAAGCCGTTGGTGACGGTATCGCGGTGAAACCGACCGATAACATCGTTGTCGCGCCGGCGGCCGGTACGGTGGTGAAAATCTTCAACACCAACCACGCATTCTGCCTGGAAACCGATAACGGCGCGGAAATCGTCGTCCATATGGGCATTGATACCGTCGCGCTGGAAGGCAAAGGCTTTAAACGTCTGGTTGAAGAGGGCGCACAGGTGAAAGCCGGCGAGCCGATCCTGGAAATGGATCTGGCGTTCCTTAACGCCAACGCCCGCTCGATGATCAGTCCGGTCGTCTGCAGCAACAGCGATGATTACAGCGCGCTGGTGATTCAGGCAACGGGTAACGTTGTTGCCGGCCAAACGCCGTTGTTCGAGATTAAAGGCAAGTAAGGCTCCTGAGTAGAGTTTTGCCTCAGCGGCGCAGCGAAACCTGCGCCGCTTTTTTTTGCAGCAAATACCCCCATATCCAACAACAGATACGTATTTTGCGTAACTAATAGTTGTCTCTGCGCCCTGCTTGTAAGATCATGTGCCGTTATACGTTGTTTACGCTTTGAGGAACCCGTGATGAGTGAGGCAGAAGCCCGCCCGACTAACTTTATCCGTCAGATCATCGATGAAGATCTGGCTACCGGTAAGCACACCACCGTTCATACCCGCTTCCCGCCGGAACCGAACGGTTACCTGCACATTGGCCATGCAAAATCCATTTGCCTGAACTTCGGCATCGCTCAGGATTATCAAGGTCAATGTAATCTGCGTTTCGATGACACCAACCCGGTGAAAGAAGATATCGAATACGTGGAGTCGATTAAAAACGACGTGCAGTGGTTAGGTTTCCACTGGTCCGGCGATGTCTGCTACTCCTCTGATTACTTCGATCAGCTGCATCAGTATGCGGTTGAACTGATCAACAAAGGTTTGGCCTACGTTGACGAACTGTCCGCCGACGAGATCCGCGAATACCGCGGTACTCTGAAAGAACCGGGTAAAAACAGCCCGTACCGCGATCGCAGCGTGGAAGAGAACCTCGCGCTGTTCGAAAAAATGCGTACCGGCGGTTTTGAAGAGGGTAAGGCTTGCCTGCGCGCGAAGATCGACATGGCGTCGCCATTCATCGTGATGCGTGACCCGGTGCTGTATCGCATTAAATTTGCCGAACACCATCAGACCGGCAACAAATGGTGCATCTACCCGATGTACGACTTCACCCACTGCATCAGCGATGCGCTGGAAGGTATCACCCACTCTCTGTGTACCCTGGAGTTCCAGGACAACCGTCGTCTGTACGACTGGGTGCTCGACAACATCAGTATTCCGGTGCATCCGCGTCAGTATGAATTCTCGCGCCTGAATCTCGAATACACCGTGATGTCCAAGCGTAAGCTGAATCAGCTGGTGACCGAAAAGCATGTGGAAGGCTGGGATGACCCGCGTATGCCGACTATTTCCGGTCTGCGCCGTCGCGGCTATACCGCTGAATCCATCCGCGAGTTCTGCAAACGCATCGGCGTGACCAAGCAGGACAACACCATTGAGATGGCGTCGCTGGAGTCGTGCATTCGTGAAGATCTGAATGAAAACGCGCCGCGCGCGATGGCGGTGATCGATCCGGTTAAACTGGTTATCGAAAACTATCCGCAGGGCGCAAGCGAAATGGTGGCGATGCCGAACCATCCGAACAAGCCGGAGATGGGCAGCCGCGAAGTACCATTCAGCGCTGAGATCTGGATCGATCGCGCGGACTTCCGCGAAGAAGCTAACAAACAGTACAAGCGTCTGGTGCTGGGTAAAGAGGTGCGTCTGCGCAACGCCTACGTGATTAAAGCGGAACGCGTTGAGAAAGATGCAGAGGGTAACATCACTACTATCTTCTGTACTTACGATGCCGACACCCTGAGTAAAGACCCGGCCGATGGCCGCAAGGTCAAAGGCGTTATCCACTGGGTGAGCGCGGCGCACGCGCTGCCGGTTGAAATTCGCCTCTATGACCGTCTGTTTAGCGTGCCGAACCCGGGCGCGGCGGATGACTTCCTGGCGGTAATGAACCCGGAATCTCTGGTCATCAAGCAAGGTTTCGCGGAGCCGAGCCTGTCGAAAGCGCAGGCGGGTAAAGCATACCAGTTCGAGCGCGAAGGTTACTTCTGCCTCGACAGCCGCTACGCCACCGAGGGCCATCTGGTCTTTAACCGCACCGTTGGCCTGCGTGACACCTGGGCTAAAATCGGCGAGTAATGCTCACCGTATTCATGAAACGCCGCACATTGCGGCGTTTTTTTTATTTCAGAATCAGTGAATTAAAAATCGATATTTTTTCGATGCGAATTAATCTTATTAAAACACCGTAATAATTCCCCATCTCTTCCTGCCGGTGTATTTACATTTAACCGTTTCAGCTTCCGGCAACTATCAATTTTTTTTCGATATAACCATGACTTATCGTTAAAAAAGCTGAGAAGTAAGTCTGTAACAAAAAGACATAAATTATGTGCGCTTTGTCATAATCTTAAGCTTTGCTCTGCGAAAGAGATTGATAATTCGCGTCACGAAAAATAGTCTATCCATAGTGGTTTCGCGGACTTTTAACCGCACCGCTTTTAGTACTTTTTTATTTTTTTAGCGAGCTGCCTTTGGCAATCGCAATTTTAAAACGTCAAAGAGGATATGCACATGCGTACGTTTAGTGGCAAACGTAGTACGCTGGCGCTGGCTATTGCCGCCGTCACCGCGATGTCGGGTTGGGTTGTGGCTCCACAGGCCAGCGCAGCAGGCTTTATCGATGATTCTACTTTAACTGGCGGTATCTATTACTGGCAGCGCGAGCGCGACCGTAAAAACGTAGAAACCGACAAGTATGAAACCAACCTTTCCCATTCTACCTGGAACGCCAACCTGGATTTCCAGTCCGGCTATGCCGCTGATATGTTCGGGATTGATATTGCCGCCTTCACCGCGATAGAAATGGCGGAAAACGGCGACAGCGGCCACCCGAACGAAATTGCCTTCTCCTCCAGTAACCGTGCCTACAGTGAAGATTATTCCGGCGATAAGAGCGGGATTAGCCTGTATAAAGCAGCGGCTAAATTTAAATTCGGCCCGGCGTGGGCGCGCGCGGGTTATATCCAGCCGACCGGGCAAACGCTGCTGGCGCCGCACTGGAGCTTTATGCCGGGTACCTATCAGGGGGCGGAAGCCGGAGCCAACTTCGACTATGGCGATAACGGCGCGCTGAGTTTCTCCTACATGTGGACCAACGAATATAAAGCGCCGTGGCATATCGAGATGGATGATTTCTACCAGAACGATAAGAAAACCAAGGTCGACTATCTGCACTCTCTTGGCGCGAAATACGATTTTAAAAACGATCTGGTGCTGGAAGCCGCTTTTGGCCAGGCTGAAGGTTATATCGATCAATACTTTGCGAAGGCCAGCTACAAATTTGATATCGCCGGTTCGCCGTTAAGCGCCAGCTATCAGTTCTATGGTACCCGCGATAAAGTCAGCAACGGCGGCGTCAACGACATCTACGACGGCACCGCGTGGCTGCAGGCGATCACCTTTGGCTATAAAGCGGCCGATGTGCTGGATCTGCGTCTGGAAGGGACTTGGGTTAAAGCCGATGGTCAGCAGGGCTACTTCCTGCAGCGTATGACGCCAACCTATGCCTCCTCTAATGGTCGTCTCGATATCTGGTGGGATAACCGCTCCGACTTTAACGCCAACGGCGAGAAAGCAGTATTCTTCGGCGCGATGTATGACATGAAGAACTGGGATATGCCGGGCTGGGCGTTTGGCGCTTCCTATGTTTACGCCTGGGATGCGAAGCCTGGCAGAATGGCATCCCCGGATGCTTACTACGATCCTAACTATCGTCTGAAAGAGTCCGCCTACAGTCTGGATGCTATCTACACCCTGCAGGAAGGCCGGGCGAAAGGAACGATGTTCAAACTGCACTTCACGCAATACGACAACCACTCCGACATCCCAAGCTGGAGCGGTGGTTACGGCAACATCTTCCAGGATGAGCGTGACGTGAAGTTTATGGTTATCGCGCCGTTCACCATTTTCTGATGCCTGCGCGGCGGGCGTAAGCCTGCCGCCCCTCTGGGAGAATAACTATGAAAAAGTTGCTGCTCATCGCCATCATGGCATCGGGTCTGGTTGCCTGCGCGCCATCGCCAGCGCCGAAAGAAGATTCCAAATTGAAAGATGCCTATAGCGCCTGTATCAACACGGCAGAAGGTAATCCGGACAAGATTGAAGCCTGTCAGAGCGTACTCAACGTCCTGAAGGAAGAGAAACCGCATCAGCAGTTTGCGACGCAGGAGAGCGTCAGAGTGCTGGATTATCAGGCCTGTATTCAGGCGACGCGCACCGGTAATGACCAGGCGGTCAAAGCGCGCTGCGATAAAATCTGGCAGGAGATTCGCAGTAATAACACCACTAAGTAAAGCAGACAGTTAAGCGTAAACGGGCGGAGCGCACACTCCGCCCGTCGCTATTTTAACGCGGTATTTCCGCTGGCTGATAGCCGCGGCTCAGACGCATGAACAGCATGGCGGTGGCGGCGAATCCGCATAGGGCCGCGCACATCAGCCACCAGCCTGGCGCGCTCTTATCACCGGTGATTTCGACCAGTGCGGTAGAGATAGCCGGCGTCAGCCCACCGAAGATAGCGGTGGCGAGGCTAAACGCCAGCGAAAAGCCCACGGTGCGAACGTAGACCGGCATCACTTCCGTTAGCGCCGCCACCATTGCGCCGTTATACATACCAAAGAAGAACGAGAACCACAGCAGCACCAGCGTCATGCGGGTGAAATCCGGCGCGGCGGTGAGCCATTGCATCACCGGCCAGGTGGTCAGCAGCGCCAGGACGGTAATTCCCATCAGCACCGGACGACGGCCTATTTTGTCTGACAGCGCTCCGCCAATCGGCAACCAGATAAAGTTAGAGATACCGACCAGCATCGTGACCAGCAAGCTGTCGCGTGCGCTCAGATGCAGTACCGCTCTGCCATAAGTTGGGGTATAGACGGTAATAAAATAAAAGGTGGTGGTGGTCATCGCCACCAGTAAGGTGCCCGCGCTGATGATGCGCCAGTTTTTAACAATAGTGGTCAGTATCTCTTTGGTATCGGGACGATGCTTACGCTGCAGAAACGCTTCGGTCTCCTGCAGCGAACGCCGGAGCACGAAAATCAGCGGGATAATCAGGCAGCCGATAAAGAAGGGAATGCGCCAGCCCCATTCTGCAATCTCGTCGTGACCCAGCGTCTCGTTCAGCGCGTAGCCAATCAGCGCCGCCATGACGATGGCGACCTGTTGGCTGGCGGACTGCCAACTGGTATAGAACCCCTTTTTCCCCGGTTTGGCGATTTCCGACAGATAGACCGATACGCCGCCGAGCTCGACCCCGGCCGAGAATCCTTGCAACAAACGGCCAATTAATACCAGCACCGGCGCCAGCACGCCGATGGTTTGGTAGCCCGGCACCAGCGCAATCAGTAACGTGCCGCAGCCCATAATCGCCAGGGTGACCATCAGCCCTTTGCGGCGACCGATCCTGTCGATATAAGCTCCTAATACCACCGCGCCGATGGGGCGCATCAGGAAACCGGAACCAAATACGGCAAAGGTGAGCATCAACGCCGCGAACTCACTCTCTGCCGGAAAGAAGGTCCTGGCGATATAGGTGGCGTAGAAACCAAACAGAAAGAAGTCGAATTGCTCGAGAAAATTACCGCTGGTTACGCGGAGAATTGCACTGAAGGTACCGGCGCGCGAGGTTGGTTGGGTCATAGGGTTTGCTCTCCATTGTCTTTATCTTGTTTTTATAGAGGTAAGAGGGGCGGGTTAGTCACCTGCGACTGCCGCCTGTTTTCCGCGGCGTTTCTCAATCGCCCACTTGAGTAGCGCCGCACAGCGATAAAATCCGTGGGCAAATTTTCCGTAAGGCAGCGTTAAAAACAGCGCCATCACCACCCCGAGATGGATAGCAAGCAGAATGCCCATCCACGAGGTGTCCCGGCCCGCCAGTAGCGCGAGCCCGGTAAAACTGGTCAGCAGCAACAGTAGGATAAAAGCGCGATCCATTGGTTTTTGCCGCGCGTCGCCGTGCAGCGGCGAGCGGCGCAGGTTTAGCCATAGCAAACCCGCAGGGCCTACCAGCAGCCCGACGCCGCCGAGCGTGCCAAGCAGCACCGGTACGCTAAAGAACGGGTAGGGCGCCTCCCAACCGGCGAGATAGTGATAGCCCGTAGCCACCAGCGTGGCGGCGAAACAGAGCATAAAACCGTAAAATGTGAAGTGGTGAAAACGGCGGCGCATCAGCGTGAAGGCGTCATCGGCCTCGTTACAGCCTTTACCGTGTCCGCCGTCGAGATATTTCAACGTCAGCGCATCATGCGAGGCCCTGGCGATATCACCAGCTTGCGGTTGGCCAGGTGAGATCTCGCGCCAGAAACGAATCACCCCGCTCATCAATAAACCAATGGCCACAATGAAAACCGAACCGAACATCCACGCCAGCAGGTTATGCGGGAAAATCTGGTAGAAATCACCGGCCAGCGGCGGGTGCAGCAGCGAACCTTTAAGACCCATTGCCAGCAGCAGAAACAGGACAAGACCCGCGACCAGCGCCAGCACCGTGGCGATCCCCGCACGGCGATATAAACTGCCGAAAGCGGCGGACCGGGCGTAATGTTGATAGGTTTCCAGCCGCACTTCCGCCATTGCTTTGGGAACATTAATCGCAAACTCGTGCGGCGGGGCATACTGACAGGCGTGCAGACAGGCGCCGCAGTTGTGGCACAGGTTCGCCAGATAGTTAATATCCGCCTTGCCGAATGCCAGACGCTGGGTCATGGCAGGGAATACGGCGCAAAACCCTTCGCAATAGCGACAGGCGTTACAGACCTGCATCACCCGTTCGACTTCCGCCTCCGGCTCGGTGATGATTTGCGCCTCGATGATCAGCTTTTCAAGCGACTTCATGATGTTTCTCCTGCTGCGCCGCCAGGGCGGCTTGCTGACCGGCAATGCGGCCGAATGTGGTCCCGATCGACATGCCTACGCCGGCGGTATAGCCTTTGCCCAGTACGTTGCCGGCCATCATTTCGCCGGCGACAAACAGGTTGCGGCTCGGCTTACCGGCAAAGTGAACGGCGGCGTGTTGATTGACGTACAGCCCGAGGTAGGTGAAGGTGATCCCTGGACGCAGGGCATAACCATAATAAGGCGGCGTATCGATAGGCCGCGCCCAGTGAGTTTTTGGCGGCGTCAGGCCGGAGGTAGCGCAGTTATCAAGATGGGTATGGTCGAACTGGCCTGGCGTACAGGCGGCATTGTAGCTGGCGATGGTCTGCGACAAACGTTCGCCATCCAGCCCCAATTGGCGGGCCAGTTCCGCGATGGTATTGGCCTGGGCGCCCGGAAAAACGGGCGGCATAAACTGTCCAACGGCTTTACTGTCGATGATCGAATAGCCGATTTGCCCCGGCTGGTGGGCGACCAGACGGCCCCAGATGGCGTAACGTTTGGGCCAGAAATCCTCCCCTTCATCATAAAAGCGCTCTGCATCGCGGTTCACCACCACCCCCAGCGACACGCAGTCGACGCGGGTACAGATGCCGCCGTCATAGAGCGGCGCCCGGGCGTCAATGGCGACGCAGTGCGACTGTGAAGGATCGCCGATGATATCGGCTCCGGCGTCGATCATAAATTTGAGCAGCACTCCCTGGTTAAAACGGGTGCCGCGGATGAGAAAGTTGTCGGCAGGCCACTCGCCGCGCTCATTTTGCCCCCAGGCTTCGCGCAGCCACTCGCGGTTAGATTCAAAACCGCCAGCGGCGAGCACGCAGGTTTTCGCGGCGATGCGCTCGGCGCCTGCCAGCGCGGCGACGAATTCGCCATCACGTAATTCAAGCGCCTGCACCGGCGTGTTATAGCGGATCTGCACGCCCATCTGCTCGGCGCTGCGGTAATAGGCATTGACCAGGGCTTTACCGCCGCCCATAAAAAAGGCGTTGGTGCGGGCGACGTGCAGGGCGCCGGATAAGGGCGGTTGAAAGTTAACGCCATGACGGCGCATCCAGTCCCGACATTGTGATGAAGTGCGGATCACCAGGCGAGCCAGCGCTTCGTTGGTGTTGCCCCCGGTGACGCGCAGCAGATCCTGCCAGTATTCTTCTTCCGGGTAGCTGTCGACTAAGACATCCTGCGGCGCATCGTGCATACAACGCAGGTTACGCGTGTGCTGAGAGTTACCGCCTCGCCATTCCCGCGGCGCGGCTTCCAGCAGCAATACGGATGCGCCTGCTTCCCGGGCGGTTAAGGCGGCGCATAACGCGGCGTTGCCGCCGCCAATCACCAGTACATCCACCATTATCGGCTCCATTACGCTTTGACTAATTGTTAAATTTGTAATGGAAATGTAAGGCTCAGGAGCGACAGGCGCTATGGCGTAAAGCTAAAGAGGGGTTTAGAAAGTGTAAAGGCTGGCGCCCGGCCAGCAGCCAGTTTCCACAAGCTGACGCATGACTTTGGTCAGTATCACGCGCGCGGCAAGGCCTGCCGGGGTGAGTTCGTCATCTGAGAGACTGACCAGAAAATTAGGTCGGCTTAGTACCGGATTGTCGACGCCGATCACTCTTAGCGCCTCGCTGTCGAGATGAGAAATCGCCGCGCCCGGCTGCAGCGTGGCGCCGAGCCCGTCACGGACGGCGCGCATCAGCAGGGCCAGGCCATCGATTTCAGCCACCACGTCAACGTTGATGGCGTGCTCCTGGCAAATAGCGTCCAGCCTGCCGCGCAGGCCATGTCCCTGGCTTGGCATAATCAGCGGGATGGCGGCAAGCTTGTCCGGAGAGATGCTATCGCCGGGCAGCGGCGCCAGCACGTCATGGGCGCCAATCAGGAACAGACGTTCCTCAAGAATGGGTCTGGCGCTCCAGCGCAGGATCTTCTCTTTCTGGAAAACGATGGCTAAATCGAGCTGGCGAGTGTTGATCATCCGTTCCAGATTGCCGGAGAGGCTTTCCACCAGGTGCAGGCGGACGTCGGCGTAGCTTTCGCGCATCGCGTTGATAAAAGGTACGCCCAGCACAGAAGCGGTGCTCGGCGCCATACCGACGCTGACGTGACCGGAAAGGCGCGCCTCACGCGCGGCGAGAATGGCATCGTCAGCATGGCGCAGCGCCAGTTGCGCCTGCGAGTAAAAGGCGAGGCCGGCGCTGGTGGGCATTACGCCGCGCGAAGTCCGTTGCAGCAGGCGGATAGCGAGTTCATTTTCCAGACGCGCCATTTGCTGGCTGAGCGCAGAGACGCCAATATTCAGATCGAGCGCGGCGCGGCCCATACTGCCTGTTTCCACGATGCGGACAAAATAGCGTAGCTGGCGCAGCTCCATAGTGACTCTCCGTACAAGGCGTTAGGCTCTGACAGAATACGCATTCAGGCGGATTTCGCCCATAAAAAAAGCCAACCTGAAGGCTGGCTTTTCATTACATACGAGACGGGAAATTATTTATTCACCGCATCGTGGGCATGTTCATCTTCGCGGCAGTCGCCTTCCGCACAGTGGCCGTAGAGGTACAGGCTGTGGTTGGTTAAGCGGATGCCGTGTTGCGCAGCAATTTCACGTTGGCGGGATTCGATAGAATCATCGCTGAACTCGATCACTTTGCCGCAATCGAGGCAAATCAGGTGATCGTGGTGGTGCTGCTGAGTCAGCTCGAATACGGATTTACCGCCTTCGAAGTTGTGACGAGTCACGATGCCTGCATCGTCGAACTGGTTCAGCACGCGGTAAACGGTAGCCAGACCAATCTCTTCACCCATATCGATCAGGCGTTTATATAAATCTTCCGCACTGACGTGATGGTTATCCGGTTCCTGCAACACTTCCAGAATTTTCAGTCGGGGAAGTGTGACTTTCAGGCCAGCCTTCTTTAATGCGATATTGTTGTCAGTCATGCGGAATCTGTCCTGTTGCTAAAGATCGGCTTCCTTCAAAGGGAAGCAATACAGAGAATCACCCGATGTAATGCGTCTCATTATAGAGCTGCTACTCTGAAATGAAAACTGCAAGCATCGCGCCTTGTAAGCTGTCAAAAACGAATTACCAGCTACAAACTGTGTCACGTGACCTCGTGGAATCAGAGGACATTGTACAGATATGTGATGAAAAGTTAAAAACTTGTAGCTATTAGTTTGATTGCTTTTATCTATTAATCCAGCGCAGCTTAATAGCTGCGCTGTTTGATTCTTAGGCGTTTTTGATTTCTTCCAGATGCAGCTCTTCGGAAATCTGCTTCACCCACTTCTCAACGCGCTCGTTGGTCAGTTCCGGCTGACGGTCTTCATCAATCGCCAGACCGACGAAGTGATCGTCGTCCGCCAGGCCTTTAGACGCTTCGAAGTGGTAACCCGTGGTCGGCCAGTGGCCAACGATGGTTGCGCCGCGCGGTTCAATGATGTCACGAATGGTGCCCAGCGCATCGCAGAAGTATTCTGCGTAATCTTCCTGGTCGCCGCAGCCAAAGACGGCTACCAGCTTACCGTTGAAGTCGATCTCTTCCAGCGTCGGGAAGAAGTCGTCCCAGTCGCACTGCGCTTCGCCGTAGTACCAGGTTGGGATGCCGAGCAGCAGAATATCGTGGCTTTCCAGATCTTCTTTGCTGCTCTTGGCAATGTCGTGAACTTCAGCAACGTCTTTACCGAGCTGCTTTTGGATCATTTTTGCAATATTTTCGGTGTTGCCGGTGTCGCTGCCAAAAAAGATGCCGATGATTGCCATGAGTAAAATAACCTCTTGAAACTTAATGATGTGGTAGTGGCATTATGCCTACAGTTAACGGCAATCATAGCAGAACAGGGAAGGGCGCGGAAACAGCAATAACGTCCTGGTGCACACTCTGCTACATGAAAGCGATTTTTTTGCGTTTTTCAGACTTCGCCCTGGTTACGCAGGCAGGCCAGTTGGTGCATCAGTATCTCTTCGATAAGATCGCTGCGGCTCATGTTGCGGGCTTCCGCCAGCTCATTAAGCGCGTCGACCGCATCGGCGTTGAGCTTCAACTCAACGCGCTTCAAGCCGCGAACCTTATCGCGTTTGAGCTGATTGCGTTTGTTGATGCGCAGTTGTTCATCGCGCGAAAGCGGATTGGTTTTCGGTCTACCCGGGCGACGCTCATTTGCGAACAAATCTAATGTCGTTCGGTCCGTTTGTTCTTTTGCCATGATTCAGAGTGACTTCGGGGAAACAAGCTGCCGGGCTATAGCCGGCGCAGATAGCGCGCCATAATACATCAGGCGAACCGCTGCGCCAACGACCGCGGGCATTATGCCGCGCGGTCGGGCGTTTTTTAGCCACTCAGGCTTCAATTGTGCTCAGATAACGGCGAATTGCGCGTAAAACCGCCTCGGGTTTTTCCGCATGCACCCAGTGTCCGGCGCCGGCAATGACGTGGGCCCGGGCCTGCGGGAACTGCGCCAGCAGCGCGTCGCGGTATTCATCAGTGACATAAGGGGAGTTGCCGCCGGGAATAAATTGCGCCAGGTGCGGCCAGGCGGGCACGGTTTCCCAGCCGACAATATGCGGGTATTGATCCCACAGCGCCGGCACGTTGAAGCGCCACGCGCCGTCGACAAAGGATTTCAGCAGAAACTGAATGACGCCTTCTTCATTTATATACTCGCGCATTACCTGCGCCGCCTGCTGGCGGGTGCTGGCGGCGGATTCGCTGACGGCGTTAATCGCCGCGAAGATCTCATCATGACGGCGGACGTGATAAGCCACCGGCGCAATATCAATCGCCACCAGCCCGGCGATGCGATCCGGCGCCAGCGCGGTCAGCGCCATCACCGCTTTGCCGCCCATCGAATGGCCGATAAAGGTCGCTTTCTCGATCTGATGATCGTCGAGGGTATCGAGCAGATCCTGCGCCATCGCGCGGTAGGTCATCTCCGGTGAACGCGGCGATAAGCCGTGGTTGCGCATATCGACCTGCAATATATCGTAGTCGGCGACCAGATCGCGGGCGAGGATCCCAAGGTTGTCCAGGCTGCCGAACAGGCCGTGTACCAGGACGATTGGGGATTTATTGTGCGGGTTTTGTGCAGATTGCGCTCGGCTATTTAATTTCATGGCAAAGTTCTTTTTTTCGCTCCGTCGGGTTAGGGTATTATGTTGGACATTCTGCCATTAGGCTGCAAGACCCGGAAGCATTCTGAGTTTTACCGCCATCCTGGTTTGACGCTATTCGCGGTTGGGATTTGTCCTCTATCTGATGCCTTTTGTGCTGTAGTGTGAAAGACAAAGGATAGTTAATCCCGACGACTTGTATTCAGAAACAAAGAAATCGCACTGGATTAAGATGAAAACAATCGAAGTTGATGATGAGCTCTACCGCTATATTGCCAGCCACACTCTGCATATCGGCGAGAGCGCATCCGACATTTTACGGCGCATGCTGAAATTTTCCGCCGTTTCTCAGCCTGCATCTGGCGCGCCAGCGGCGAAAGCCGCGCCGGCGGCTGCTCCTGCGGCGGCGCCAGTCGTCGAAGCGAAGCCGGCCAACCCGGTTAAAGATAAAGTCCGCGCCATGCGCGAGCTGCTGTTATCTGACGAATACGCTGAACAAAAGCGCGCGGTTAACCGCTTCATGCTGGTATTGACTACGCTTTACTCGTTAGACAGCAAGGCATTTTCAGAAGCCACTGAGTCTCTGCACGGACGCACCCGCGTATACTTCGCCGAAGACTCACGGACGCTGCTGAAAAGCGGTAATCAGACCAAACCGAAACAGGTTCCTGGTACGCCGTGGTGGGTTATCACCAATACTAATACCGGCCGTAAATGCAGCATGATCGAACACATCATGCAATCAATGCAGTTCCCTGCGGAGCTGATTGAAAAGGTATGCGGCACGATCTAGTTAATTAAACTTTGCACCAGAAGGATCAGGCAATGGCAATCGATAAACGTGCGGGTCAGCCGGCACAACAGAGTGATTTGATTAACGTCGCCCAGCTGACCGCTCAGTACTATGTGCTGAAGCCGGAAGCGGGTAATGCGGAGCATGCGGTTAAGTTTGGCACCTCCGGCCATCGCGGTAGCGCAGGGCGCCACAATTTCAATGAGCAGCATATTCTGGCGATTGCGCAGGCGATTGCGGAAAACCGCGCGAAAAACGGCATCACCGGCCCATGCTACGTTGGTAAGGATACCCACGCTTTATCCGAACCGGCCTTCATTTCCGTGCTGGAAGTGCTGGCGGCGAACGGTGTTGATGTGATCGTTCAGGAAAACAACGGTTTCACCCCGACGCCGGCGGTTTCCAACGCGATTCTGGTGCATAACAAAAAAGGCGGCCCGTTGGCGGATGGTATCGTTATCACCCCGTCGCACAACCCGCCGGAAGATGGCGGTATTAAGTACAACCCGCCAAACGGCGGCCCGGCTGATACCAACGTGACTAAAGTGGTGGAGAACCGTGCGAATGAACTGCTGGCCGCCGGTCTGCAGGGCGTGAAGCGTATTTCTCTCGACGCCGCGCTGGCTTCCGGCCACGTGAAAGAGCAGGACTTGGTACAGCCGTTTATTGAAGGGCTGGCGGATATCGTCGATATGGCGGCTATTCAGAAAGCGGGCCTGAAACTGGGTGTCGACCCGCTGGGCGGTTCGGGTATCGAATACTGGAAACGCATCGGCGAGCATTACAAGCTGGATCTGACCATCGTTAACGATCAGGTCGATCAGACGTTCCGCTTTATGCACCTGGATAAAGATGGCGCGATCCGCATGGACTGCTCCTCCGAGTGTGCGATGGCGGGTCTGCTGGCGCTGCGCGATAAGTTCGATCTGGCCTTCGCCAACGATCCGGATTACGACCGTCACGGTATCGTGACCCCGGCTGGCCTGATGAATCCGAACCACTATCTGGCGGTGGCTATCAACTACCTGTTCCAGCATCGTCCGCAGTGGGGTAAAGACGTTGCGGTTGGTAAAACGCTGGTTTCCTCGGCGATGATTGACCGCGTGGTTAACGATCTGGGCCGTAAGCTGGTGGAAGTGCCGGTGGGCTTCAAGTGGTTTGTTGACGGTCTGTTCGATGGCAGCTTCGGCTTCGGCGGCGAAGAGAGCGCAGGGGCATCATTCCTGCGTTTCGATGGCACGCCGTGGTCCACCGATAAAGACGGTATCATCATGTGCCTGCTGGCGGCGGAAATCACCGCGGTGACCGGTAAGAACCCGCAGGAGCACTACAACGAGCTGGCGGAACGCTTTGGCGCCCCGAGTTACAACCGTCTGCAGGCATCGGCCACTTCCGCGCAGAAAGCGGCGCTGTCTAAGCTGTCGCCGGAAATGGTTAGCGCCGACACGCTGGCGGGCGATCCAATCACCGCGCGTCTGACCGCGGCGCCGGGCAACGGCGCTTCTATCGGCGGGCTGAAAGTGATGACCGACAACGGCTGGTTCGCGGCCCGTCCGTCAGGCACCGAAGACGCCTACAAAATCTACTGCGAGAGCTTCCTTGGCGAAGAACATCGCAAGCTGATTGAAAAAGAAGCGGTAGAAATTGTCAGTGAAGTGCTGAAAAACGCCTGACCCTGTTTACCCCGGCGGCGTTAACCGACCGCCGGGGTCATTGATTTGTTCCCTTCAAGGCATAAAGCGATAGCCAATACCGGTTTCGGTCAGCAGATGCTGCGGCCGCGCCGGGTCAGCCTCCAGTTTTTGCCGTAAGTGCCCCATATAAATCCGCAAATAGTGACTGTGCTCCACGGCGTTAGGTCCCCATACCTGATTCAGAAGCTGGCGCTGGGTAAGCACTTTGCCCGGATTGTTCAATAGCGCCGCCAGCAGGCGAAACTCGATGGGCGTCAGATGAATTTCTTCACTGCCGCGCATGATACGGCGGGCGGGGATATCGACGCTAATATCAGCAAAGCGCACCACCGGCTCATCGGCCTGCGCGCTGCCGTGACGGCGCAGCGCGACGCGCAGCCGCGCCTGCAGTTCGCCTATGCCAAACGGTTTACTCAGGTAGTCATCGGCGCCGGCGTCAAGGGCGGCGATTTTGTCATGCTCTTCGCTGCGCGCCGACAGCACGATAATCGGCATCTGGCTCCACTGGCGAACTTCACGGATAAAATCATTACCGTCCCCGTCCGGCAGGCCGAGATCGAGGATCGCTAAATCCGGTTTGCGGGTGGCGGCTTCGATGAGCCCCCGCTGCAGGGTTTCGGCTTCAAATACGCGCATACCGTCGGCTTCCAGCGCGGTGCGCAGAAAGCGGCGGATAGCATGTTCGTCTTCGATGATTAAAACGTTAATCACATGTCCTCGGTTAACTCTTCCAGTTCTGGGGGCGCTTCTCGCGGCAGTGTAACACGGAAACAGGCTCCGCCCTCCGGACGGTTGCTGGCGGTAATGCTACCGTCGTGCACCTCGACAATGGCCTGGCAAATTGCCAGTCCCAGACCGACGCCGGGGATAGCCGACTCTTTATTACCACGCGCGAACTTATCAAAGATAGCCTGTTCCTGGCCTGCCGGGATCCCCGGACCATTATCCCAGACTTCAATGATCAACTGCTGCCTATCCGCTTCGGCGTGAATGCCAATCTGCGCCTGCGCGCCGGCGTATTTATGCGCGTTTTCCAGCAGGTTGATCAGCACCCGCTCAAACAGCGGGCCGTCTACGTGGAGCAGCAGTAGCGGGTCCGGCAGCGACAGCTGGATGTGCTGGCCGCCAAGCCCCGGCTCCAGCATACG
This sequence comes from Klebsiella sp. JN_Kp122, assembly GCF_040062085.1. Classification (NCBI taxonomy): domain Bacteria; kingdom Pseudomonadati; phylum Pseudomonadota; class Gammaproteobacteria; order Enterobacterales; family Enterobacteriaceae; genus Klebsiella; species Klebsiella sp. JN_Kp122. Next base: position 24,312 of record NZ_JBEAHW010000027.1, read on the forward strand.
CAGGGCGCTACCGACTATCTCTTCGAGGGTTAACCACTCTTTATGTAGATTAAAGCCGCCGGACTGAATACGCGCCATATCCAGTAAATTATTCACCAGCCGGGTGGTGTTGAGCACGTGCTGGCGAATTTCGTTGGCCTGCGGCGCGTGCTTCGAACCTTCGCTGGCCAGATCGAGGGTCAGGATCTCTGCCTGGCCGAACAGGACCGTCAGCGGCGTCCGCAGATCGTGGGAGAGGGCGGCCAGTAGTGAGTTGCGCAGACTTTCGCGTTCGCTGGTCAAGCGCGCCTGCTCTTCGCTGGCGGTCAGGATCAGGCGTTCAAGGGCGCTGGCCACCAGCAGGGTAAAGGTTTCCAGCAGCCGTTGCTGTTCGGGGATCATCAGCTGACGCAGATTTTCCGGTTCGACCAGCAGCAGTCCCCAGGTGCGGGCGGCGCTTTGTAGCGGCAGAATTTGATACGGCACGCCGGGGAGAGTGTCGGTACCGGCTCCGGCTGGCTGGCCCTTATCGAAGCTCCAGCGGGCAATCGCATCATCCCACGAGAAAACGCCGGATTGCTGGGTCATCGGCTGCAGCTGCCCGTTCTCATCTGGCAGCAGTAGTTGGCTGCGGGCCTGAAAGGTGGAGGAAATAAAGCGTTCGCTGGTGGCGGCGATATCTTCGCGGCTGCGGCCGACCGCCAGCGCTTTCGACATTTCATAAAGGTGGCGGGTGCGCCGCTCGCGATAACGCGCCACCCGCGCCTGGTAACGCATCCCGGCGGTCAGGTTGCCGATCACCAGACCAACGGTCAGCATCACGCCGAACGTCAGCAGATACTGGACGTCGGAAACCGCCAGCGTGCCGCGTGGGGCGACAAAAAAGAGATCGAAGCTAATGACGTTGATAAAGGTCGCCAGCACCGATGGCCAGCGGCCATACAGCAGGGCGATAATCACCACGCCCAGTAGATAGAGCATCACCAGGTTGGCGGCTTCGAAGGCCATCAGCCACTGCATGGCGACTACGGTGATAATGGCGCACAGCGCCACGGCTAACAGACAGCCCTTCAACTGCTGGCGCCATTTGTCGAGCGCCGTACGGTTGTCGTTCGCGCGGGCGGGCAGGGAGGCCGGTTTTTCATCCAGCGCGATCACCACCAGATCGAGGTCCGGGGCGCGACGCGCCAGACGGTCGGCAAACCCGGCTCGTTCCCACCAGCGGCGCTCTCCCTGACGGCCAATCACAATTTTGCCGAGGTTGTGCTCGCGAGCGTAATGCAGCACCGCTTTTTCTTCCGATGGGTCGGAGAGGGTGGCGGTCTCGGCGCCTAACTCTTGCGCCAGCTTCAGCGCGGCGAGGATCGCCCGCCGCCTGGCCTCCGGCAGTCGGTGCAGCGCGGGCGTTTCTACATAGACCGCGTGCCAGACGCTGCCGAGCCTGGCTGCCAGCCGGGCGGCGGCGCGAACCAGTTTTTCGCTGCCGGTGTTGTGGCCGATGCACAGCAGAATGGCGTCGCGGGTGTGCCAGACTTTTTCCTGCCCCTGGCGGTCGCGCCAGGCGCGCATTTGCTCGTCTACCCGGTCGGCGGTACGGCGCAGCGCCAGCTCGCGCAGGGCGATCAGATTACCTTTGCGGAAGAAGTTTTCGATGGCGCGTTCGGCCTGACCGCCAATGTACACCTTGCCCTCATTCAGGCGCTGGCGCAGATCGTCCGGCGGCAAATCCACCAGTACTACATCATCGGCGGCGTCAAAGAAGGGGTCGGGGACGGTTTCGCGTACCTGCACGCCGGTAATACCGCTGACCACATCATTGAGGCTTTCAAGATGCTGGACGTTGACGGTGGTGAAGACGTCGATACCGGCTTCGAGCAGTTCTTCGACGTCCTGCCAGCGTTTCGGGTGGCGCGAACCCGGCGCGTTGCTATGCGCCAGTTCGTCCACCAGGATCAGCGCCGGGCGGCGGGCCAGCGCGGCATCGAGGTCAAACTCATGGACGTAGCGTCCGCGATGGGAAATGCGCTTTTGCGGGAGGGCGCTAAGCCCCTCCAGCATGGCGGCGGTATCTTTGCGGCCGTGGGTTTCCGCCACGCCGATCAGAATATCCAGCCCCTGAGCGCGCAGCCGCTGCGCTTCCGCCAGCATAGCCCAGGTCTTACCCACCCCGGCGCAGGCGCCGAAAAACACCTTCAGCTTGCCGCGATGCGGCGCAGCGGTTTGTTGCAGCAGACGGTCGGGGTCCGGGCGCAGCGGCTCGTCACTCATTGATTAATCCTTCAGGGCATCCAGCGCCATATTCAGTTGCAGTATATTTACCACAGGTTGGCCGAGAAAACTGAGCAACGGTTTTTGCGTCGCCTGATCCACTAACTGTTTCACCTGCGCATCGCTAAGATTGCGCGCTTTGGCGACGCGCGGTACCTGCCACAGCACCGCGGCAGGGGTCAGGTTGTTATCCAGCCCGCTGGCCGATGCGGTAACCAGCTCGACCGGCACCGTCGAATTCGCTTGCGGGTTAGCGGCGCGTAACGCCTCTACCCGCTCGCTAATCGCTTTATCCAGCGCCGGATTGCTGACCGCCAGGTTACTGCCGCCAGAGGCCAGCGGATTATCCGCCACCTCTGCCGTCGCGGAAGGGCGTCCGTGGAAATAACCGGCGGCGGTAAAGTTCTGCCCGATCAGAGCGGAGCCGCGCACCTCGCCATCGATCTGGATCAGCGAGCCGTTAGCCTGCTGCGGGAACCACCACTGCCCTAAGGCGGTAGTCAGCAACGGATACAGGCCGCCAGTGAGCAGGGTTAACAGAATAAATAGCACAAGTGCCGGACGAATTAATGACATGGTAGTTTCCTCACACCAGACCGGTCAGGGTCAGCAACAGGTCGATAGCTTTAATACCGACAAACGGCACAATCAGCCCGCCGAGGCCGTAAACCCACAGGTTGCGGCGCAGCATCGCCGATGCCGACAGCGGACGATAGCTCACGCCCTTCAGCGCTAAAGGGATCAGGCAGACGATAATCAGGGCGTTGAAAATAACCGCGCTCATGATCGCCGAAGAGGGCGAGTGCAGATGCATCACGTTCAGCATCGCCAGCTGCGGATAGGCGGCGGCGAAGGCGGCCGGAATAATCGCGAAATACTTGGCGACGTCGTTGGCGATACTGAATGTGGTTAACGACCCACGGGTCATCAGCATCTGTTTACCGATATGCACCACTTCAATCAGTTTGGTCGGGTTCGAGTCGAGATCCACCATATTGCCCGCCTCTTTTGCTGCCTGGGTGCCGGAGTTCATCGCGACCGCCACATCAGCCTGCGCCAGCGCCGGGGCGTCGTTGGTACCGTCACCGGTCATCGCCACCAGCCGTCCTTCCGACTGATACTGGCGAATCAGCGCCAGCTTGGCTTCCGGCGTCGCTTCGGCAAGAAAATCATCAACCCCCGCTTCGGCGGCGATAGCGGCGGCGGTCAGACGGTTATCACCGGTGATCATCACCGTCTTAATGCCCATTTTGCGCAGCTGGGCGAAACGCTCTTTAATGCCGCCTTTGACGATATCTTTGAGTGAAATAATGCCCAGCACGCGTTCGCCTTCCGCCACCACCAGCGGCGTGGCCCCCTGGCGGGCGACCTCTTCTACCTGCTTATCGACATCGGCCGGGAAGTGGCCGCCGTTGGCTTCGATATGGCGGCGAATCGCGTCCACCGACCCTTTGCGGATCATGCGTTGGTCGATGTTGATACCGCTCATACGGGTCTGGGCGGTAAAGGGGACAAATGTGGCGTGCAGCGACTGCAGGTCGCGTTCGCGCAGATTAAAGCGCTGTTTCGCCAGTACCACGATGCTGCGGCCTTCCGGCGTTTCATCCGCCAGCGACGACAGCTGTGCGGCATCGGCCAGCACGCGCTCTTCGACGCCGCGCGCCGGCAGGAAAGCCGAGGCCTGACGGTTGCCGAGGGTGATGGTGCCGGTTTTATCCAGCAGCAGTACGTCGACATCGCCGGCGGCTTCCACCGCGCGGCCGCTGGTGGCGATAACGTTGGCGCCGAGCATTCGGCTCATCCCGGCGACGCCGATAGCGGAGAGCAGGCCGCCGATGGTGGTCGGGATCAGACACACCAGCAGCGCGACCAGCACGGTAACGCTAACCGCATTACCGCTCCACGCCGAGAAGGGCCAGATGGTGGCGGTGGCCAGCAGGAACACCAGCGTCAGGGCGATCAGCAGGATCGTCAGCGCGATTTCGTTTGGAGTTTTACGGCGCTGCGCGCCTTCAACCATAGCGATCATCCGGTCAAGGAAGGTTTCGCCAGGGTTGACGCTGCAGCGGATCACCAGCCAGTCAGAGAGGATCCGGGTGCCGCCGGTGACCGAGGCGAAATCGCCGCCGGACTCGCGGATCACCGGCGCGGATTCCCCGGTGATGGCGCTTTCATCTACCGAAGCGCCGCCTTCGATCACTTCGCCGTCGCAGGGGATAATGTCGCCAGCTTCGACCAGCACGATATCGCCTTTGCGTAACTCTTCCGCCGGGACGTGATCCATCGGAGCATCGTGCTGCGGCGCGCGCAGCTTACGGGCGAAAGCGGTTTTCTTCACCCCTTTCAGGCTGTTGGCTTGCGCTTTGCTACGTCCTTCGGCCATGGCTTCGGCGAAGTTGGCGAACAGTACGGTAAACCATAACCACAGGCTGACGGCGGCGGTAAAGCCGGCGTGACCCGTGAGATACCCCCCGGCCATGGCCATCGCCAGCAGGGTGGTCAGCACGCTGCCAATCCAGACGATAAACATCACCGGGTTACGCCACTGCACCGAGGGGCTGAGTTTTTTCACCGCATCCAGCAGCGCCTGACGCACCAGCGTCGGCTCCAGCAGGGCTAATTGTTTGCGACTCATAACAGGCTGCTCCGCATCGCTTAAAGTAAAGAGAAGTGTTCCGCCACCGGGCCGAGCGCCAGTGCGGGGATAAAGGTCAGGGCGCCGACCAGCAGGACGGTGCCGATCAGCAGGCCGATAAACAGCGCGTCGTGGGTGGCGAGCGTGCCGGAGCTGGCGGGCTGAATTTTCTTATTCACCAGCGACCCGGCAATCGCCATCACCGGGACGATCACTCCGAAGCGGCCCACCAGCATGCAGAACGCCAGCAGCAGGTTCCAGAATGTCGTGCCGGCGCTTAAGCCGCCGAAGGCGCTGCCGTTGTTGTTGGCCGCCGAGGTGACGGCGTACAACACTTCGCTAAAGCCGTGCGGCCCAGGATTCAACATGGCGCTGCGTCCGGCTTCGGTCATCATCGCCAGCGCGGTGCCGAGCAGTACCAGCGTCGGGGTCACCAGAATCGCCAGCGCGATCATTTTCATTTCGCGCACGTCGATTTTCTTGCCGAGATATTCCGGAGTGCGGCCAATCATCAGCCCGGCGATAAATACCGCCAGCATGACGAACAGCAGCATGCCGTACAGCCCGGAGCCTACGCCGCCGAAGACCACCTCGCCAATCTGCATCAACCACATCGGCACCATACCGCCCAGCGCGGTGAAGGAATCATGCATCGCGTTCACCGCGCCGCAGGAGGCCGCAGTGGTGACCACCGCAAACAGGCTGCTGGCGAGAATGCCAAAGCGGCTCTCTTTCCCTTCCATATTCAGGCTGCTGTCGGCGCCAAGGCTGAGCAGATGCGGATTTCCGCGGGTTTCCGCCCACATCACCACCGCCACGCAAACCACGAAAATCAGCGCCATCGCCCACAGGATGGCGCGCCCCTGACGGCGATCGCCGACCGCTTCGCCAAAGGCAAAACACAGCGCCGCCGGGATCAAGAAGATCGCCAGCATCTGCACCAGGTTGGTTAACGCCGTCGGGTTCTCAAACGGATGCGATGAGTTGGCGTTAAAGAAACCGCCGCCGTTGGTACCGAGCATTTTGATCGCTTCCTGCGAGGCGACCGGCCCCATCGGTAGCCATTGGCGAACGCCTTCCAGGCTGGTGAACGGCTGATAAGCCTGCAGGTTCTGCGGCACGCCCTGTTGCACAAAGAACAGCGCAATCAGCAGAGAGATTGGCAGTAGCAGCCACAGTGTAATGCGGGTCAGGTCGACCCAGGCGTTGCCGAGGGTGCTGACTTTCTGTCGCGCCCAGGCGCGGGTCAGCACGAAGATCACCGCAATACCGGTCGCGGCTGACAGGAAGTTTTGCACCGCCAGGCCCACCATCTGGCTGAGATAGCTCATGGTGGTTTCCCCGGCGTAGGCCTGCCAGTTAGTGTTGCTGACGAAGCTTACCGCGGTATTCAACGCTAAATCCCATGACAGGTTGGGGAAGTGCTGCGGATTGAACGGCAGCCATCCCTGACACATCAGCAGCGCCATCAGCGCCGCGAGACCAATAGCGTTAAACAGCACAATGGCGATCAGGTACTGCCGCCAGTCCATCTCCTGGCTGCGAATCCCCGCCAGCCGCCAGATACCGCGCTCAACGCCGGCAAGTCCAGGAAGCGGAACATCGTTGATCATTCGCGCCAGCAGCGAACCGAGTGGCCGCGCCAGCACCAGCAGTACCAGCAGGAAGCTGGCGATAAGTAAGAACCCTTGCGCGGCCATCAGAACGCCTCCGCATGTATCAGGGCATAGACCAGATACGCCAGCAGCAGGAACACCAGCGTTACGCCGGCAATGATGCCTGTAGTCACTTTCCACCTCCGGGTGTGTCTCTTATTGATATACCGAGAGGGTAGGAATTTCGGCGCAAAGATTTCGCAAAAATCGCCGCGGGCGGTGTAAAAAAAGTATAAAAATGGCTAAAGGCACAATTTAACTAATGGTTAGTATTAATTTAACTTTTTTGTAACTCAGTTACGCTGTTAATGTAAATTAAGTATAAATAAGTGCTTTTTAGTGGTCGGATGAGTAGTAAAATTACAACCAGCGCGGTACTATTTGTGCAGACAAACATTGTGACATTTACCGGCGTTGCTTGCCGGCCTGACAAAGGGGAGAGAAATTATGGCGTTGTACAAAGCTTATCCTGCTCACATTATCCTGATGCGTCGCGCTTTCGCCGTCGTGGCCGGGGTCGCTGCGCTGCCGGTGATGCTGTTCTGGAAAGATCGCGCCCGTTATTACAGCTGGCTGCATCGCGTATGGGCGAAAACCAGCGAACAGCCGGTATGGATGGCGCAGGCGGAAAAAGCCGCGCACGACTTCTACTAAATCCGCGCTGCTGCGACGAATATCAAAACCGCCGGTTGACGACCGGCGGTTTTTTTTCGTCTGCTGTCTACACTTAGCTTTCACGCGCCGTGGCAGAATTGGCAGGTGCGTATTTTACCGCAGCGCGCTATTTTGCCAGCCTGAGTGCTGAGTTTTGCTTACGGAGAGTGAGGAGTTTTATGGCCACCCATTTGGTCTGGTTTCGCATGGATTTACGCCTTAACGATAATCTGGCGCTGGCCGCCGCCTGCCGCGACCCGAACGCGCAGGTGCTGGCGCTGTATATCGCTACGCCAGAACAGTGGCGCCAACATCACATGGCACCGCGCCAGGCGGCCTTTATCGCCAGCCATTTACGCAGCCTCCACGCGGCGTTGGCGGAACGCGGTATCCCGCTGCTGGTTGAAGAAGCGGACAATTTCGCCGCCAGCATCGAGCTGCTGACGCGCATCTGTAAACAGCACCAGGTTAGCCATCTATTTTATAATTATCAGTATGAGTTTAATGAGCGCCAGCGCGACGCCGGTGTTGAGAAAATCCTGACAGAAGTCACCTGCCAGGGGTTTGATGACAGCGTGCTGTTGCCGCCGGGCAGCGTGATGACCGGCAACCGTGAGATGTATAAAGTCTTTACGCCGTTTAAAAATGCCTTTATCCGCCGCCTGCGTGAAGGGCTGCCGGAGTGCGTGGCGGCGCCGAAACCGCGCCAGTCAGCCACCCGACAGGCCTCGCCGCTGCCTGAGATCAACTATCCGCAAACGCCGTTCGACACCGATCTGTTCGCGGCGGATGAAAAAACGGCGCTGGCTCGATTGCGCGCGTTTTGTCAGCAGCCGGCGGCGGATTACGACCAGCAGCGCGATTTTCCGGCGATAGAGGGAACCAGCAGGCTATCGCCGTGTCTCGCGGTAGGCGTATTGTCGCCGCGCCAGTGCCTGCATCGCTTGTTACGGGAGCAGCCCGGCGCGCTGGATGGCGAAGCGGGCGCAAGCTGGCTGAACGAGATTATCTGGCGCGAGTTCTATCGTCATCTGATGGTTTACTACCCGAAACTGTGTAAAGGCCGGCCGTTTGTCGCCTGGACCGACAAGGTCGCCTGGCGCAGCAATGAGGATGAACTGCAGGCCTGGCAACAGGGGCAAACCGGTTTCCCCATCGTCGATGCCGCCATGCGGCAGCTTAACGCCACCGGCTGGATGCACAACCGTCTGCGGATGATTGTCGCCAGCTTCCTGGCGAAAGACCTGCGCCTCGACTGGCGGCAAGGAGAGCGCTATTTCATGAGCCAACTGATCGACGGCGATTTGGCGGCCAACAACGGCGGCTGGCAGTGGGCGGCCTCGACCGGTACCGATGCAGCCCCTTATTTTCGTATTTTCAATCCGACGACCCAGGGCGAGAAATTTGATAAGCAGGGCGAGTTTATTCGCCGCTGGCTGCCGGAACTGGCTGAAGTGCCAGAAAAAGCGCTGCATCAGCCGTGGCTGTGGGCGGATAAACAGGGGGTAACGCTGAGGTATCCGCGCCCGCTGGTTGACCATAAGCAGGCGCGGCTGGAGACGCTGGCGGCCTGGGAAGCCGCCAGATAGTTTCTACTCTACCGCCAGTTGGCGGGTTTTGACCTTCACGGAGTGATACAGCCAGATGACCAGCACCAGGCCAACGCAGGCCAGCGCGCCCCAGGTGATCTGGCTGAAGACGTCGATGTAGGCTTCAATCGAATAGTTAACCGCGCCCGCGGCATCAAACGACGCCTGCGACGTCTGGTCGGCGATGACGCCGGCCAGATAGTTGGCGATCGCCCCGGAAAGCAGCATATAGATACCGGTCAGCACCCCGGTGACGCCGGGGATTTCGATCCGGGTGATTTGCGACATCGCAACCGGGTCGATAAACAGTTCGGCGAAACCCATCACCGCCAGCCCCAGTACCATCAGCGGCATGGAGGAGTGGCCATACGCGGCCGACCAGCGGGCGCTTAAGGTCAGAATGCAGAACCCGGCGCTCATTAGCCCCAGACCGAGGGCGAATTTCCCCCAGATACGCACGGTGCGGTTGCCCTTGATGTTCTCTTTGACCAGCCATGCCAGCACCATACCGCAGAGCATTACCGCGAAGGCGTTAACCGACTGGAACATCGCGGTTGGTACTTCATAGCTCATGACGTGGCGGTTCACGAAACGGTCGATATACAGGCTGATGGAGCTGCCGCCCTGCTGGGCAAAGGCCCAGAACAGCAGGCTAAAACCGGTGAGGACGATAATCAGACGCAGCTCTTTACGCTGTTTGTCGTTCTCCGCGCGCAGGTAAATACGCGCCAGTACCGCCAGGCCAATCACCGTCGCGACGATCAGCGCATACACCGACCACTCCTGCCAGAACAGCACGGTAATCAACAGCGGCGTCGCCACCAGCAATACCAGCAGCCAGCCCCAGTTCGGCAGGAGGAAGGTCCGCGCGCACAGTGCCTCGCGGTTAACGCCGGTGGTATGGCGGAAGTGGCGACCGCCGCAGAGGAAGATCACCAGACCGGCAATCATACCGACTGCCGCCAGCGCAAAGCCCATCGCCCAGCTGTACTCTTCCTGCACGTAGCCGCAGGCGATAGGCGCGATGATCGAACCAATATTACCCGCGGCGTACATCAGCGAGAAGCCGCCATCGCGGCGCGGATCGGTCGGCTCATACAGTTCGCCAAGCAGGCAGCTGACGTTGGATTTAAACAGCCCGTAACCGCAAACGATAATCGCCAGCGATAAATAGAGGAAGGTGGGGGCGATTTCGCTGGCGCCGAGCACCAGGTGACCGATAGCCATGAGTAGCGCCCCGAGCATCACCGCCATGCGGTTGCCGAGCAGTTTGTCGGCGAGGAAGCCGCCGAGAATAGGGGTGACATAGACCAGGGAGCAGTAGGCGCTAAACAGGGTATAAGCGTGGTTATCGTCGTACTTGAGCTGGTTGGTGAGGTACAGGATTAACAGCGCCCGCATGCCGTAAAAACTGAAGTATTCCCAAATTTGCAGCGCAACGACGTAATAAATCGCCCGTGGTTGTGAAGTTTGTTTGTTCATGTAACGTTCATTTCCTGGCCGTAAAACGAAAGTCGATCTTTCTGCATGAATAGCGTTTGTTTGGTGTTATTCATGGCCTAAATGGCTTTCTGGTTATTTAATATGCTTTATAAGTGCATAAATATACGCTAATGCGCGGTGAGGGGAAGAGACAATTTGGGCGATTATGCGAATGGCTGAAATAGACCCTTTGGCGTCGCTATCGACGACTCGGGCGGATGTGGTTATGTTATAGGTTTGTACAAACTGATTTTCTGATGGAGCGGCAATGAAAAATAGCGAACTGGAACAATTAATTAACGAAAAACTGAATAGCGCGGCCATCAGTGATTACGCCCCGAATGGCCTGCAGGTCGAAGGGCGGGAGTCGGTGCGGAAAATCGTTACCGGCGTGACCGCCAGCCAGGCGCTGCTCGATGAAGCCGTGCGTCTGCAGGCGGATGCGGTGATTGTGCATCACGGCTACTTCTGGAAAGGCGAGTCGCCGGTGATCCGCGGCATGAAGCGCAATCGGCTGAAAACGTTGCTGGCCAACGATATCAACCTTTATGGCTGGCATTTACCGCTGGATGCGCATCCGGAACTGGGCAATAACGCCCAACTGGCGCAACTGCTGGGGATCAACGTGATGGGGGAAATCGAACCATTGGTGCCGTGGGGCGAGCTGTCTATGCCGGTATCCGGGCTGGAACTGGCCTCGTGGATTGAAGCGCGATTGGGACGTAAACCGCTGTGGTGCGGCGATACCGGGCCGGACAAAGTCGCCCGCGTCGCCTGGTGTACCGGTGGCGGCCAGAGCTTTATCGATAGCGCGGCCCGCTTTGGCGTCGATGCCTTTATTACCGGCGAAGTATCTGAGCAGACCATCCATTCCGCCCGTGAGCAAGGGTTGCATTTTTATGCCGCTGGCCATCATGCCACCGAGCGTGGCGGTATTCGCGCCCTGAGCGAGTGGTTGACGGAAAATACCGACCTGGACGTCACCTTTATTGATATCCCTAACCCGGCCTGATGAGAGAGAAAAAAGTGCAGCGAGCGCGTTGTTATCTATTAGGTGAAACGGCGGTGGTCCTGGAGCTTGAGCCTCCGGTGACCCTGGAGAGCCAAAAACGTATCTGGGGCCTGACGCAGCGGTTAACCGACCACGAAGAAGTGGTTGAAGTGATACCGGGGATGAACAACATCACCGTTGTACTGCGCCGCCCGCAGGAGATGGCGTGGGAGGCGATTGACAAGCTGCAACGCTGGTGGGAAGAGAGCGAAGCGCTGGAGCCGGAATCCCGTGAGATAAGTATCCCTGTTATCTATGGCGGCGAGGCGGGGCCAGACCTTGGCGACGTCGCGCGCCATTGCGGATTGAGCGAAAAGCAGGTGGTCGAACTGCACTCTTCGGTGGAGTACATGGTGTGGTTTCTGGGTTTCCAGCCGGGGTTTCCGTACTTTGGCGGCCTGCCGGAGCAGCTGGCGATGCCGCGTCGCGCCGAGCCGCGCGTACTGGTACCGGCGGGATCGGTTGGTATCGGCGGATCGCAAACCGGTATTTATCCGCTGGCGACGCCGGGCGGCTGGCAGCTACTGGGGCGCACGCCGCTGGCATTATTCGATCCAAAGCGTGAAGAGCCGGTGCTGCTGCGTTCTGGCGATCGCGTGCGCTTTGTGCCGCAGAAGGAGGGGGTATGTTGAAATTTATCCGCGCCGGCATGTACACCTCGGTACAGGATGGCGGCCGGGAAGGCCAGCGCCAGTGGGGAATTAGCCGCTGCGGCGCGCTGGATAAACCGGCGATGACCATTGCCAATCTGCTGGTGGGCAATGCGCCGGAGACGGCGGCGCTGGAAATTACGCTGGGTCAGGTCGATGTACAGTTTACCCGTCATTGCTGGTTCGCGTTGACCGGCGCCGCCTGCGAAGCGACGCTCGACGGCGCGCCGGTCTGGCTGGGTTGGCGAATGGAAGCGAAGGCAGGACAGCGGCTGGTGCTAAAAAATCCTCAGCATGGGATCCGCAGCTACCTGGCGGTGGCGGGAGGTATCGACGTTCCTGAAGTTTTAGGTTCCCGCTCTACCGATCTGAAAGTCGGTATCGGCGGAATCGAAGGGCGCCGGTTGCAGGATGGCGATCAATTGAAGATTGGGAAATCCTCCCGCCGCTTTAGCGCTTCGCGCGGCGTTAAACAGCTGCCGATAGGCAATATTATTCGCGCGCTGCCGGGGCCGGAGTATCACGAATTCGACAGCGTGTCGCAGGAGTCTTTCTGGCGCTCGCCGTGGAAGCTGAGCCCGCAGAGCAACCGTATGGGCTACCGCCTGCAGGGTCAGCCGCTCAAGCGCACAACCGACCGGGAAATGCTCTCCCATGGCCTGCTGCCCGGCGTGGTACAGGTACCGCATAACGGCCAGCCGATTGTGTTAATGAACGATGCGCAGACCACTGGCGGCTATCCGCGTATAGCGTGCATTATTGAAGCTGATATGTACCAACTGGCGCAAATTCCACTGGGTCAGCCGATCCATTTCGTCCCATGTTCGCTGGAAGAAGCGCTGAAAGCGCGCGCCGACCAGCAGCGCTACCTTGAACAACTGGCCTGGAGATTAAGCGATGAGAATTGATTTAAATGCCGACCTCGGCGAAGGCTGCGCCAGCGATAGCGCGCTGCTGCAGCTGGTCTCTTCCGCCAATATCGCCTGCGGCTTTCACGCCGGCGATGCGCTGCTCATGCAGCAGTGCGTGCGCGAGGCACTGAAAAATGGCGTCGCTATTGGCGCGCACCCAAGCTTCCCGGACCGGGAAAATTTCGGCCGCACCGCGATGCAGTTACCGCCAGAGACGGTCTATGCCCAGGTGCTGTATCAAATTGGCGCGCTGGCGGCAATCGTGCATGCCCAGGGCGGCGAGCTGCGGCACGTCAAACCGCATGGCATGTTGTACAACCAGGCGGCGAAAGAGCCGGCTTTGGCCGATGCCATCGCCCGTGCGGTGCGCGATGCCGACGCCGGGTTGGTGCTGGTCGGGCTGGCGGGGAGCGAGCTTATCCGCGCCGGACAGCGCTATCAGCTGACGACGCGCCAGGAAGTCTTCGCCGATCGCGGTTATCTCGCCGACGGTAGCCTGGTGCCGCGCAGCCAGCCGGGCGCGCTGATAGAGAGCGAAGAGCAGGCGCTGGCGCAAACGCTGGAAATGGTGCAGCACAATCGGGTGCGCAGCCTGAGCGGCGAATGGGCGCATGTGAAGGCGGAAACGGTCTGTCTGCATGGCGATGGTGCTCATGCGCTCGATTTCGCCCGACGCCTGCGCGCCGCGTTTGCCGGGCGCAATATTGACGTCAGCGCGGACATCGATTAATCGTCCGCCTGAGTATTTTAATAATAATTAAATCAAACAATAAACAACACTCACAACTGAACAGGACGTTATTATGCAAGAGGCGATATCCCTCTGGCCGCTGATCGGCATTGCCGTGATTGTGGTCGGTTTTGTATTACGCTTTAACCCGGTGCTGGTGGTGATAATCTCCGGGATCGTCACCGGCGTGGCGGCGCATATGCCAATAGCCACTATTCTGGAGAAACTGGGCGAGGGCTTCCTCAATACCCGTAATCTGCCGTTTATTCTGCTACTGCCGCTGGCGGTGATCGGGCTGCTGGAGCGACATGGTCTGAAAGAGCGGGCGCAGGCGTGGATCGCGAAGATCCATAGCGCGACCGCCGGACGACTGCTGATCGTCTATCTGTTTGTGCGCGAAGCCACCGCCGCCCTGGGATTGACCAGCCTCGGCGGGCATCCGCAAATGGTGCGCCCGCTGCTGGCGCCAATGGCGGAGGGGGCGGCGGAAAAGCGCTTTGGCCCGCTGCCGGGTCATGTGCGCTACCGCCTGCGCGCGATGTCGGCGGCGACCGATAACGTCGGGCTGTTTTTCGGTGAAGATATTTTTGTTGCCTTTGGCGCGATCATCTTCATGCACAACTTTATGCTGGAGTCGGGCGGGATCCAGACGGAACCGTTGCATATTGCCCTGTGGGGGATCCCGACGGCGATCTGCGCCTTCCTGATCCACGCCGCGCGCCTGTGGCGCCTCGATCGCCATCTCCAGCGTGAGCTGGACCGGGTTAACGCCGGGCAGGCGAAAGGCGGTGCGGCATGAACTTCCAGCAAACGTATTTATACTGGCTGGCCGGCGCGGTACTGCTGGTCGTGGCTATCATGTCCTGGCGCGACAAAAGCAATCCGCGGCGTCTGACAACCGGCCTGTTCTGGGGCCTGTACGGGCTGGTGTTCTTGCTCGGCGACTGGACGTATCAACTGGTGGGCGATAAGCGTGCGGTGAATATCGCCGTCGGCGGGGTGGTGGTGGTACTGGCGCTGATCGCCGGTTTTGGCGGTGTGCGCCTCGGCAGCTACCATCAGCGTAGCCAGGAAGAGAAAACCGCCAGCGCGAAACGCCTCGGCAACAAACTTTTCTATCCGGCGCTGGCGATTCCGGTCGTCACCGTCATTGGCGTACTGCTGTTTAACAATCTGCCTTCATGGCAGGTGGCGCTCTTCGGGCCGGGCAACCACGCGACGCTGATTACCCTGTTCTCGATGACCGTCGGTACGCTGATTGGCCTGGCGATGGCGATTCGTATGACCCATGAAACGGTGGCGCAGCCGATGCAGGAAGCGCGCCGTTTGCTTGATTCCGTCGGCTGGGCCTTTATCCTGCCGCAGATCCTCGCGGTGCTGGGGCTGCTGTTCACCACGGCGGGTGTCGGAACCAGCATT
This sequence comes from Klebsiella sp. JN_Kp122, assembly GCF_040062085.1. NCBI lineage: Bacteria > Pseudomonadati > Pseudomonadota > Gammaproteobacteria > Enterobacterales > Enterobacteriaceae > Klebsiella > Klebsiella sp. JN_Kp122. The sequence goes on from NZ_JBEAHW010000027.1 coordinate 39,335, forward strand.
TCGTGGCTGACCGAGCACTATCTGGCGGTAGATAACCGTTTTATCGCCGTGGCCGTGTACGCCATCGGCATGGCGGTGTTGACGATGGTGATGGGCAATGCCTTTGCCGCTTTCCCGATTGTGACAGCCGGGGTTGGCATTCCGATTTTAGTTCTGCAGCACGGCGGCAATCCGGCGGTAATGGCGGCGATTGGTATGTTTTCCGGCTACTGCGGCACGCTGATGACGCCGATGGCGGCAAACTTTAATATCGTACCGGCGGCGCTGCTGGAACTGCCGGATAAAAACGCGGTGATTAAAGCCCAGGTACCGACCGGTATCCTGCTGCTGATCGTCAACGTATTTTTACTCTATTTCCTGATGTTCCTGTAAGGAGGGATGATGGCTGGCGTATTAATTACCGGTTTTGAGCCGTTCGGCGGCGAAACGGTTAATCCTTCATGGGAAGTGGTTAAGCAGCTTGATGGCATGATTATTCGCGGGCAGCAGGTGGTGGCTAAACAGTTACCTTGCGTGTTCGGCGAGGCGCTAACGGTGCTGAACGCCGCGCTGGAAACCTATCAACCACAGCTAACGATTGCCGTCGGGCAGGCCGGAGGCCGTGTCGATATTACCGTCGAACGTGTGGCTATCAACGTCGATGATGCGCGGATCCCCGACAATAAAGGCCAGCAGCCGATCGATGAGCCGATCGTCGCTGACGGCCCCGCGGCATGCTTCAGTACGCTACCGATCAAAGCGATCGTTAGCGCGTTGCGCCAGCAGGGGATCCCGGCCTCGGTGTCGCAAACCGCGGGCACCTTCGTCTGCAATCACGTGATGTATGGTTTGCTGCATCAGCTGCAGGGAAAAAGCGGGCAGAAGGGTGGTTTTATCCATATTCCTTATCTACCTGAACAGGCGGCGGCCCATCCGGGGCAGGCGAGTATGTCGGTCGAGACGGTACGCGCGGCGCTGGAAACGGCGATTGCCGTCGCCCTTGAACAGGATGACGACGTCAAAATTGGCGGCGGCGCCACGCACTAACAGAAGGACGAAACTATGCCTGAAGGCCCGGAGATCCGCCGCGCGGCGGATACCCTGGAGGCGGCTATCAAAGGCGAACCGTTAACCGAAGCCTGGTTCGCCTTTCCACAGTTGCAACCCTATCAAACTCAGCTAATTGGTCAGCGGGTGACCCATATCGCCACCCGCGGCAAGGCCCTGTTAACCCACTTCTCCGGCGGATTGACGCTGTATAGCCATAACCAGCTGTATGGCGTCTGGCGCGTGGTGGATGCGGGCGTTGAGCCGCAATCGAAGCGCGTGCTGCGCGTCAGGTTACAGACCGCACGCAAGGCGATTTTGCTCTATAGCGCCTCCGAGATTGAGATACTGACGGCGCAAGAGCTGGCCCATCATCCGTTTTTACAACGGGTCGGGCCGGATGTGCTGGATATGACGTTAACCGCCGGGCAGGTCAGAGAGCGGCTGTTATCGGCGAAATTTCGCAATCGCCAGTTTTCCGGCCTGTTGCTGGACCAGGCGTTTCTCGCCGGGCTCGGTAACTATCTGCGAGTGGAGATCCTGTGGCAGGTGGGGCTGACCGGGCAGCATAAGGCCGCCGAGCTCAATGACACGCAGCTCGATGCGCTGGCGCACGCGCTGCTGGATATCCCGCGCCTTTCTTACCGCACCCGCGGGCAAGTGGATGAAAACAAACATCATGGCGCGCTATTCCGCTTTAAGGTTTTTCATCGCGAGGGTGAGGCCTGCGAACGCTGCGGCAGTATCATTGAGAAAACCATGCTGTCATCGCGACCCTTTTACTGGTGTCCTGGCTGCCAGCACTAACGCCAGTTGTTGAGTGATTCAAATTTTTTTGTACGCTTAAATAAAAAAAATCGGGGAAGGTCCCCGATTTTTTTTGCTAACCCCGACAGGGTTGAAATTACTTCTTGAGATCGGACTTGAAATCGCGCTTCTGGTAGCCGGTATACAGCTGACGCGGACGGGCAATTTTCATACCGTCGCTGTGCATTTCGTTCCAGTGGGCAATCCAGCCGACGGTACGCGCCATCGCGAAGATGACGGTAAACATCGAGGATGGAATACCCATCGCTTTCAGGATGATGCCGGAGTAGAAGTCGACGTTCGGATACAGTTTCTTCTCGATGAAGTACGGGTCGTTGAGCGCGATATGCTCAAGTTCCATCGCCACTTCCAGCAGATCGTCCTTGGTGCCCAGCTCTTTCAGTACTTCGTGGCAGGTTTCACGCATTACGGTGGCGCGCGGATCGTAGTTCTTGTACACGCGATGGCCGAAGCCCATCAGGCGGAAAGAGTCATTCTTGTCTTTCGCGCGGCGCACGAATTCCGGAATGTGTTCAACGGAGCTGATCTCTTCCAGCATTTTCAGCGCGGCTTCGTTGGCGCCGCCGTGCGCCGGCCCCCACAGGGAGGCGATACCCGCAGCGATGCAGGCGAACGGGTTAGCGCCGGAAGAGCCAGCGGTACGCACGGTAGAGGTTGAGGCGTTCTGTTCGTGGTCAGCGTGCAGGATCAGGATACGGTCCATCGCGCGTTCCAGCACCGGGTTAACCTCATAGGTTTCGCACGGCGTGGAGAACATCATATTCAGGAAGTTACCCGCGTAGGAGAGATCGTTGCGCGGATACACGAAAGGCTGGCCGATAGAATATTTGTAACACATCGCTGCCATGGTCGGCATTTTGGACAGCAGACGATAGGCGGCGATTTCACGGTGACGTGGGTTATTTACGTCCAGGGAATCGTGATAGAACGCCGCCAGCGCGCCGGTAATACCGCACATCACCGCCATCGGGTGAGAGTCGCGGCGGAACGCGTGGAACAGACGGGTAATCTGCTCGTGGATCATGGTGTGGCGGGTAACGGTAGTTTTGAATTCGTCGTACTGCTGTTGAGTCGGTTTTTCGCCGTTCAACAGGATGTAGCACACTTCAAGATAATTTGACTCGGTAGCCAGCTGATCGATCGGGAAACCGCGGTGGAGCAGGATCCCTTCATCGCCATCGATAAAAGTAATTTTAGATTCACACGAGGCTGTTGAAGTGAAACCGGGGTCGAAGGTGAAGACACCTTTTGAACCAAGACTACGAATATCAATAACATCCTGACCGAGCGTGCCTTTTAGCACATCAAGTTCAATAGCAGTGTCACCACCCAGGGTGATTTTTGCTTTAGCATCAGACATTTATGGTCTCCTTAGCGCCTTTTATTGCTTAAGACTGCCGGGTGGTGGATTTGCATTCGGCCCGAACCTGACTACGTTACCAGATTGTTATGTTGCTCACAGCTCTGTGTCGCGAAAATTGCAGGGTACAGAGCGCAGGCGCTTGATGGTACGTCTTCAGCCCGGGAGTGAAACGGCAGCAAATCAGCGTTTTAGCAGCCCGAATATTAAAACCTGTATACCACTAATAACTGTCCTGATTACATCGGTCAATACCATCACACTGTTACATAACTTATTCTCAGGTGAAAGAGTGACCCCATAACTTTTGGGCATTATTGCATTAATCTAGTAATGGTTGTAACAAGAATGTTTAATATTTGTCAAATCAGGTGATTAAAATTTAAAATAATGTTGTAATCGTGACCTTGATCACTGTTCCGGACAAAACCCGACAAACTATATGTAGGTTAATTGTAATGATTTTGTGAACGGCCTATACTGCCGCCAGGTCTCCGGAACACCCTGCAATCCCGAGCCACCCAGCGTTGTTTGGTCACGCTTTTACTCCTGGAAAGGGGTTTTAACATGACTTCTGGTTATAGAAAGGACGCTGTCTGACCCGCAAGCAGACCGGAGGAAGGAAACAATAAGAACAGCATGTGGGCGTTATTCATGGTAAGAAATGTGAAAAAACAAAGACCTGTCAATCTGGATCTACAAACGATTCGATTCCCAATCACGGCGATAGCGTCCATTCTCCATCGCGTATCCGGTGTGATCACTTTTGTGGCGGTCGGTATTCTGCTTTGGTTGCTGGGCACCAGCCTTTCCTCTCCGGAGGGCTTCCTAACGGCCGCCTCCATCATGAATAGCTTCTTCGTGAAGTTCATCATGTGGGGCATCCTCACCGCGCTGGCTTATCACGCCGTTGTCGGTATCCGCCATCTGCTGATGGACTTTGGCTATCTGGAAGAAACCCTCGAAGCAGGGACACGCTCCGCCAAAATTTCTTTTGTTATTACTGTCGTGCTTTCACTTCTCGCAGGAGTCCTCGTATGGTAAGCAACGCCTCAGCACTGGGACGCAACGGCGTACATGACTTTATTCTGGTCCGTGCTACCGCCATCGTTCTGACCCTCTACATCATCTACATGGTTGGCTTCTTCGCCACCTCCGGTGAGATCTCCTGGGAAATCTGGACCGGATTCTTCTCCTCCGCGTTCACCAAAGTCTTTACCCTGCTGGCTCTCGTTTCCATCCTGATTCACGCCTGGATCGGTATGTGGCAGGTGTTGACGGACTACGTTAAACCACTGGCCGTGCGCTTAGTTCTGCAACTGATTATCGTTGTGGCGCTGGTGGCTTACGTTCTTTATGGATTTGTTGTGGTGTGGGGTGTGTAATGAAATTGCCAGTCAGAGAATTTGATGCAGTTGTAATTGGTGCCGGCGGCGCAGGTATGCGCGCGGCGCTGCAGATTTCCCAGAGCGGACAGACCTGTGCGCTGCTCTCTAAAGTTTTCCCTACCCGTTCCCATACCGTTTCCGCGCAGGGTGGCATCACCGTTGCGCTCGGTAATACCCATGAAGATAACTGGGAATGGCACATGTACGACACCGTGAAAGGGTCGGACTATATCGGCGACCAGGACGCCATCGAATATATGTGTAAGACCGGCCCGGAAGCGATTCTTGAGCTGGAACATATGGGTCTGCCGTTCTCCCGTCTTGATGACGGCCGTATTTATCAGCGTCCGTTTGGCGGCCAGTCGAAAAACTTCGGCGGCGAGCAGGCGGCACGTACCGCGGCGGCGGCCGACCGTACCGGTCACGCGCTGCTGCACACCCTGTATCAACAGAACCTGAAAAACCACACCACTATCTTCTCCGAATGGTATGCCCTCGATCTGGTGAAAAACCAGGACGGTGCGGTGGTCGGTTGTACCGCTCTGTGCATCGAAACCGGTGAAGTCGTGTACTTCAAAGCTCGCGCTACCGTGCTGGCGACCGGCGGCGCAGGCCGTATTTATCAATCCACCACCAACGCCCACATCAACACCGGCGACGGCGTCGGTATGGCTCTGCGCGCGGGCGTTCCGGTGCAGGATATGGAAATGTGGCAGTTCCACCCGACCGGTATCGCCGGGGCGGGGGTGCTGGTCACCGAAGGTTGCCGCGGCGAAGGCGGTTACCTGCTGAACAAACACGGCGAGCGCTTTATGGAGCGTTATGCGCCGAACGCGAAAGACCTGGCGGGTCGTGACGTGGTGGCGCGTTCCATCATGATCGAAATCCGCGAAGGCCGCGGCTGCGATGGTCCGTGGGGCCCGCACGCCAAGCTGAAACTGGATCACTTGGGTAAAGAAGTGCTGGAATCCCGTCTGCCGGGCATTCTTGAACTGTCTCGTACCTTTGCCCACGTTGACCCGGTTAAAGAACCGATTCCGGTTATCCCAACCTGCCACTACATGATGGGCGGTATTCCGACCAAAGTGACCGGCCAGGCGCTGACCGTGAACGAGAAGGGCGAAGATGTGGTGATCCCGGGCCTGTTCGCCGTTGGCGAAATCGCCTGCGTATCGGTACACGGCGCCAACCGTCTGGGCGGCAACTCGCTGCTGGACCTGGTGGTCTTCGGCCGCGCGGCGGGTCTGCATCTGCAGGAATCCATCGCCGAGCAGGGCGCGCTGCGCGCTGCCAGCGAGTCCGATGTCGAAGCTTCCCTGGACCGTCTGAATCGTTGGAACAACACCCGTTCCGGCGAAGACCCGGTTGCTATCCGCAAAGCGCTGCAGGAATGTATGCAGCATAACTTCTCGGTCTTCCGTGAAGGCGACGCGATGCATAAAGGTCTGGAACAGCTGAAAGAGATCCGCGAGCGTCTGAAAAATGCGCGCCTGGACGACACTTCCAGCGAGTTCAACACCCAGCGCGTCGAGTGTCTGGAGCTGGATAACCTGATGGAAACGGCTTATTCCACGGCGGTATCCGCAAACTTCCGTACCGAAAGCCGCGGCGCGCATAGCCGCTTCGACTTCCCGGAACGTGATGATGAAAACTGGCTGTGCCATTCCCTGTATCTGCCAGAGTCGGAATCCATGACGCGTCGAGCGGTCAACATGGAACCGAAACTGCGTCCGGCATTCCCGCCGAAGATTCGTACTTATTAATGCGGAGACAGGAATATGAAACTCGAGTTTTCAATTTATCGCTATAACCCGGATGTTGACGACGCTCCGCATATGCAGGATTACACCCTCGAAGCGGAAGAAGGTCGCGACATGATGTTGCTGGATGCGCTTATCCAGCTGAAAGAAAAAGATCCGTCGCTGTCGTTCCGCCGCTCCTGCCGTGAAGGGGTGTGCGGTTCCGATGGTCTGAACATGAACGGTAAAAATGGTCTGGCGTGCATCACGCCGATCTCCGCGCTGAATCAGCCGGGTAAGAAAATTGTTATCCGTCCGCTGCCTGGATTGCCGGTTATCCGCGATTTGGTGGTAGACATGGGGCAATTCTACGCACAATATGAGAAGATCAAGCCTTACTTATTGAATAATGGGCAAAATCCTCCGGCTCGCGAGCATCTGCAGATGCCTGAGCAGCGCGAGAAACTCGATGGTCTGTACGAGTGTATTCTGTGCGCATGTTGTTCGACCTCTTGCCCGTCGTTCTGGTGGAACCCGGACAAGTTCATCGGCCCGGCAGGCCTTCTGGCCGCGTATCGCTTCCTGATCGACAGTCGCGATACCGAAACCAGCGAGCGTCTGGAAGGTCTGAGCGATGCTTTCAGCGTATTCCGCTGTCACAGCATTATGAACTGCGTCAGTGTGTGTCCTAAGGGATTGAACCCAACGCGCGCTATCGGCCATATTAAGTCGATGCTGCTGCAGCGCAGCGCGTAAGCAACACGGTCTGTCCCGGATGGCGCGTGCGCTTATCCGGGCTACCAAAGCAGTAGCCCCGGCAAGCCTGAGCGCCGCCGGGGATATAGCAGGAAATCTTTAAAAACCGCCACAAGATGTACCAGTAATGTGTAGGCCTGATAAGCGAAGCGCCATCAGGCAATAGAGATAGCAGGAAACCTCTAAAAACTGCCCCTGATAGTTAGACAGTTTTTAAAGGTTCCTTAGCGGATAGAAACCACAACTCGTCCGCAACAAGTGAACCCCGGCACGTGCACTCGGTGTGCGTGGTAGTTTCTACGGCGAAATAAGCATAAAAATGCTTAAGGGATCACGATGCAGAACGGCGCAATGAAAGCCTGGCTGGACTCTTCTTACCTCTCTGGTTCGAACCAGAGCTGGATAGAACAGCTCTATGAAGACTTCTTAACCGATCCTGACTCTGTTGACGCCAACTGGCGTTCGATGTTCCAGCAGTTACCTGGCACCGGAGTTAAACCGGATCAATTTCATTCGAAAACGCGTGATTATTTCCGTCGACTGGCGAAGGATGCCTCACGTTACACTTCTTCGATATCCGACCCTGATACCAATGTGAAGCAGGTTAAAGTCCTGCAGCTCATCAACGCATACCGCTTCCGTGGTCACCAGCAGGCGAATCTCGATCCGCTGGGACTGTGGCAGCAAGAGAGAGTGGCGGATCTCGATCCGGCTTACCACGATCTCACCGAGGCCGATTTCCAGGAAAGCTATAACGTAGGTTCTTTCGCCATCGGAAAAGACACGATGAAGCTGGGCGACCTGATCGCGGCGCTTAAGCAAACCTACTGCGGCTCCATCGGCGCGGAATACATGCACATCACCTCTACTGAAGAAAAACGCTGGATCCAGCAGCGCATTGAGTCAGTAGCAGGCAAAGCGAGCTTTACCGCGGAAGAGAAAAAGCGCTTCCTGAGCGAGCTGACCGCCGCGGAAGGCCTGGAGCGCTATCTCGGCGCCAAATTCCCGGGCGCGAAACGCTTCTCGCTGGAAGGCGGCGATGCGTTAATCCCGATGCTCAAAGAGATCATCCGCCACGCCGGTAAAAGCGGCACCCGTGAAGTGGTGCTGGGCATGGCGCACCGTGGTCGTCTGAACGTACTGGTCAACGTGCTGGGTAAAAAACCGCAGGACCTGTTCGACGAATTCGCGGGCAAACATAAAGAACACCTCGGCACCGGCGACGTGAAGTACCACATGGGCTTCTCTTCCGATATGGAAACCGAAGGCGGTCTGGTTCACCTGGCGCTGGCGTTTAACCCGTCGCATCTGGAAATCGTTAGCCCGGTGGTTATCGGCTCCGTACGCGCCCGTCTGGATCGTCTGGACGAGCCGAGCAGCAACAAAGTGCTGCCAATCACCATCCACGGCGACGCCGCGGTAGCCGGCCAGGGCGTGGTTCAGGAAACCCTGAACATGTCCAAAGCGCGCGGTTACGAAGTGGGCGGAACCGTTCGCATCGTTATCAACAACCAGGTTGGCTTCACCACGTCCAACCCGCTGGATGCGCGTTCTACGCCGTACTGCACCGATATCGGTAAGATGGTTCAGGCGCCGATTTTCCACGTTAACGCGGATGACCCGGAAGCGGTTGCTTTCGTTACCCGTCTGGCGTTGGATTTCCGTAATACCTTCAAACGCGATGTCTTCATCGACCTGGTGTGCTACCGCCGTCACGGCCACAACGAAGCCGACGAGCCGAGTGCAACCCAGCCGCTGATGTACCAGAAAATCAAAAAGCATCCGACTCCGCGCAAAATCTATGCTGACAAGCTGGAACAGGACAAAGTCGCGACGCTGGAAGACGCTACCGAACAGGTTAACCTCTACCGCGATGCGCTGGATGCCGGCGATTGCGTGGTAGCGGAATGGCGTCCGATGAACATGCACTCCTTTACCTGGTCTCCATACCTCAACCATGAGTGGGACGAGAGCTACCCGGATAAAGTTGAGCCAAAACGTCTGCAAGAGCTGGCCAAACGCATCAGTACGGTGCCGGAAACCGTTGAGATGCAGTCTCGCGTAGCGAAAATCTACGGCGACCGTCAGTTGATGGCCGCCGGTGAGAAACTGTTCGACTGGGGCGCGGCGGAAAACCTGGCGTACGCCACCCTGGTTGATGAGGGTATCCCGGTGCGTCTGTCCGGCGAAGACTCCGGTCGCGGTACCTTCTTCCACCGTCATGCGGTTATCCATAACCAGAGCAACGGTTCTACCTATACGCCGCTGCAGAACGTACACAACGGTCAGGGCCAGTTCCGCGTCTGGGATTCCGTGCTGTCTGAAGAAGCGGTACTGGCATTCGAATATGGTTACGCCACCGCGGAACCACGCACCCTGACCATCTGGGAAGCGCAGTTCGGCGACTTCGCCAACGGCGCGCAGGTGGTGATTGACCAGTTCATCAGCTCCGGCGAGCAGAAATGGGGCCGGATGTGCGGCCTGGTGATGCTGCTGCCGCACGGCTACGAAGGGCAGGGCCCGGAGCACTCCTCCGCGCGTCTGGAACGTTATCTGCAGCTGTGCGCTGAGCAGAACATGCAGGTTTGCGTACCGTCCACTCCGGCACAGGTTTACCACATGCTGCGTCGTCAGGCGCTGCGCGGTATGCGCCGTCCGCTGGTGGTCATGTCGCCGAAATCTCTGCTGCGTCACCCGCTGGCGGTTTCCAGCATGGACGAACTGGCGAACGGCACCTTTATGCCGGCGATTGGCGAAATCGACGAGCTCGATCCGCAAGCCGTGAAACGCGTCGTACTGTGCTCTGGTAAGGTTTACTACGACCTGCTGGAACAGCGCCGTAAAAACGAGCAAAAAGATGTCGCCATCGTGCGTATCGAACAGCTCTATCCGTTCCCGCATCAGGCGGTACAGGAAGCGCTGAAAGCTTACTCGCACGTCCACGATTTTGTCTGGTGCCAGGAAGAGCCGCTCAACCAGGGCGCATGGTACTGCAGCCAGCACCACCTTCGTGAAGTAGTTCCATTTGGGGCCTCTCTGCGTTATGCAGGCCGCCCGGCCTCCGCCTCTCCGGCGGTAGGGTATATGTCCGTTCACCAGAAACAGCAACAAGATCTGGTCAATGACGCGCTGAACGTCGATTAATTAAAGGATACACAATGAGTAGCGTAGATATTCTGGTTCCCGACCTTCCTGAGTCCGTAGCTGACGCAACCGTCGCCACCTGGCACAAAAAACCGGGCGACGCGGTAGTCCGCGACGAAGTTCTGGTCGAAATCGAAACTGACAAAGTGGTACTGGAAGTACCGGCATCAGCGGACGGCATTCTGGATGCAGTACTGGAAGACGAAGGCGCCACCGTGCTGTCTCGTCAGATTCTGGGCCGCCTGCGTGAAGGCAACAGCGCCGGTAAAGCCGCTGATGCGAAAGCTGATACCAAAGAGTCCACCCCGGCTCAGCGTCAGCAAGCGTCTCTGGAAGAGCAGAGCAACGACGCGCTTAGCCCGGCTATCCGTCGTCTGCTGGCTGAACACAGCCTCGACGCGGCGGCGATTAAAGGCACCGGCGTTGGCGGCCGCCTGACCCGCGAAGACGTTGAGAAACATCTGGCGAGCGCGCCGGCGAAAGCTGAAGCGAAAGCGCCAGCCGCTGCTGCGGCGCCGGTTGCGCAACTGGGCCACCGCTCTGAAAAACGCGTACCGATGACCCGTCTGCGTAAACGCGTTGCCGAGCGTCTGCTGGAAGCGAAAAACTCTACCGCCATGCTGACCACGTTCAACGAAGTCAACATGAAGCCGATTATGGATCTGCGTAAGCAGTACGGCGAAGCGTTCGAAAAACGTCACGGTATCCGTCTGGGCTTCATGTCCTTCTACGTGAAAGCGGTTGTTGAAGCGCTGAAACGCTACCCGGAAGTGAATGCTTCCATCGATGGCGACGATGTGGTTTATCACAACTACTTCGACGTGAGCATGGCGGTTTCGACCCCACGTGGCCTGGTGACTCCGGTGCTGCGTGACGTTGACCTGCTGGGCATGGCGGATATCGAAAAGAATATTAAAGAGCTGGCAGTGAAAGGCCGTGACGGCAAGCTGACCGTAGATGACCTGACCGGCGGTAACTTCACCATTACCAACGGCGGCGTATTCGGTTCTCTGATGTCCACGCCGATCATCAACCCACCGCAGAGCGCCATTCTGGGTATGCATGCCATTAAAGACCGTCCGATGGCGGTCAATGGCAAGGTAGAAATTCTGCCGATGATGTACCTGGCGCTCTCCTACGACCACCGTCTGATCGACGGACGTGAATCGGTAGGCTTCCTGGTAGCGATTAAAGAGCTGCTGGAAGATCCGACTCGTCTGCTGCTGGACGTGTAGTCAGTAAGAGTATTACCTACCGTAGGCCGGATAAGGCGTTCGCGCCGCCATCCGGCGTTGATGAGATGCCTGATGGCGACGCTTGCGCGTCTTATCAGGCCTACAGGTTTAAAGATAATTATTACCTGAAGGATGGACTGAACACATGAACTTACATGAATATCAGGCAAAACAACTTTTTGCCCGCTATGGCTTACCGGCGCCGGTGGGTTATGCCTGTACTACTCCGCGTGAAGCAGAAGAAGCCGCTTCAAAAATCGGCGCGGGTCCGTGGGTAGTGAAATGTCAGGTTCACGCTGGTGGCCGCGGTAAAGCGGGCGGTGTGAAAGTAGTTAAGAGCAAAGAAGAGATTCGCGCTTTTGCTGAGCATTGGCTGGGCAAACGCCTGGTGACTTACCAAACAGATGCTAACGGCCAGCCGGTAAACCAGATTCTGGTTGAAGCAGCGACCGATATTGATAAAGAGCTGTATCTGGGCGCGGTTGTTGACCGTAGCTCCCGTCGCGTGGTGTTCATGGCGTCTACCGAAGGCGGCGTGGAAATCGAAAAAGTAGCGGAAGAAACCCCGCACCTGATCCACAAGATCGCCATCGATCCGCTGGCGGGCCCGATGCCTTACCAGGGTCGCGAACTGGCGTTCAAACTGGGTCTGGAAGGTAAACAGGTTCAGCAGTTCACCAAGATCTTCATGGGTCTGGCGACCATCTTCCTGGAGCGCGATCTGGCGCTGATCGAAATCAACCCGCTGGTTATCACCAAGCAGGGTGACCTGATCTGCCTCGACGGTAAACTGGGCGCTGACGGCAACGCGCTGTTCCGCCAGCCGGATCTGCGTGAAATGCGCGACCAGTCTCAGGAAGATCCGCGCGAAGCTCAGGCGGCGCAGTGGGAACTGAACTACGTTGCCCTCGACGGCAACATCGGTTGCATGGTTAACGGCGCAGGCCTGGCGATGGGTACCATGGACATCGTTAAGCTGCACGGCGGCGAACCGGCTAACTTCCTCGACGTTGGCGGCGGCGCCACCAAAGAGCGCGTGACCGAAGCGTTCAAAATCATCCTCTCTGACGACAACGTTAAAGCGGTTCTGGTTAACATCTTCGGCGGTATCGTACGTTGCGACCTGATCGCTGACGGCATCATCGGCGCGGTTGAAGAAGTGGGTGTTAACGTACCGGTTGTTGTACGTCTCGAAGGTAACAACGCCGAACTGGGCGCGAAAAAACTGGCTGACAGCGGCCTGAATATTATTGCAGCGAAAAGTCTGACGGACGCAGCACAGCAGGTTGTTGCCGCAGTGGAGGGGAAATAATGTCAGTTTTAATTAATAAAGACACCAAGGTTATCTGCCAGGGCTTTACCGGTAGCCAGGGTACATTCCACTCTGAACAAGCGATCGCTTACGGCACTCAGATGGTTGGCGGCGTAACGCCAGGTAAAGGCGGCACCACCCACCTGGGCCTGCCGGTATTTAACACCGTGCGCGAAGCCGTTGAAGCCACCGGCGCGACTGCGACCGTCATCTACGTTCCGGCGCCGTTCTGCAAAGACTCCATTCTGGAGGCTATCGACGCGGGCATTAAGCTGATTATCACCATCACCGAAGGTATCCCGACCCTGGATATGCTGACCGTGAAAGTGAAGCTGGACGAAGCTGGCGTTCGCATGATCGGCCCGAACTGCCCAGGCGTTATCACCCCGGGCGAATGCAAAATCGGCATCATGCCGGGTCACATTCACAAGCCGGGTAAAGTGGGCATCGTTTCCCGTTCCGGTACCCTGACCTATGAAGCGGTTAAGCAGACCACCGACTACGGCTTCGGCCAGTCTACCTGCGTCGGTATCGGCGGCGACCCGATCCCGGGCTCCAACTTCATCGATATCCTGAAAATGTTCCAGGAAGACCCGCAGACCGAAGCGATCGTCATGATCGGTGAAATCGGCGGCAGCGCGGAAGAAGAAGCGGCAGCTTACATTAAAGAGCACGTGACTAAGCCGGTTGTCGGCTACATCGCGGGCGTTACCGCGCCGAAAGGCAAGCGTATGGGCCACGCCGGCGCCATCATCGCGGGCGGTAAAGGTACTGCTGATGAGAAATTTGCTGCGCTGGAAGCGGCCGGTGTGAAAACCGTTCGCAGCCTGGCGGATATCGGCGAAGCGCTGAAAGCTATCATCAAGTAAACCCTCACTGCTCCTCAGGAGCAGACTAATGTCCGATTTCGACATGGTTGGCCACCGTCAGGTGGCCTTTTTTTTGCCTTGTCGACAGCCGCAGGCGCTCTCTTGCGTTAAAAAACGCTATTATATTGATTTACTGAATATTATTGGGAATAATCACTCGCCGCTTTGCCGGGGGCGGGGAGATGGTTAATTTTATGTGAAAATAAACAGAAAAACGCAGACGTTATTTTTTGCATTTCGATTGGGAAAAATAGTGTGACCGGTCTAACATTATTAGGATCGCATCATTTCTTACCTTAAATTGGTCAAAGTTAAAATTATATTACCTATAATTCTCATCTCTCTCTTTTTAGTAACCGCTAGCGGCAGACTTTAAACACATTTTTAACATCAATTTCACTGTTATTCTTTATTGCGCCACATAATTAACATAGGCGGGAAAAATTGATTTATATCAATGCTTAATACTTGGAAAAAATCCCCAAAAAACGTTAAATTGTCGCAAATCAAATTGGCCTATTCAGGGCATTTTCGCTATATATTGATCACCGTCGAAAAATGTAAAGCTGGAACAATAAAATCCTATTTATTGTAAGGTTATTGCGGCGTAATATATTAGAGAATCATTTGGTTTTTTCGTTAACGTATTTGTAACCTTTGCGAGGGCACTGTTTCATCGCCAGATGAGCAGTAACGTACCAGGGAGCAAATAATTTTGTATTGGGGCATGCGTATGAACCTGAATTTTGGGTTCGTTCTCGGAGTCTTCATGCGATGAGCAAGGAGTCATGATGTTAGATATAGTCGAACTGTCGCGCTTACAGTTTGCCTTGACCGCGATGTACCACTTCCTTTTTGTGCCGCTAACGCTCGGTATGGCGTTCCTGCTGGCCATCATGGAAACGGTCTACGTCCTTTCCGGCAAACAGATTTATAAAGATATGACCAAGTTCTGGGGCAAGTTGTTTGGTATCAACTTCGCTCTGGGTGTCGCAACCGGTTTGACCATGGAGTTCCAGTTCGGGACTAACTGGTCTTACTATTCTCACTATGTGGGCGATATCTTCGGTGCGCCGCTGGCCATTGAAGGTCTGATGGCCTTCTTCCTCGAATCTACCTTTGTAGGTCTGTTCTTCTTCGGTTGGGATCGTCTGGGCAAAGTTCAGCACATGGCGGTGACCTGGCTGGTCGCTCTGGGGTCTAACCTCTCCGCGCTGTGGATCCTTGTGGCCAACGGCTGGATGCAGAACCCGATCGCATCGGATTTTAACTTTGAAACCATGCGTATGGAGATGGTCAGCTTCTCTGAGCTGGTCCTGAACCCGGTTGCTCAGGTTAAATTCGTCCACACCGTGGCCTCCGGCTATGTGACTGGCGCGATGTTCATCCTTGCTATCAGCTCCTGGTACATGCTTAAAGGCCGTGATTTCGCCTTTGCTAAGCGCTCCTTCGCGATTGCTGCAAGCTTTGGTATGGCCGCTATCCTCTCCGTTATCGTCCTCGGCGATGAGTCCGGTTACGAAATGGGTGACGTGCAGAAAACCAAACTGGCGGCGATTGAAGCAGAATGGGAAACTCAGCCGGCGCCGGCTGCCTTTACCCTGTTTGGTATTCCCGATCAGGAAGCGCAAACCAACCACTTCTCCATCCAGATCCCTTACGCGCTGGGTATCATCGCTACCCGCTCGGTGGATAAGCCGGTTATCGGCCTGAAAGATCTGATGGCGCAGCATGAAGAGCGTATTCGTAACGGGATGAAAGCCTATGCGCTGCTGGAACAGCTGCGCGCCGGTTCCACCGATCAGGCGGTACGCGATCGGTTCAATGATGTTAAGAAAGACCTCGGTTATGGCCTGCTGCTCAAGCGCTATACCCCGAACGTCGCCGACGCCACGGAAGAGCAGATTGCTAAAGCGACCAAAGACTCTATTCCGAGCGTAGCGCCGCTGTACTTCGCCTTCCGTATCATGGTGGCGTGCGGCGTACTGATGCTGTTGATTATCGGCGCCTCTTTCTGGACCGTGATTCGTAACCGCATTGGCGAGAAAAAATGGCTGCTGCGCGCCGCGTTCTTCGGTCTGCCGCTGCCGTGGATTGCCGTTGAAGCGGGCTGGTTTGTTGCCGAATATGGCCGTCAGCCGTGGGCGATTGGTGAAGTGCTGCCTACAGCGGTGGCGAACTCATCGCTGACCGCGGGCGATCTGATCTTCTCGATGTTGCTGATCTGCGGTCTGTATACGCTGTTCCTGGTGGCTGAACTGTTCCTGATGTTCAAGTTTGCCCGCAAAGGACCGAGCAGCCTGAAAACGGGTCGCTATCACTTTGAACAGTCCTCCGCGGCTATTCAGTCGGCACGCTAAGACAGGAGTCGTCAAATGATCGATTATGAAGTATTGCGTTTAATCTGGTGGCTACTGATCGGCATCCTGCTGATTGGCTTCGCCGTCGCCGACGGTTTCGACATGGGGGTGGGCATGCTCACCCGTTTCCTCGGTCGTAATGACACCGAGCGTCGAATCATGATCAACTCCATCGCCCCGCACTGGGACGGAAACCAGGTGTGGCTCATCACCGCCGGCGGCGCGCTGTTTGCTGCCTGGCCGATGGTATACGCCGCCGCGTTCTCCGGCTTCTATGTGGCGATGATTCTGGTGCTGGCATCTTTATTCTTCCGTCCGGTGGGCTTCGACTACCGCTCCAAGATTGAAGATACCCGCTGGCGCAACATGTGGGACTGGGGCATCTTCGTGGGGAGCTTTGTGCCGCCGCTGGTTATCGGCGTGGCTTTCGGCAACCTGCTGCAGGGCGTACCGTTCCATATTGATGAGTATCTGCGTCTGTACTACACCGGCAACTTCTTCCAGCTGCTGAATCCGTTTGGTCTGCTGGCGGGTATCGTCAGCGTGGCGATGATCCTGACGCAGGGTGCGACCTACCTGCAGATGCGTACCGTAGGCGAACTGCATCTGCGCACCCGCACCGTCTCCACGGTGGCGGCGCTGGTGACGCTGGTTTGCTTCGCGCTGGCGGGCGTATGGGTCTACTACGGTATCGACGGTTACGTGGTGAAATCGGTGCTGGATCATACCGGCCCGTCTAACCCGCTGACCAAAGAAGTGGCGCGTGAAGCCGGCGCGTGGATGGTTAACTTTAACAATATGCCAGCGCTGTGGGCTATTCCTGCCCTGGGCGTGGTGCTGCCGCTGCTGACCGTCGCGTCGACAAAAGCAGATAAAGGCGCCATGGCGTTTCTGTTCTCCTCGCTGACGCTGGCCTGCATCATCCTGACCGCGGGTATCGCGATGTTCCCGTTCATCATGCCGTCCAGCACGATGCTTAATGCGAGCCTGACGATGTGGGATGCCACCTCCAGCCAGCTGACGCTGAATGTGATGACCTACGTGGCTATCGTGTTTGTGCCGATTATCCTCGGCTACACCACCTGGTGTTACTGGAAGATGTTTGGCCGCATTACCCGCGAAGACATCGAAAAGAACACCCACTCGCTGTACTAAGGTAAGGAGCTATATATGTGGTACTTCGCATGGATTTTGGGAACGCTGCTTGCCTGTGCCTTTGGGGTGATTACCGCGCTGGCGCTTGAGCACGTGGAAGCAACCAAAGCAGGTAAAGAAGAGCATTGATGAAAATTATCGCGACCCTTTACGCGATGATGGACAAGCGCCCGTTAAGGGCGCTTTCCTTATTAATGGCGCTGCTGCTGGCAGGCTGCATCTTCTGGGACCCGTCGCGCTTTGCGGCGAAGACCAGTGGGCTTGAAATCTGGCATGGTTTCTTGCTGATGTGGGCGGTGTGCGCCGGCGTCATTCACGGTGTGGGCTTCCGTCCGAAAGCCGTGCACTGGCAGGGGATTTTCTGTCCGCTTATCGCTGATATTGTTCTCTTTGCAGGCCTGATCTTTTTCTTCTTTTGAAAGATAAGAGTATAAGAGAAGTCTGTTAACCGCATGGGCTTGCATAAGCCCATAAAAATTTACTCGCCGTTTACTTTCTCCCATTCCAAACCACGATTCCCGCGCGTATAGTAGCGAAGTTTGAAAGCACTACTCTTTTTTTGCATTACCGGGATGTAAAGTGAATACAACGCTGTTTCGATGGCCGGTCCGGGTCTACTACGAAGATACCGATGCCGGTGGTGTGGTTTACCACGCCAGTTACGTCGCTTTTTATGAAAGAGCACGCACAGAGATGCTGCGCCACCATCACTTCAGTCAGCAGGTTCTGTTGGCTGAACGAGTTGCCTTTGTCGTTCGCAAAATGACGCTGGAGTATTTTGCGCCCGCCAGACTCGACGACATGCTCGAAATCCAGACGGAAATTACCTCGATGCGAGGCACCTCTTTGGTTTTCACGCAGCGAATCGTCAACGCCGAGAATACAGTTTTGAACGAAGCTGAAGTTCTCATTGTGTGCGTTGATCCACTCTTAATGAAGCCTCGTGCGCTTCCCAAGTCTATTGTCGCGGAGTTTAAGCAGTGACTGACATGAATATCCTTGATTTGTTCCTGAAGGCGAGCCTTCTGGTTAAACTTATCATGTTGATTTTGATTGGTTTTTCTATCGCTTCCTGGGCTATTATTATTCAGAGAACGCGTATCCTCAATTCCGCCAGCCGCGAAGCCGAAGCGTTTGAAGATAAGTTCTGGTCCGGCATTGAACTGTCTCGCCTGTACCAGGAGAGCCAGGGCCGTCGCGATAGCCTCGCCGGTTCCGAGCAGATTTTTTACAGCGGCTTTAAAGAGTTCGCGCGTCTGCATCGTGCCAACAGCCATGCGCCGGAAGCGATTGTCGAAGGGGCGTCGCGCGCGATGCGTATCTCGATGAACCGCGAACTGGAAACGCTGGAAACGCATATTCCGTTCCTTGGCACCGTGGGTTCCATCAGCCCGTATATCGGCCTGTTCGGTACCGTCTGGGGGATCATGCACGCCTTTATCGCCCTCGGCGCGGTGAAGCAGGCGACGCTGCAGATGGTTGCGCCGGGGATCGCGGAAGCGCTGATCGCCACGGCAATCGGTCTGTTTGCTGCCATCCCGGCGGTTATGGCCTACAACCGTCTGAACCAGCGCGTGAACAAACTTGAACTGAACTACGACAACTTTATGGAAGAGTTCACCGCCATTCTGCACCGTCAGGCGTTTACCAGCAGCGAAAGCAATAAGGGGTAAGCCATGGCCAGAGCACGTGGACGCGGACGTCGCGAACTGAAGTCCGAGATTAACATCGTTCCGCTGCTGGATGTCCTGTTGGTGCTGTTGCTGATCTTCATGGCGACAGCGCCGATCATTACGCAGAGCGTGGAAGTCGATCTGCCGGACGCCACGGAGTCGCAAGCGGTGAAAAGCAACGATGAACCACCGGTTATCGTTGAAGTCTCCGGAGTAGGGCAGTACAGCGTGAAAGTCGGTCAGGAAACGTTGTCCCAACTGCCGCCGGAGCAGGTCATTGCTGAAGCGAAGCGCCGACTCGAAGCGAACGAGAAGACGGTGTTCCTTATCGGTGGCGCGAAAGATGTGCCTTACGATGAAATCATTAAAGCGCTTAACCTGTTGCATAGCGCAGGGGTTAAATCGGTTGGCTTAATGACCAAGCCTATTTAATCGGCCCGCGGAGCGAGCGGCGGTGGATATCGATAGCATTCCGCCGTTGCTTTTAAGCGGCAACAGGCGAACAGTTTTTGGGAACCGATAGTGTCAAAGGCAACCGAACAAAACGATAAGCTTAAACGAGCGATCATAGTTTCAGTGGTGCTGCACATCATTCTGATTGCGCTACTGATCTGGAGTTCGTTCGACGAGCATCTGGATACTTCCGGCGGCGGCGGAGGTTCGTCCATCGATGCGGTGATGGTCGATCCTGGCGCGGTAGTCAACAACTACAACCGCCAGCAGCAACAGCAGTCCAGCGCGCGTCGCGCGGCCGAGCAGCGTGAAAAGCAGGCTCAGCAGCAGGCCGAGGAACTGCGGGAAAAACAGGCTGCCGAGCAGGAACGCCTGAAGCAAATGGAACAAGAACGTCTGCAGGCGCAGGAAGCGGCTAAAGAAGCGAAAGAGCAGCAAAAACAGGCTGAAGAAGCGGCAGCCAAGGCGGCGGCCGCGGCAAAAGCGAAAGCAGATGCCCAGGCGAAAGAAGCGCAGGAAGCTGCCGCTAAAGCCGCTGCTGATGCCAAAGCTAAGGCCGATGCCCAGGCGAAAGTCGCGGAAGCGGCTGCCGCTAAGGCGGCAGCCAAAGCAGCCGCTGACGCGAAGAAACAGGCGGAAGCCGAAGCGGCGAAAGCCGCCGCGGATGCGCAGAAGAAAGCCGAAGCGGAAGCTGCGAAAAAAGCTCAGCAGGATGCAGAGAAGAAAGCGCAGCAGCAGGCCGAGAAGAAAGCTCAGCAGGAAGCGGCGAAACAGGCTGCGGCAGAAAAGGCCGCCGCTGAGAAAGCCGCTGCCCAGAAAGCTGCCGCGGAAAAAGCCGCTGCTGAAAAAGCCGCAGCAGCCGAAAAAGCCGCTGCCGCCAAAGCTGCCGCAGCAGAAAAAGCGGCGGCTGATAAAGCGGCCAAAGCCGCCGCCGCGAAGGCCGCCGCGGCCAAGAAAGCCGCTGCAGCTAAAGAAGCAAGCGGTGTTGACGATCTGCTTGGTGACCTGAGCTCAGGTAAGAATGCGCCGAAAACCGGCGGTGGCGCTAAAGGTAATGGCCAGCCATCGAAAGATAGCGGTGCCTCAGGCGCCAACGGCGGGGCAACGGGAGCTGATATCAGCGCATACGCAAAGCAAATACAGATGGCTATTCAAAGCCGCCTGTATGATGCCAGCCTCTATCAAGGCAAGCGTTGCGTGTTGCATATCAACCTTGGGCCTGACGGCACATTAAAGGATATCACCTCTGAAGGAGGCGACCCTGCGCTGTGTCAGGCGGCATTAACGGCAGCACGTACTGCGAGTATTCCTAAACCGCCAAGTCAGGCTGTTTATGAGAAAATAAAAAATGCGACACTAGACTTTAAACTGTAATCGTTTTTCCCCGTACAAGCGGGGAAAAACAATCTATGGTAGTCACAGGGTTTTGGTAGTTTTGTGTATTTGGGTTTGTTAACATTCTGCTAAATTATCGTGGGCTTTCCGCCCGGATAAGGGAGATATGATGAAGCAGGCATTACGAGTAGCATTTGGTTTTTTGATGCTGTGGGCGGCGGTGCTGCACGCAGAAGTACGCATCGAGATCACCCAGGGGGTGGACTCGGCGCGCCCCATCGGTGTGGTGCCATTCCAGTGGGCTGGCCCAGGCGCTGCGCCTGAAGATATTGGCGGCGTGGTAGCGGCTGACCTGCGTAACAGCGGCAAGTTTAACCCGCTGGATCGCTCGCGCCTGCCTCAGCAGCCGGGTAGCGCTCAGGAAGTGCAACCTGCAGCATGGTCCGCGCTGGGCGTTGACGCCGTGGTCGTAGGCCAGGTGACGCCAAACCCTGACGGTTCTTACCAGGTTGCCTATCAGTTGGTTGATACCGGCGGTGCGCCGGGTACCATCCTGTCGCAAGGCTCTTTCAAAGTGACCAAGCAGTACCTGCGTTATGCCGGGCATACTGCCAGTGACGCGGTATTCGAAAAGCTGACCGGAATTAAAGGCGCTTTCCGTACCCGTATCGCTTACGTGGTTCGCACCAATGGCGGTCAGTTCCCGTATGAGCTGCGCGTCTCTGACTACGACGGCTACAATCAGTTCCTGGTTCACCGTTCATCACAGCCGCTGATGTCGCCGGCATGGTCTCCGGACGGTTCTAAACTGGCCTATGTGACCTTCGAAAGCGGCCGCTCCGCGCTGGTAGTTCAGACGTTGGCGAATGGCGCAGTCCGTCAGATTGCCTCCTTCCCGCAGCACAACGGCGCGCCGGCCTTCTCGCCGGATGGCAGCAAACTGGCATTCGCACTGTCGAAAACCGGTAGCCTGAATCTGTACGTGATGGACCTTGGCTCCGGCCAGATTCGTCAGGTGACTAACGGTCGCAGCAATAACACCGAACCGAGCTGGTTCCCGGATAGCCAGAACCTGGCGTTTACTTCCGACCAGGCTGGCCGTCCTCAGGTGTATAAAGTCAACATCAACGGCGGTACGCCGCAGCGTATTACCTGGGAAGGTTCGCAGAACCAGGATGCTGACGTCAGCGCTGATGGTAAAATTATGGTAATGGTAAGCTCGGCCAACGGTCAGCAGCACATTGCTAAGCAAGATCTGGAAGCGGGTGGTGTACAGGTTCTGTCATCAACGTTTTTAGATGAAACGCCAAGTCTGGCACCTAACGGCACTATGGTAATCTACAGCTCTTCTCAGGGGATGGGATCCGTGCTGAATCTGGTTTCTACAGATGGGCGTTTCAAAGCGCGTCTTCCGGCAACTGATGGACAGGTAAAATTCCCTGCCTGGTCGCCGTATCTGTGATAATAAATAATTGATTATTAAAGGAATCAAAGAAATGCAACTGAACAAAGTGCTGAAAGGGCTGATGATCGCTCTGCCGGTTATGGCAATCGCGGCGTGTTCTTCCAACAAGAACGCCAGCAACGACCAGAGCGGTGAAGGCATGCTGGGTGCCGGCACTGGTATGGACGCTAACGCTAACGGCGGCAACATGTCTTCCGAAGAGCAAGCTCGTCTGCAGATGCAGCAGCTGCAGCAGAACAACATCGTTTACTTCGATCTGGACAAGTACGATATCCGTTCTGACTTCGCTGCAATGCTGGATGCGCACGCTAACTTCCTGCGTAGCAACCCGTCCTACAAAGTGACCGTAGAAGGTCACGCGGATGAGCGCGGTACTCCGGAATACAACATCGCTCTGGGTGAGCGTCGTGCTAACGCCGTTAAGATGTATCTGCAGGGCAAAGGTGTTTCTGCTGACCAGATTTCCATCGTTTCTTACGGTAAAGAAAAACCTGCAGTACTGGGTCATGACGAAGCGGCATATGCCAAAAACCGTCGCGCCGTACTGGTTTACTAAGAGAATTGCATGAGCAGTAACTTCAGACATCATTTATTGAGTCTGTCGTTACTGGTTGGCATAGCGGCCCCCTGGGCCGCTTTTGCTCAGGCGCCAATCAGTAGTGTCGGCTCAGGCTCGGTCGAAGACCGCGTCACTCAACTTGAGCGTATTTCCAATGCTCACAGCCAGCTTTTAACCCAACTCCAGCAACAACTCTCCGATAACCAAAGCGATATTGATTCCCTGCGCGGTCAGATTCAGGAAAATCAGTATCAGCTCAATCAGATTGTCGAACGCCAGAAGCAGATTCTGCAACAGATCGACGGGCTGACGAGCGGTGGCGGAGCAGCAGCGGCAGGTGCGCAGGCTCCGTCGTCTTCCGGCGATCAAAGTTCGGCTGCCGCCAGTACGGCGCCAGCGGCGTCTTCCGGGGCGCCTGCGATGACCGGGGATGCCAACACCGATTACAACGCGGCTATTGCGCTGGTTAAAGATTCGTCCCGCCAGGATGACGCAATGGTGGCGTTTCAGAACTTCGTCAAGAAGTACCCGGATTCAACTTATCAGCCGAACGCCAACTACTGGCTCGGACAGTTGAACTACAATAAGGGGAAAAAAGACGATGCGGCATATTATTTTGCCTCAGTGGTGAAAAACTATCCGAAATCCCCGAAAGCGCCGGATGCGATGTTTAAAGTCGGCGTCATCATGCAGGACAAAGGCGACACCGCGAAAGCGAAAGCGGTTTACCAGCAGGTAGTCAGCAAATTCCCTGGCACCGATGGTGCGAAACAAGCGCAAAAACGTCTTAACGCCCTGGGTTGATTATGGCATGACCAGAAATCGCGTTATTTCTGGTCTTGTCGCACGAAACCCAAGCAGTTAAGTGATCTTTATCGAAATTTTAGTTGCGCTGAAATCTGAAATCAGTAATATATGCCGCCGTTGCCAAGGGATATCGAACAAGCCCAAAGCGACGCCAGAGTGGGTCGTTAGCTCAGTTGGTAGAGCAGTTGACTTTTAATCAATTGGTCGCAGGTT
>NZ_JBEAHW010000047.1:0-357994 GCF_040062085.1 Klebsiella sp. JN_Kp122
GCGGGCTGCCCCGGCCTTCCGGGAACGTCTCAGCGATTTTGAGGCCACCAACACCAGCAGTTTCAGCCAGCGTGGTGAATAAATAAAAGGCAGGTCGCTCGGACCGTAGCCCGGGTAAGGCGCAGCCGCTACCCGGGAAAACTCGCGCCAACTCCCCTCTCTCCTCTGAATGCAGAAAACCCCACGATTGACAAGTGAACCGCATCACAGCGGCGAACTTTATTGATTCCTGAAAGGAAAGAACCTGCGCCAATTCACCTTTTATTATTTCCGTTCCGTGTTTTATTGCTTCACGAATCGGCCAATTGTTTAATTCATGTAACGAAGAAATAATCCAATTGTTAATAGCATTTTGCTACGAACCCTGACCCTACAGCGTGATAACAACGACAGGCTAAAGCCACCGACGGGCAACCGTGCCCAGGAGATCACTCATGTTGAGCAACGTAAAGAAAAAAGATGTGCCGCTGATTGTCATCAGCCTGGCGGCCATTGTTTTCATCGCCGCTACATTAAGTCTCTTCCCCCAACAAACCGCCCAGGCGGCTAATTCGATTTTTAACGGCGTCACCCGCCTGCTGGGTTCCGCGGTACAGGTGCTGGTGCTGCTGGCGCTGGGACTGGTGTTATATCTGGCCACCAGTAAATACGGCAATATCCGGCTCGGCGAAGGCAAAGCCGAATACAGCACTCTCTCATGGCTGTTTATGTTTATTTGCGCCGGACTCGGCTCCTCTACGCTGTACTGGGGTGTTGCCGAGTGGGCTTATTACTACCAGACCCCTGGCCTGAATATTGCGCCGCATTCAGCAAAAGCGCTGGAATACAGCATCCCCTACTCTTTCTTCCACTGGGGCATTAGCGCGTGGGCGACCTACACCCTCGCCTCGCTGATCATGGCCTATCACTTTCACGTGCGGAAAAATAAAGGCCTCAGCCTCTCCGGGATCATTTCGGCGATCACCGGCGTCAATCCGCAGGGCTTCTGGGGTCGCCTGGTTGACCTGATGTTCCTGATCGCCACCGTCGGCGCGTTAACCATTTCGTTGGTGGTCACAGCCGCCACCTTCACCCGCGGCCTGTCAGCTCTCACCGGACTGCCGGATAACTTCACCGTCCAGGCGTTTGTGATCCTGCTCTCCGGCGGTATTTTCTGCATGAGTTCGTGGATTGGTATCAACAACGGCCTGCAGCGACTGAGCAAAATGGTCGGCTGGGGAGCGTTCCTGCTGCCGTTAGTGGTATTACTGGTTGGTCCGACCGAATTCATCACCAATAACATCATCAACGCCATCGGTCTGACGAGCCAAAACTTTCTGCAGATGAGCCTGTTTACCGACCCGCTCGGCGATGGCGCCTTTACCCGCAACTGGACCGTCTTCTACTGGCTGTGGTGGATCTCCTATACCCCAGGCGTGGCGATGTTCGTCACCCGCGTCTCCCGCGGACGTAAGATTAAAGAGGTGATCTGGGGGCTTATCCTCGGCAGCACCGCCGGCTGCTGGTTCTTCTTCGGGGTGATGGAAAGCTATGCCATGCATCAGTTCGTCAACGGCGTGATTAACGTGCCGCAGGTCATGCAGACCCTCGGCGGCGAAACCGCCGTCCAACAGGTGCTGATGTCGCTGCCGGCGGGCAAGCTGTTCCTCGCCGCCTATCTGTTCGTGATGATTGTTTTCCTCGCTTCGCACATGGATGCGGTGGCCTACACCATGGCGGCGACCAGTACCCGTAACCTGCGCGAAGGCGAGGATCCGGATCGCGGCATGCGCCTGTTCTGGTGCGTGGTGATAACCCTTATCCCGCTATCGATTCTGTTTACCGGCGCTTCGCTGGAAACCATGAAAACCACCGTGGTGTTAACCGCCTTACCGTTCCTTGCCATTTTACTGATCAAGACCGGCGGCTTTGTACGCTGGCTAAAACAGGACTACGCCCACGTGCCTGTGCATCAGATAGAAACCCATACGCCCGAGCCGATCGTTAAAGCCGAGACGCTGCCGGTTGGCGCGGTACTCAAAGGCGACGGCCAGTCGCTGTAAAAAACGCTTACTGACAATAATCACAAGGTGACCCTACATGAGCAATTTAAGCCCTGACTTTACCCTGCCGATTAACTTTTGTGCCAATCCACAGGACGCCTGGACCATTCCGGCCCGTTTTTACACCGACAGCCAGGCGTTTGAGCACGAGAAAGAGCGTATCTTCGCCAATAGCTGGATTTGCGTCGCCCACGGCAGCGAAGTCGCCAGGCCGAACGATTACATTACCCGAGAGATCATCGGCGAAAATATCGTTATCGTCCGCGGGCGCGACAACATTCTGCGCGCCTTCTATAACGTCTGCCCGCACCGCGGCCACCAGTTGCTGAGCGGCGAGGGTAAAGCCAAAAACGTGATTACCTGCCCCTATCACGCCTGGGCCTTCAAGCTGGACGGCAATCTCGCCCACGCCCGCAACTGCGAAAACGTGGAGAATTTCGATAGCGATAAGGCAACGCTTGTGCCGGTTCGCCTTGAAGAGTATGCCGGCTTTGTGTTTATCAATATGAACCCGCAAGCGGAGAGCGTGGAAACGCAGCTACCGGGGCTGCAGGACAAAGTGCTGGAAGCCTGCCCGGATGTTCATGAGCTGAAACTGGCGGCCCGCTTTACCACTCTTACCCCGGCGAACTGGAAAAATATCGTCGATAACTATCTGGAATGTTACCACTGCGGCCCGGCGCACCCGGGCTTCTCGGATTCCGTGCAGGTTGACCGTTACTGGCACACCATGCACGGCAAATGGACGCTGCAGTATGGCTTCGCCAAGCCGTCCGAGCAGTCATTTAAATTCGAAGAAGGCACCGACGCCGCGTTCCACGGTTTCTGGCTGTGGCCGTGCACCATGCTCAACGTCACGCCGATCAAGGGCATGATGACCGTCATTTATGAATTCCCGGTGGATGAAGAGACCACCCTGCAGAATTACGACATCTATTTCACCAACGAAGAGCTGACCGACGAGCAGAAAGCGCTGATTGAGTGGTATCGCGACGTGTTCCGCCCGGAAGATTTGCGCCTGGTGGAAAGCGTGCAGAAGGGGCTGAAGTCCCGCGGCTATCGCGGACAGGGGCGCATTATGGCGGATAACAGCGGCAGCGGGATCTCCGAGCACGGGATCGCCCATTTCCACAATCTGGTCGCCCAGGTATTCCAGCCGTAATCATTGAAGGAGTTGGCCATGTCCGTATTTCACTCAAATCTGTTTCGCCAGCAGGCGCTGATTGCCGGAAGCTGGCGCGATGCCGCCGACGGTACGACGCTTGCCGTCAGCAATCCCTCCACCGGCGCGACGCTCGACCAAATCCCCAATATGGGACGAGCGGAAGCGCAGCAGGCGGTGGATGCCGCCGCAGCCGCGCTGCCGGCATGGCGCGCGCTTACCGCCGCCCAGCGCGCCGCGCTATTGAAGAACTGGCACCGCCTGATCCTCGAAAACAAGACCGCGCTGGCGCAGATAATGACCGCCGAGCAGGGCAAGCCGCTGGCGGAAGCGGAAGGCGAAATCGCCTATGCCGCCTCGTTTATCGAGTGGTTTGCCGAACAAGGGAAACGCGCCAACGGCGAAATAATCCCCTCCCCCGGCGCCGATAAACGCCTGATGGTGATCCGCCAGGGCGTGGGGGTCTGCGCGGCGATCACCCCGTGGAACTTCCCGGCAGCGATGATCACCCGTAAGGCCGGCCCGGCGCTGGCCGCGGGTTGTACGATGGTAATTAAGCCTGCCAACGAAACGCCGTTTACCGCGCTGGCGATGGCGGAACTGGCGAATCAGGCCGGGATCCCGCAGGGCGTCATTAACGTCGTAACTGGCCAGTCGCGTGAGATTGGCGCGGTGTTCACCGGTGATGAGCGGGTGCGTAAGCTCTCCTTTACCGGCTCGACCGAAGTCGGCCGCGTGCTGATGCGCCAGTGCGCGGAATCCATCAAAAAGCTCTCTTTAGAGCTCGGCGGTAACGCGCCGTTTATCGTCTTTGACGACGCCGATATCGATAAAGCGGTCGAGGGCGCGCTGATCGCCAAGTTCCGCAACGCCGGGCAAACCTGCGTTTGCGTCAACCGCTTCTATATTCATCGCGCCGTCTACGACCAATTCTGCGATAAGTTCGTTGCCCGCGTCGCCGCTCTGAAAGTGGGCGATGGCAGCGAGTCCGGTGTGCAGATTGGCCCGCTTATCAACGCCGACGCCGGGCGCAAAGTCCAGTCCCTGCTCGACGACGCCATGAGCCGCGGCGCCACGCTGTTAACCGGCGGAAAAGCGCATCCGCTGGGCGGTAATTTCTTCACCCCTACGGTGATCGGCGACGTACAGCCGGGGTCACTGCTGCTGCAGGAAGAGATCTTCGGCCCGGTGGCCGCGCTGGTGAAATTTGAGGATGAGCAAGAGGTCATCGAGCAGGCGAATAACACCATCTACGGTCTCGCCTCCTATTTTTACAGCAACGATGCCGCCCGTATCTGGCGCGTCTCCGAGCAACTGGAATACGGCATGGTCGGCATCAATACCGGGCTGATTTCTAATGAAGTCGCGCCATTTGGCGGAGTGAAACAGTCGGGTCTTGGCCGCGAAGGCTCGGAACACGGAATCGAAGATTACCTGGAGATGAAGTATCTCTGCCAGGGGTTGTAACTGTATTCTCCCGGCGGCGGCTCTGGCCACGCCGGGATTTTTGATGGAGTTCAGCGATGTCTGATTATCAAATGTTTGAGACGATCGTTCGCGATGTTGAACAGATCACCGCCCAGGTTAAGCGTTTTACGCTGGTATCGTCGACCGGCGCTCCGCTGCCGGAGTTCAGCGGCGGCAGCCATATAATCGTCCAGATGCAGGATGGCGAGCAGCGTTACAGCAATGCCTATTCGCTCATGAGCTCACCGCTGGATACCACCAGCTGGCAGATTGCGGTGCGTCTTGAGTCGCCTTCTAAAGGCGGCTCGCGTTTTATGCATCAGCAGGTGCGACCGGGCGATACCCTGACGGTATCCACCCCCAACAACCTGTTCGCCATCGAACCACAGGCGCGAAAACATCTGCTGATCGCCGGCGGTATCGGCATCACGCCATTCTTGTCGCATATTCCGGAACTGGAACAACAGCAGGCCGACTGGCAGCTGCACTACTGTTTCCACGACGCTGACAATAATGCTTTCGTCGATGCGCTCAGCGCCGCGCCGTGGCGCGACCGGGTCGATATTCACATATCAGCGCTCGGCAGCCGTCTCGACCTGTCGCGCCTGTTCGCCGATATCGAACCCGGCACCCACATCTATACCTGCGGCCCGGCAGCGCTTAACGAGGCGGTGAAAGCCGCCGCCGAACGGTATCAGGTTCCCGCCAGCCAGCTGCACTTTGAGCAATTTATCGTTGAAGATAAAGGCGGAGAGGCATTTACCCTGGTGCTGGCGCGTTCCGGACGCGAATTTACCGTGCCGCAGGAGATGACCATTTTGCAGGTGATCGAGAATAACAAAGCGGCGAAGGTGGAATGTCTGTGCCGCGAAGGGGTGTGCGGCACCTGCGAAACGATGATTCTGGAGGGCGAAGCCGACCACCGCGATCAGTATTACAGCGATGAAGAGAAAGCCAGCCAGCAGAGTATGCTGATCTGCTGCTCACGCGCTAAAGGCGGCCGGTTAGTGCTGGATTTATAGCTCGCTCTCCGGCCAGCGGCGCTGGCCGGAGAGACAATCACAGTTCCAGCTCGCACCGCAATAAGAATGGACTGACCCCGCGGAAATATTCCAACGACCTACCACTCCATGGCGACGAGATCAGTGGCGCGGATACTAAAGCCTTCGCTGGTAGTGTAATTAGCACAATGTGCTACATCAGCAGCGAATTAACGCATCTCCGCGCCAAATCAATTTTTATCCCGGCTGAACGTTGAGCTTTTCACCGCTATGCGCAAAATATCCGCGCCTGACCAATAACGTCCAGGCGAACCGCGGCGCCAGCTTGCCAGGCGGCCTGGCTGACGGTTTTCAGCACCAGCGGCATCGATTGCCCCGCCGCCCTCACCGTCAGCGTCGAGATATGGCCGGCGAAATCGACATCCACGATGCGAAAGGCGCTCTCCTGCGGCGCGCACGACGACACCCGCAGTTGTTCCGGGCGCAACATCACGCGCCCGCGGCCGCTGGCGTGAGGATCGTCGGTCGGCAACTCGCCGATGGCGCAACGGGCGCGCCCTTCCATGAGCTCGGCGTCGAGCACCAGCGCATCGCCAAGAAATAGCGCGGTGGCCTCGTCAACCGGACGCGAATAGACCTCGAACGGCGTCCCTACCTGAGCGAAACGCCCCTGCCGCATCACCGCGACCTGGCTTGCAAACGACAGCGCTTCAGTCTGGTCGTGAGTGACCAGGATCGAGGCTACGCCAGCCTCGGCCAGCAGATCGGCGGTGGCTTTGCGCGTCGCCGCCCGCAGCCCGGTATCCAGCGCCGAGAAAGGTTCATCCAGCAACATCAGGGATGGCCGCTGGGCCAACGCGCGCGCCAGCGCAACCCGCTGCTGCTGGCCGCCGGAAATTTCATGCGGCCAGTGGTTCGCTAATGTCGCATCTAACGCCACCATCTCCATCAGTGCGGCCACCCGACGGCGTTTCTCTTCGCGACTGCAATCGAGTCCCCAGGCAATATTGTCCGCGACGTTAAGATGGGGGAACAGCGCCCCTTCCTGCGGCACGAAACCGATCCCGCGCTGATGCGCCGGCACAAACACGCCTTCGGCAAACAGGGTGTTGCCCTGCAGAACGATTCGCCCGTTATCCGGGGTTTCAAAACCGGCAAGAATCCGCAGCAGCGTGGTTTTACCGGAACCCGACGGGCCGACAATGGCGGTACGGCTTCCCGGCGCCACTGCCAGATTAAGGTTATCGAGCACCAGCGCGTCGGCGAAAGATTTCGAGATAGAAGACAATTCCAGCATGTTACAACCCTGCAATTTTTTTCGACTGCACATAAAGAACCGCCGTCAGCGGCAGCGAAATCACGATCATCAGCATCGCATAGGGCGCCGCGGCGACGTAGTCGATCTCGCTGGTCAACGCCCAAAAACCGGTCGACAGCGTGCGGGTGCCTAACGGCGATAGCAGCAACGTCGCGGTGAGCTCGTTGCTCACGCCAAGAAACACCAGCGCGGCGCCAGCGGCCGCTCCCGGCGCGGCCAGCCGCATGGTGACGCTCCATAAGGCGCGGGCCGGGCTGCGCCCAAGGCTACGGGCGACATTTTCCAGCTCAACCGGCGCCTGGGCGATACCGGCGCGCAGGTTAATCAGCGCTCGCGGCATAAACATCAGCAGGTACGCGAGGAACAGGGTCACCTCGGTCTGGTACACCGGACGGGCATAGTGGATGGTGACCGTCACCAGCGCCAGCGCGGTGACGATACCCGGCAGTGAGCTGGTGATGTAATTACAGCCCTCCAGCAGGCGAAACAGCCGGCGCGGATAACGCACGCCGAGCCAGGCGATAGGAATCGCGCAGGCGGTGGTCAGCAGCGCGCCGCCCGCGCCCAGCATCAGGGTCTGGCGCAGCGAATGCCAGAGATCGGCATGCAGCCAGTTCTCCACCCCGCCGAGCCATAGCCAGCGGCACAGCACCAGCAGCGGGACGCCCATCGCCAGCATCACCAGCGTCAGCAGCAGCAGTTGCGCGCCCCATGCGGCCACTTTCCCCAACGGACGACGCTTCTGTTCGCGCGCCGCGCCGGCGCCGATGCGCGCGTAGCGCGCTTTACCGCGCGAAACGCTCTCCAGTAGCAGAATCGCCAGACAACACAGCGCCAGCACTCCCGCCAGCATATTCGCCGCTGGGCCGCTAAAGGTAGACTGGAACTGGTCATAAATGGCGGTGGTGAAGGTATCGAAGCGAATCATCACATACAGGCCATATTCTGCCAGCAGATGCAGCGCCACCAGCAGCGCACCGCCGCAGATAGCCAACCGCAACTGCGGCAGCACCACGCGGAAGAAAACCTTCCACGGCGGCGTACCCAACGAGGCGGCAACATCTTCCAGCGTCGGATCGAGACGACGGAGCACCGCCGCCACCGGCATGTAGATAAAAGGATAGTAGGCCAGCACCGAGAGGAACACCCCGGCGGACAGGCCGTGCAGCGAGGGAACCGCGCTGACCCAGGCATAGCTCTGGACAAATGCCGGGATAGCCAGCGGCGCGACCGCCAGCGCCGACCATAGCTGACGCCCGGCAAGCGCGGTGCGTTCAGTGAGCCAGGCCACCGCCACGCCCAGTACGATAGAGATAGGCACCGCCAGCAGCGTCAGCCACAGCGTATTGCTGAGCAGTTCAGCTACCCGCGGGCGAAACACCAGTGCTTTAATGGTCGGCCAGCCGGTCTCAATCCCCACCGCGGCCACAAAACCTAACGGCAGTAACGCCATTACTGAAAACAGTACAGCTAAGGCAACCATCGGAAATGCAGGACGCCTGCGCTCGGGCAGGCGTCCTGTTTTCTTTCCGAGTACCAGACTCAGGACAGACATAGATAAATCACTTCAGCATCAAATTACAGCAGGCCAGCCTGGGTCATCAGGTCGATCACTTTTTTGCTATTCAGCGTTGACGGCTCTACCTTCGGCGCGTCCAGCTCTTTCAGAGGCGTCAGTTTCGGGTTAGAGGCGGCATTCACGCCCACCGCATATTCGAAAGCATTATTGGTACGCAGCTCATCCTGACCCTGCTTGCCGGTGATCCATTTGATAAAGGCCTGCGCCTGCTCTTTATGTTTGCTGGACGCCAGTACGCCGCCGCCGGAGATACTCACGAAAGCGCCCGGATCCTGGTTTTTAAAGTAATACAGCCTGGTGTTTTTGCTGTTCTCGCCGGTTTTCGCCTGGTCGACAAAGCGGTAATAGTGGTAGATCACCCCACCGTCGATTTGTCCGGCGTTGACCGCTTTCATCACCGTGCTGTTGCCTTTGTAGGCCACGAAGTTCGTTTTCATCGCCTTCAGCCAGTCGAGAGTCGCTTTTTCGCCCTTCAATGCCAGCATGGCGCTGACGATGGCCTGGAAGTCTGCGCCCGATGGTGAGGCGGCCCAGCGCCCTTTCCACTCAGGTTTCGCCAGGTCCATCAGCGAATGCGGCAGCTGAGATTCGCTGATTTTCGCCGGGTTATAGACGAAAACGGTGCTGCGGGCAGCAATGCCAATCCAGCGGCCGTGCTCAGGACGATACTGCGGCGCGACCTGATTCAGCGTCGCGGCATCCAGCGGCGCAAACAGTTTGGCATTATCAACCAACACCATTGAAGGTGAGTTTTCGGTCAGGAAGACATCCGCCGGCGAGGCTGCCCCCTCCTGCACCAGTTGATTACCCAATTCGCTATCGTCGCCGTTGCGCAGCGTGACTTTAATACCGGTTTCTTTGGTAAAGCCGTCAACCCAGGATTTCACCAGGTTTTCATGCTGGGCGTTATACACCACGATGCCGTCGCCATTGTCAGCAGCCATAACCTGCGGAGCGGTAAACAGAGCCGAAGCAGCGAGCATCGCCGCGCAATATGCCGATAAGCGGAAATTCATAAGCTAATCCTTAGTATGGGTAGTCGAAAAGCCGTGGAGAAACCGGGTTGGCACGGATTAAATCACAGAGGAATGTGAATGATAATGAAAACAATTACCATCATTTTAAAAAAGTGAAAAACACCGCCAATTAGAATTTCCTGATGACAAAATGCTTATTTCAACGCGCGACCGAAACAAACATTAAGACAACATTAAGCCAGCAGGTTTAAATATTATCGCTGTTTAAAAGCTTGATCGTCTTCACAGATTCTCCCCGCGACACAGCAACGGCCAGCTGCTTACCGGGTGAAATCATCACCCTTGCCAATAATTTTAAATGAGAATGATCTTGATAATCATTCTCAATATCACATATCATCCTGTTCCAGCAGCAAGATACGAAGAAAAGACGATTAAAAAGCCGAAAATGGATATTTTATGTTTAAGGACCCCCTTTTAAAGACTCTGGTTATAGGCTGCGCGTGGTTACTGAGCGCCTGTCACAGCCCGGTTCACCCCCTCTCCCCTGCCGGGGAGCACGCGCTGGTAGAGAAGGCGAATATTCGTGATACCGCCAGCGGGCGCACCCTGACGCCGCAACAATTGCTGAACCAACTCGCCCAGGCGCCGCTGGTTATTGTTGGCGAAGAACATACCAACGCTCAGCATCACCAGATTGAGCGCTGGCTGCTGCAGAACCTCCACACCCTTCGCCCGCAGGGCAGCGTGCTGATGGAGATGATCGACCTAAGCCAGCAGGAGGCGGTCAATCGGGTCAAACGGGCCAGCCTCAGCGGGACGACCGTGAGCGCCACTCGCGCGGCGGAAACCCTGCGCTGGAACCCCGGCTGGCCGTGGGCGCTTTATCGCGACGTCGTGATGACCGCGCTGCAAGCACCTTATCCACTGCTGGCAGCCAACCTTAGCCGCCAGCAGGTGAGCGACATCTATCAGCATCCCACGTTTCCCCGCGGAACGCTCTCCAACAGCCCGCAGGTACATGAATCGCTATCGGCCATTATCTATCTGATGCATAACGGGAAAATCGATGGCGAGCAGGTTACCTCTATGCTCGCTATTCAGCAGCAGCGCGATCGCCTGATGGCGACGCAAATGCAAGCCGCACCGCGCCCGGCGCTGCTGATTGCCGGCGGCTATCATGCGGCTAAAGATATTGGCGTACCGCTGCATCTGGCCGATCTCAATGCGGAAAAACCGCTGGTGTTACTGCTGACCACCGACGGCACCACGCCGACGGCGAAGCAGGCTGATTACATCTGGTCGGTGGCGGCGGAAAAATGAATATCCCTCTCTCCACGCCATTGATAGCGTCGCGCCCTCGCTGGTTCACGGGAACAACGGCCAGCGTGCTGGGTCATCTGGCGCTGGCCGTACCTTTTATCATTCATTTCGCCTCGCCGCCGGATGCCGCCCCCCCTGCCGCGGTGATGGTGGAGTACGCGCCGGAACTGGAAGTGTCATTGATTCATCCCGAGCTGCCGCCGGGCGTCACCCAGCAGCGCAAAGTCGAGGCGATGACCGAGCAGGAAACGGCCGCGGCGAAAGAGGCGCCGAAGCTGCATATTCACGACAATGCGCAAATAAAGCTCTCCGCCAGCAAACCCGAACCGCAGCGGAAAAAGAAAATCGAGGTTAAAAAACAGTCCCGCCGTCAGCAGCAAGAGGAAAAGGGTAATTCAACCATCACCAGCTACGCCGCGCCCCCGGCGCCGGCCGTCCTCACTCAGCGCACCACCGCGCCGCTCGATAGCGATGCCGCGCGCCTGAGCGACAACAAGATCAGTTGGGAATCGCTGGTGAAAGGCAAAATCAACAAAATGCGCCACTACCCGGAAGATGCGCGCCGCCGTAAACGTACCGGTACCGTCATTATTACCTTCAGCGTCAACGAACGCGGCGAGGTGTTGCAATCGCAGCTGGCGAACTCATCAGGGACCCATTCACTGGATCGCGCCGCGCTGATGGCGCTGGAAAATGCGCGTCCACTTCCGCCGCCGCCAAAAGAGCTGCTGCGTAACGGCATAAATAAGGTCACCCTGCCGGTGGAGTTCGGCTTATTAAAAATATAAACCCAGGGTTCCCTGTTATTTATTCAGGCATCCAGGATGTTATTTATCACGGTCACTGACCGCTAATAATTTTTTATTTTGGGCAATGTGTCATCGCACTTAGCAATAAGCGCGATGCACGCTGCTGCCCTTTTTGTGCGTTAACTATTTATTACCTCAGGATTGGATTATGGAAAAATCACAAATAATCACGGGGCTCGTTACCGGGCTACTTATCGTCAACGGCCAGGCTTTCGCCGCCGAAAGCGAAGGAGAATCGGTTTTCTCTCCTATCACCATTACCGATAACCCGCTGGCGGAAAATGCCGGCCAGGTCGGCTCCTCAGAGGAGAGCTATACCCGTCCCGGCGCCTACAGTTCGCGAACGCTCAATAAGAATCTGCAAAGCCTCGATGCCTCGCTGCGCAGCATGGCGGGCACCTATACGCAAATCGACCCGCTGCAGGGCACCATCAGCGTCAATATTCGCGGCATGAACGGGCTGGGCCGGGTAAACACCATGGTCGATGGTGTCACCCAGACCTTCTTCGGCATGGCGCCAGCTAACTACCACGGCGGGGCGAATACCGCCGCCGGGGTGCCGCTGGACCCCAACTTCCTGGCCGAAGTGGATATCACCCGCGGCAACAGCGCCGGTTCGCAAGGCGTCAACGCGCTGGCGGGCAGCGCCAACCTGCACACCATCGGCATCGATGATGTGTTAAAACCGGGGCATCAGGTCGGCCTGCTGTCGCGTTTTTCCGTGGGCGATAACGGACTCGGCCGCACCGGTATGGTAACGGTAGCCGGCAAAACCGACACCTTCGATAACGGCGGCGGCCTTGGCGCGCTACTCGGCATCAGCGGCACCCGCACCTATGCGACCTATAAAAACGGCGGCGGACGCAGCAGCGAAGAGTTTATCGGCGAAGATAATAAATATTTGCGTCAGGAGCCGCGCTCGCAGCTATATAAAATCAATTTCAACGTCGATCAATTTAACCGCTTCGAGTTTTCCGGGCGTAATTACCGCAATAGTTTTACCCGTCGCGATATTAGCAGCGACGACTACTATCTGCGCTATAACTACGCGCCGCTCAATGAACTGGTCGAGTTCAATGTATTAGCCAGCACCAGCCGCGGCAATCAGGCATATAAACCGGAGTCGCTGTATAATTTTAATAACTCCTCGACCACCAATAAGTCCAACGCGCTGGACATGAACAACACCAGCCGTTTTCGTATTACCGACGATCTGTATGCCGCTTTCCAGCTCGGCGGCAAATTAATGGACACCCGCTATTCCCGCCGCTTCGTGCAGGATACCGAGACCGACCACAACGCCTTCGCCCCGGCGGGCAAGCAGAAGATCGCCTCGCTCTATAGCGGGCTGACATTAAACAAGGATATTTATCAGCTCGATCTTAATCTCAACTATACCCGCAGCCGGGTACAGGGCTATAAACCGGCCTGTGCAGATAACGAAAAATGCTTCCCGCAAGGGGCCACCCAACTCAACGTCAAAGATAACGGTTTTAATCCCTCGGCGACCTTCTCCGCTCAGGTGACGCCATGGCTGCAGCCGTTTGTCAGTTGGAGCCGTTCCTCGCGTGCGCCGAACGTTCAGGAAGTGTTCTTCGCCAACGAGGGCGGCGCATCGATGAACCCGTTCCTGAAACCGGAAAAAGCCGAGACCTGGGAGGCCGGTTTTAACGTTATCAAACAAGGATTATTGAGCGAGCAGGATAGCCTGCATCTGAAAGCTCTGACCTACCGCTCGCGGATTAAAGATTACATCACCAGCGAATCCTTCCTGCTGTGCAGCAACGGCGGGCTGTGTAAAGATGTCGCCAATGCTTCGCCGGATTTCAACGCCAATATCTCGGTTAACGTCACCTCGCCGGTGACCACCGAGGGCTATGAGATTGAAGCCGGATACGACATCGGTTTTGCCTACGCCAATGTGTCGTGGAGCAAGCAGCGCACCGATCAGCCCACCTCTATTGCCAGCACGGTCTATAGCTTCGCCTATAGCGACCTGAGCGATCTCCCCAGCAGCTACGCCACGGTGGATGTCGGCGGGCGCCTGTTCGATCGCAAACTCACCGTCGGCAGCCTGGTGAAATTCACCGGTAAATCAAAACGCCTGAGTACCGAAGGCATTAGCCTCGACACCAATACGGTGCCTAAAGAGAGCATGCCGAATATCCCGACCATTATCGACCTCTATAGCAGCTGGCAGATGACCGAGAACGTGCTGCTGCGCTTTAGCGTACAGAACGTAACGAATCGTGACTACTCCGAAGCGTTAAACCGTATGAACCAGAGTCTCGATAACGCCAAAGAGGGCGCGTCTGTTAACACCACCGCCCGCGGCCGCACCTATATTTTCGGCGGCGAAATCCAGTTCTGAGCCCTATTTGTCAACAAGGATAACCATCATGCCTAATCGCAACTTGATAAAACCGCTGGCTGCGCTACTGCTCGCCGCCCTGTTCCCCCACCCGGCTTTCGCCATCGATCCGCCGCCGCGGGAAGCGTCGCGCTTTGCGATGAAAACCAATTACCTGCAGGAAGCCAACGAAGGGGTTTATGAGCTGGCGTTCGACAACGGCGACAACCTGCTATTCGCCGCGGCCACCGACCGGGTTAACCGCACGGCCAATAAAGGTTATCTTTACGCCTTTAATCCGGCCACCCTGCAGGTTATCCAGCGCTATGATATGCCCTGGCGCGCCTTCTCGCTGGCGATGAATCAGCCGGCGCACGTGCTTTATGTCGGCCATACCCAGTCGGCTTCGCTGCGTATCAGCCAGTTCGACGCCGCCAGCGGTAAAATCACCCGCACCAGTCCGCGCCTGAGCTTCCCAACCGACGGCGCCGCCGATGCGCGCTTCGAACATCTGCGGCATATGGTATACAGCCGCGCCGCTAATCTGTTATTTGTCAGCTACAGCCATATGCTGAAAACCCAGGACGGGATGCGTCCGCTGCATAAATTGCTGATGCTCGACGGCACGACGTTGCAGCTGAAAGGGGAAGTCAAAGGCGCCTATCGCGGCACCGCCTACGGCCTGACGCTGGATGAAAAGACGCAGAAGATCTACGTTGGCGGCCGCGACTATATCAACGAGATCGATGCCAGAACCCAGCAGGTTGTCCGCACCATCCCGCTTAACGCGCCGCAGTTGGCCAGCGCGCAAAACCTGATCGTTGATTCCGACTCAGGGCGTATTTTCGTGGTCGCCTTCGATCACGACGATCGCAGCGGCCCGCACGACGGCCTGTATATTTTCGATCTGAAAGACGGCAAATCGCTGGGTTACGTGCGTACCGGAGTGGGCGCCAACGCGGTGCGCTTCAATCCGAAATATAACGAGCTGTACGTCAGCAATTTCACCAGCGGCACCATCAGCGTCGTGGATGGCAAAACCTGGCGGGTGACTCATGAATTCCGCGCCCCGGTTTATCCGAATCAAATGGTGCTGTCGCCGGACATGGATACCCTGTACGTCGGCATTAAAGAAGGGTTCAATCGCGAGTGGGATCCTGAGGTATTTGTCGAAGGGGCGAAGGAGCGCATTCTGCGCATTGATTTGCGTAAATCGTAATCCGCTAACCACCTGTCCGGCAGGTGGTTATTAGCCTTCGTTGGCCAGCTTCGCGCGCAGGCGCTTAATCGCCTGGCTGTGCAGCTGGCTAACGCGGGATTCCCCCACCTCCAGCACCGCGCCGATCTCTTTAAGGTTGAGCTCTTCCTGGTAGTAGAGGGTAAGGACCATTTTTTCGCGTTCCGGCAAGGCTTCAATGGCCTCGATGACCCGCTGGCGCAGGCTGCCTTCCAGCAGATGATGCAACGGATTGGCCTCTTCGTGCCCTTCCAGCAGTCGTTCGGCATTCTCGCCCTGTTCTTCCCGCCATTCGTCATAGGAGAACAGCTGGCTGTTATTGGTATCCAGCAGGATTTGTCGGTACTCGGCAAGGGTGATACCCAGCGTCTGCGCAAGTTCGCTTTCCGTGGCCGGGCGGCCAAGATGCTGCTCCAGCTTCTGCATCGCCTGGGCGACTTCGCGGGCGTTACGCCGTACGCTGCGCGGCACCCAGTCGCGGCTACGCAGTTCATCGAGCATTGCGCCGCGGATACGTTGCACCGCATAGGTGGTAAAGGCCGTTCCCTGTAGCGAGTCGTAACGCTCGATGGCGTTCAACAACCCGATTCCCCCGGCCTGCAATAAATCGTCAAGCTCGACGCTGGCGGGCAGCCTGACCTGCAGGCGTAACGCCTCGTGCCGCACTAACGGAACGTAGCGCAGCCAGAGGGAATTTTTGTCCATCACGCCTTCGGCGGTATACAAATCGCTCACTATTTCTGAAACCTGCGGATAAGAGAGTCAGCGCTATTATGCGCAGGGGCAAAAATGCCAATCGCCGGAAAAACCGCATAAAAGCGTCTCTATTTACGACATGCTTTCTCATTCAGCCGTTTTGCCAGGCGGCTATGGGCAAAAAGCAAAAACCCCGCCGAAGCGGGGTTACGATGCGACAGTAATCAGGCGTGCGATTAACGCAGCAGAGACAGGACGTTCTGAGTCGACTGGTTAGCCTGCGCCAGCACGGAGGTACCCGCCTGCTGCAGGATGTTCGCGCGGCTCATGTTGGACACTTCGGTCGCGTAGTCAGCATCCTGAATACGGGACTGGGACGCGGACAGGTTGTTCACGGTGCTGTTCAGGTTGTTGATAACAGAATCGAAACGGTTCTGTACCGCACCCAGGGAGGAGCGCAGGGAATCAACTTGGGACAGGGCATCATCCAATTGTT
This sequence comes from Klebsiella sp. JN_Kp122, assembly GCF_040062085.1. Taxonomy (NCBI): domain Bacteria; kingdom Pseudomonadati; phylum Pseudomonadota; class Gammaproteobacteria; order Enterobacterales; family Enterobacteriaceae; genus Klebsiella; species Klebsiella sp. JN_Kp122. Next base: position 16,458 of record NZ_JBEAHW010000047.1, read on the forward strand.
TTAATGGATTAACCACATTCTTGTTTTCAGTGGTTGCAGTAACAGTACCATCACCCGCTACTGTAGCGTCTTTATAGATGGTCTTGCCTTCGGCATCGGTGGTTTTAACTACATATTTAGATGCGCCTGTACTGTCAGTAAAGGAATGCAATTCTTCACCTGAAGCCAGCCCCTTGACCGTTACATTTTTACCAGTTTGAATATCAACATCGGTGGCAGCAGCATATCCACCAGTAGGTGCTGTAGTAATTTTATTACCGGCGCTGTAGTCAACGGAAACTTTGCCGTCAGAACCCAGAGTTGCTTTGTAGTAAGTTTGTGTGGTGCCGTCGTCCGTCTTTACAGCATATTGTGTGGCGCCCGATGCATCTTGATAAGTTTGAATAGTTTTTGCCCCTGCCGCAGCGGTCCCCGTTTCTGTGCCAATAGTTGGGGTTACAGACTTAGTTTCAGCTACGCTATTAAGCACCGCACCAACTTTATTAGTTTTATCAGAAACGTCGAAAGAGGACAGATTCAGAGTATCTTTATTAATATTTTTCAGATCGATACTGATAGTTTCACCATCATTAGCTCCCACTTGAATAGTTAAAGACTGATCTTTGCTTAACACTTTCACACCGTTAAAATCGGTCTGCTGAGAAATACGATCAATTTCAGACAGACGCTGGGTGATTTCATCCTGGATGGATTTCAGATCGCTATCGGAGTTAGAACCGTTCTGCGCCTGCACAGTCAGACGACGGATGTTCTGCAGGTTATCGTTGACTTCGTTCAGCGCGCCTTCGGTGGTCTGCGCCAGGGAGATACCGTCGTTAGCGTTACGGGAAGCCTGAGTCAGGCCTTTGATGTTAGCGGTGAAACGGTTGGAGATCGCCTGACCCGCGGCATCGTCCTTGGCGCTGTTGATGCGCAGACCGGAAGACAGACGCTCAATCGCCGTGCCCAGGGAAGACTGGGATTTGTTCAGGTTATTTTGCGCCATCAGCGACAGGCTGTTGGTATTAATTACTTGTGCCATTATATGCATTCCTTACGAGTCAGTTGCGTTCTGTGCAACGTGGTTAAAAGGTTCGGGCTTGCTTGCCCACGGCGTCAACCACCGTCCCTTCTGGTATCGACGTATCCTCTGCAACCTTTAGCCATTTTTTGAAAAATTTTTGCCCCTCCGCCAATGGCGAAAATAACGCGCTTTTTCCCTCTTCTATTACGCCATCGCCTTTTTCACTTTTTCGGTAAACTTTTTCTCCACTGGGCCGATAACGCAATAAGCGAATAACGTCATTAGTAAGGAGAAACACCAATGGCATCGATCAGTTCCTTAGGCATCGGCTCAGGACTCGACCTCAACGGTTTACTGGACAAACTCAGCAAGGCGGAACAACAGCGCCTGACGCCGTATACCACTCAGCAAACCAGCTATAACGCGCAGCTAACGGCTTACGGCACGTTAAAAAGCTCGCTGGAAAAATTCGATAACCTGAGCAAGGAGCTGGCCAAGCCGGAGTTTTTCAACAGCACCACCGCCACCAAGCACGACCAGTTCACCATCACCACCACCGATAAGGCGGTGCCGGGCAACTATAGCGTTGAAGTGCAGAAGCTGGCGCAGCCGCAAACCCTGACCACCCAGGCGACGATTACCGATCAACAGGAAAAACTGGGTACCGCTGGCAATAGCGATCGTTCCATTACGATCACCGCCGGTAATCCGCCGAAAGAGACCACGATTCCGCTGAGCGACGACCAGACCTCGCTGCTGGAGATGCGCGATGCCATCAACGGCGCCAAAGCCGGCGTTACCGCCAGCATCATGCGCGTCGGCGACAATGACTATCAGCTGGCGCTGAGCTCCACCAGCACCGGCGAGAAAAACACCGTGTCGGTGCAGGTGAATAACGACGATAAGCTCGGCGCCATCCTCAACTACGACAGCAATAGCAAAAGCGGCGCGATGAAGCAGACCGTTGCCGGACAGGATGCGGAGATTATCGTCAACGGCACCAAAATTAAGCGCAGCACCAACTCGATTGCCGATGCGCTGCAGGGCGTCACCATCGACCTGAAAACCACCACCAAAGCCGGCGAACCGCAAAACCTGGTGATCGGCATCGATAAAAGCGGCACCGCCGACAAAATTAAATCCTGGGTGGATAACTACAATTCGCTGCTCGACACCTTCGGCTCGCTGACTAAATACACCCCGGTGAAAAGCGGTGAAGCGCAAAGCGCCAAGAACGGCGCGCTGCTGGGCGATAACACCCTGCGCGGCATTCAGTCGTCGATTAAAAGCGCGCTCAGCGCCGCTCAGGACAACCCGGAGCTGAAAGGCCTTGGCAACCTCGGGATCTCAACTAATCCCAAAACCGGCAAGCTCGAAGTCGACAGCACCAAGCTCAATAAAGCGCTCGACGAGAAACCGGATCAGGTCGCCAACTTCTTCGCCGGCAACGGGACAGACACCGGGATGGCCACCGAAATCCATAATGAAATCCAGAACTATATTAAAGCGGGCGGCATCATCGAGAACTCGACCAAAAGCATTAACACCAATCTCGATCGCCTGAATATCCAGATCGACACCGTTTCCGATAGCATCCAGAACACTATCGATCGCTATAAACAACAGTTTGTTCAGTTGGATACCATGATGTCCAAGCTGAGCAGCACGGGTAACTACTTACAACAGCAGTTCTCGTCCCAGTAACCCTTAATCAGGTAATGAAACAGCATGTATAACCGTAGCGGCACGCAAGCCTACGCACAGGTCAGTCTGGAAAGCAGCGCGATGAGCGCCAGTCCGCACCAGTTAATCGTAATGTTGTTCGACGGGGCGCTTAACGCCCTGCTTCGCGCACGCATCCTGATGAATCAGGGGGATATCGCCGGTAAAGGCCTGGCACTGTCGAAGGCAATCAACATCATCGACAACGGGTTGAAAAGCGGCCTCGACCACCAGCAAGGCGGCGAAATCGCCGATAATCTGGCGGCGCTGTACGATTATATGAAGCGACGCCTGATGCAGGCCAACCTGCATAATGACGAAGCGGCGATCGTCGAAGTGGTCAAGCTGCTGGAAAATATCGCCGATGCCTGGCGGCAAATTGGGCCAAACTATCAACCTGCTCAGGGTACATTGTGATGGAACGCCAACAGCAGCTTTTAGCCGCCTATCAGCAGATCCATACCCTGAGCAGCCAGATGATTGCCCTGGCGCGCGCCGGGCAATGGGAAGCGCTGGTGGAAATGCAGTTTGCCTACGTGACGGCGGTTGAGAAAACCGCCGAATTTACCGGCAAAGCGGGGCCATCGCTGGCTCTGCAAGAGATGCTCAACGCTAAGTTGCAGCAGATTATCGACAACGAAGGGGTATTGAAAGGGCTATTGCAGCAGCGGATGGAGCAATTAAAAACGCTGATCGATCAATCCACTCGCCAGAACGCGGTCAACAACGCTTACGGCCAGTTCGACGATCGCTCGCTCCTGCTTGGCGAACTGCAGTCCGATAATGTGGTCGCCATCAAGAGCAAAAGCGAAGAATTACAATAACAACAACAGCCTCACAGCCAGATATTCCGGCCAGGAAGCGCATGATGGGTCTCACCAGGGCAATGCAGAGTGTTGCCTGGTAAGCCATCAGCGGATTTTACAGGAGTGAATAAGCAATAATATATAATCAATTATTTCATTTACGCTTCATACATTCATCAATTAAATATTCTAAACATCGCGACAGCTAAAATAAGCCACTCACAGGCTTAGGGAAATATGCCTGTAAAATACTCTGTGTTATCTTGACCGGGTTAATCTGATATCTGTCACGAGGATAAAATATGGATGTATTCCTCTGGAAATGAGCGCCCCTGCGTTGGCTCTTAAAGGTGTTTCATCAACGGTAAAAGGAATACAAATAGGCAATACCATATATGAAATTGATAATAAGTAATCACTCGATTTTCAAGTAGATAAGATAAGCTTTAAAAGCCATCGGGAAAGGTGTTAATTTCCAAACAGCAATCAGGATAAAAATAATGATTAGCGGATAAGTAAAATCATTACTTTCGAAGTTAAAAATCCACGAAACGACTATGGCAAAGGCAATACAAACAACAATAACGCCGCCCCAAAAACGTTTTCGTAAACTGTCGATCAAAGTAGCATAGGTTTCATTGTTACTTTCTTGCCGCGTCATGATTTCACGTAAGCGGGCAATCTCTTTATCGGTGAAGCCATGTTCACGAAGATCATCTTCTGTTAGCTGCTTTCCCACGCCAGGCTCCTCCATGCTGGTTATATATTTGTCCAACGTTTCCGACTGAAGATACTCGTTATATCGCTCAACCAAATGCTCAGGTGTCATGCAGACAGCCGGGTTTACCACAGTCCGTGGAATATTGCCCCTGAAGTTGCCAGGGGTCAAGCGCGCGCGTTCATGCCATACAACGATTTCACGCCTGAGCCGCCAGGATGCTGTCAGTTTAAAAGAGATGCGTTACGCTACCGCCCCGCCTTCATCTTCCCAACGGCAGACCATATGGTACATTTCCCGCTCGTCGTATTCATCGTGGAATCTATTCACAACACCCTCCAGAAGACCGTTAGCCATGCTCTAAGTTTAGTCACTGTTAAGGAGGGAGACAGATCAGAGGAAGTTGAAACGGCGGTTACTCGCTATCCTGTCGCCAGGTTTCATGAAACATCGCTATCGCGACAAAAGCTAAAACGACAAAAAATACAACGGTCTGAAGCCACAGCATAACGCCTCCGCGGAGCAAAATTTGCGCAGATTATTTGCCACCGGGCCGGGAAACGATAGTGAATTGCCATCCAAATTTAAATTTTCACCTTTCGCCGATAATACAAAGCAGATCTTTCTTGTACCTGACGGGGAGATACTAAATAACAGTAGAAACTTTTGGCGCTAAGCCAACGCTAAGGTAACAATCGTCGCAATGGTTCCCCAAAAGACCAACAAACCGAGAAAAATCCCAATCCAAACCTTACGCCGCAACTGATAGTCTACTTTTCCGGACATCTGCTATTCCAAATTAGAATTATTTTGGCAAGACCATACAGTTTGTAGTGGTAGTAGTCAGATCGTTTGTGTCGATCGATGAACAGCTATTGATCTGTATCCCCTATCAATAGTAATGATACTTCAGGCCCATTCATTCACCGGGTGAAAGAGCAAAATCAATGCAGAGGCGAGCAGTTTTTTGCCGTTATCGCCGTAAATAGACAAAACCGCCAGCGTTAGCATAGCGGTTTGCAGGAAGAAATTGCGCCGGGATTGTATAACTAAACCGGCATATTCATAATGTCCTGATAGGCCGCCACCAGCTTATTGCGCACCTGTACGCCCATCTGCAACGAAACTGAAGATTTCTGTAAATCGACCATCACATCATTCAGACTGATACCCGGCACGCCCAGCTCGAAGTTTTGCGCCTGTTGACGCGCGGCCTGCTGGGTATCGCTGATTTTACCCAGCGCGGCGGTCAATTCACTGGCAAAACTGACTCCCTGCGGTACGCTATTCTGCCCGTTATTTCCCGCCTGAATCGCCATCGCCTGCATCTGTTGCAGTACGCCTTCAATACCCTGAATCGCCATCTTTTCCTCAATACTGTCGTGATCGCCAGGCGCTATTTCACCCTGTACTTCTCCAATGCTGCACACCCTAACACAGCGATTTTTGCTTAAAGCGGTTAATTAGCCGCAAAAAACCCGGCTTATCGGGCAATCAGAATCATCTGATAAGACGAATAATGGCCTGCCCAGAAATGGGAGCGCCGCTATTGAGAAAAGATGTGTATCAGGGAGTCTGTTTTGTCACATAACGCTATCCATACCGTTCGTCAGCACGCCAGCGCGCGTCGCCGCCTGAACGCCAGCGAAGGATACCGCCAACCATGAGTGCCTCGTTATCCGCCGGCGAAAGCCGCGACAACGGCCTGCAGGCCATCTGGAGCCGTCTGCGCGCCAATCCAAAAATACCACTGCTGGTGGCCGCCTCCGCCGCTATCGCCATTATCGTCGCACTGCTGCTGTGGGCGAAAAGCCCGGATTATCGCGTGCTGTACAGCAACCTGAACGATCGCGACGGCGGCGCTATCGTCACCCAACTGACGCAGATGAACATCCCCTACCGCTTCGCCGAGAATGGCGCGGCGCTGATGATCCCGGCGGAGAAAGTGCATGAAACCCGTCTGCGTCTGGCGCAGCAGGGGCTGCCGAAGGGCGGCGCAGTTGGCTTCGAACTGCTGGATCAGGAAAAATTCGGCATCAGCCAGTTCAGCGAACAGATTAACTATCAACGCGCTCTTGAAGGCGAACTCTCACGCACTATCGAGTCGCTGGGGCCGGTGCAGAACGCGCGGGTGCACCTGGCGCTGCCGAAGCCCTCGCTGTTCGTCCGCGAGCAAAAATCCCCTTCCGCCTCTGTCACCCTGACGCTGCAGCCGGGCCGTGCGCTGGATGATGGCCAAATCAACGCTATCGTCTATATGGTATCGAGTAGCGTCGCCGGCCTGCCGGCTGGCAACGTCACCGTGGTCGATCAGGCAGGACGCCTGCTGACGCAGTCTGACGGCACCGGGCGCGACCTCAACGCCTCGCAGTTGAAATATGCCAGCGAAGTGGAAAGCGGCTATCAGCGACGCATTGAAACGATCCTGGCGCCGGTGGTCGGCAGCGCCAACGTTCGTGCTCAGGTGACCGCACAGATCGATTTCGCCTCCCGCGAGCAGACCGACGAACAGTACCAGCCGAACCAGCAGCCCGATAAAGCGGCGATCCGTTCGCAGCAAACCAGCAGCAACGAGCAAATCGGCGGACCGCAGGTGGGCGGTGTTCCTGGGGCGTTATCCAACCAGCCGAGCGCGCCGGCCACCGCGCCGATTGAAACCGCTAAACCGGCGGCCAATAACGCCAGCAACGCGACCAACACCCGTAGCGCCGCGGCCAACAGCGGCCCGTTAAGCACCCGACGCGACGCCACCACCAACTACGAACTCGATCGCACCATCCGCCATACCCAACAAAAAGCCGGGACGGTGGAGCGTCTGTCGGTCGCCGTGGTGGTGAACTACAGCCTCAACGCCGACGGCAAAGCGCAGCCGATGAGTAAAGAACAACTGGCGCAGATTGAAGCGCTGGTGCGCGAAGCGATGGGCTACTCCAGCAGCCGCGGCGATAGCCTGCAGGTGGTCAATACGCCATTTACCGACAATCAGATGACCGGCGGCGAGCTGCCGTTCTGGCAGAGCCAGGCGTTTATCGATTTGCTGCTCGAACTGGGACGTTATCTGCTGGTGCTGCTGGTCGGCTGGGTATTGTGGCGCAAGCTGATTAAGCCACAGCTGCAGCAGCGTCAGGCCGCACAGCAAGCCGCGGTCGCCGCCGCCAGCGCGCCGATCGCTAAAGCGAACGACAGCCATAAACCAAGCAATGAGGAGCTGGCGCTGCGCCGTAAATCGCAGCAGCGCGTCAGCGCAGAAGTCCAGAGCCAGCGCATCCGCGAACTGGCGGATAAAGATCCGCGGGTCGTCGCTCTGGTAATCCGCCAATGGATGAGTAACGAACTATGAGCCTGACCGGAACCGATAAAAGCGCCATTTTACTGATGACGCTGGGCGAAGACCGCGCGGCGGAGGTGCTCAAGCACCTCTCCTCCCGCGAAGTCCAGCTTTTGAGCGGCACCATGGCCGGCATGAGCCAGGTCTCGCATAAACAGCTCGGCGAGATCCTGTCTGAATTTGAAGACGATGCCGAACAGTTCGCCGCCCTGAGCGTCAACGCCAGCGACTATTTGCGTTCGGTGCTGGTGAAAGCGCTGGGCGAAGAGCGTGCCGCCAGCCTGCTGGAGGATATTCTCGAATCCCGCGAAACCACCTCCGGGATGGAAACGCTCAACTTTATGGAGCCGCAGAGCGCCGCCGACCTGATCCGCGATGAACACCCGCAGATCATCGCCACCATCCTGGTACACCTCAAGCGCGGCCAGGCGGCGGATATTCTGGCGCAGTTCGATGAGCGCCTGCGCAACGACGTAATGCTGCGTATCGCCACCTTCGGCGGCGTGCAGCCGGCGGCGCTGGCGGAGTTGACCGAAGTACTCAACAACCTGCTCGACGGCCAGAACCTCAAGCGCAGCAAAATGGGCGGAGTGCGTACCGCCGCCGAGATTATCAACCTGATGAAAACCCAGCAGGAAGAAGCCGTTATCGACGCGATGCGCGAATACGATGGCGAGCTGGCGCAGAAGATTATCGACGAGATGTTCCTGTTCGAAAACCTGGTGGAGGTCGACGATCGCAGTATCCAGCGCCTGCTGCAGGACGTGGACAGCGAATCGCTGCTGATTGCTCTGAAGGGCGCCGAGCAGCCGCTGCGCGAGAAGTTCCTCAAAAACATGTCCCAGCGCGCGGCCGATATTCTGCGCGACGATCTCGCCAACCGTGGGCCGGTGCGCATGTCGCAGGTGGAAAACGAACAGAAAGCGATTCTGCTGATAGTCAGACGGCTGGCGGAGAGCGGCGAAATGATTATTGGCGGCGGCGAGGACACCTATGTCTGATCGCATTAATTCCATGCCCTGGCAGCCCTGGTCACTCAACGACCTCGGCGACGCGGCGCCAGCTTTTGAACCGCCGCTACCGACGTTGGATAACGAAGCCTTGCAGCCTGACGCTCAGGCGGAACTGCAGCAGCAGCTTGCCGCCCTGCGCCTGCAGGCCGAGCAGCAAGGTCAGCAATCCGGTTATGCCGATGGCCAGCAAAAAGGCTATGAAGCCGGATTTCAGCAGGGACTTGAGGAGGGCCGCCAGCAGGGGCTGCTGGAAGCACAGCAGCAGCAACAGCCGCTGACCGACCACTGGCAGCAGCTGGTGAGCGAGTTTCAGCACACCCTTGATGCGCTCGATTCGGTCATCGCCTCACGCCTGATGCAGCTGGCGCTAACCGCCGCGAAACAGGTGCTTGGCCAGCCGCCGGTCTGCGACGGCACTGCCCTGCTGACGCAAATTCAACAGTTGATCCAGCAAGAACCGATGTTCAACGGCAAGCCGCAGCTGCGCGTACACCCGCAAGATTATGAGCGCGTTGAACAGCAGCTAGGCACCACCCTCAGCCTGCATGGCTGGCGGCTGCTGGCGGACGGCGATCTGCATCCCGGCGGCTGTAAGGTCAGCGCCGAGGAGGGCGATCTCGACGCCAGTCTCGCCACCCGCTGGCACGAATTGTGTCGCCTCGCCGCGCCGGGAGATCTGTGATGACCGCCCGTCTCGGCCGCTGGCTGAATTCGCTTGAAGCGCTGGAGCAGCGTATCGCCCGTACGCCGACCGTACGACGCTATGGCCGTCTGACCCGCGCCACCGGTCTGGTGCTGGAGGCCACCGGCCTGCAGCTGCCGCTCGGCGCAACCTGCCTTATCGAGCGTGACGGCGGCGGCGGCGTGCAGGAAGTGGAAAGCGAAGTGGTCGGCTTTAACGATCAGCGGCTGTATCTGATGCCGCTGGAAGAGGTCGAAGGGATTGTGCCAGGGGCGCGGGTTTACGCCCGCAGCGCGGCGGACGGCCAGCACGCTGGTAAACAACTGCCGCTGGGCCCGGCGCTGCTGGGACGCGTGCTCGACGGCGGCGCCAGACCGCTTGACGGTCTGCCCGCGCCGGAAACCGGCTATCGCGCGCCGCTGATTACCGCGCCGTTTAACCCGCTGCAGCGTACCCCTATCGAGCAGGTGCTGGACGTCGGCGTGCGCACCATCAACGGCCTGCTGACCGTTGGGCGCGGCCAACGTATGGGACTGTTCGCAGGCTCCGGCGTCGGTAAAAGCGTGCTGCTGGGCATGATGGCGCGCTACACCCAGGCCGACGTTATCGTCGTCGGCCTGATCGGCGAACGCGGCCGGGAAGTCAAAGACTTTATCGAGAATATTCTCGGCGCCGAAGGCCGCGCGCGTTCAGTGGTGATCGCCGCCCCGGCGGACGTATCGCCGCTGCTGCGCATGCAGGGCGCCGCTTACGCCACCCGCATCGCCGAAGATTTTCGCGATCGCGGCCAGCACGTGCTGCTGATCATGGATTCGCTCACCCGCTATGCGATGGCGCAGCGTGAAATCGCGCTGGCGATCGGCGAACCACCGGCTACCAAAGGCTATCCGCCATCGGTATTCGCCAAACTGCCGGCGCTGGTTGAACGCGCGGGCAACGGTATCAGCGGCGGCGGTTCGATCACCGCCTTCTATACCGTACTTACCGAAGGGGACGATCAGCAGGATCCGATCGCCGATTCGGCGCGCGCGATCCTCGATGGTCACGTGGTGCTGTCCAGACGGCTGGCGGAGGCCGGTCACTACCCGGCCATCGATATTGAAGCCTCGATCAGCCGCGCGATGACGTCGCTTATCGATGACGAACATTATCGCCGGGTACGCACCTTTAAACAGATGCTGGCCAGCTTCCAGCGCAACCGCGATTTAATAAGCGTCGGCGCCTATGCCGCCGGTAGCGACCCGCTGCTGGATAAAGCCATTACCCTGTATCCGCAAATGGAGACCTATCTGCAGCAGGGAATTTTCGAGCGCTGCGGTTATGACGAAGCCTGTCTGCAGCTACAGCAGTTGATTGTTTAACGCCATCGGAGACGCCACGCGATGAAAGCACAGTCCCCTTTGATTACCCTGCGCAATCTGGCCCAGGAGGCCGTCGAACAGGCGGCGCAGCGTTTGGGCCAGGCGCGCCAGGCGCAACAGGCCGCCGAGCAACAGCTGACGATGCTGCTTAACTATCAGGACGAGTACCGGCAGAAGCTCAACAGCACCCTTTCTGGCGGCATGGAAAGCTCGCGTTGGCAGAATTACCAGCAGTTCATTGCCACCCTCGAACAGGCTATCGAACAACAGCGCCAGCAGCTGCTGCAGTGGGGACAAAAGGTGGATCACGCCGTGAAGCAGTGGCAGGACCATCAGCAGCGGCTGAACGCCTACGATACCCTGCACACGCGCGCGCAAAACGCCGAACTGCAGTTGGAAAACAAACGTAATCAAAAATTGATGGATGAGTTCGCGCAACGCAGTACACAAAGGAATACCGCTTCATGAATCTCAATGCTTTGCCCGCCCTTAGCCTGCCCGGCGACACCAGCGCCCTGGCGGATCTGGCTCTCGATGACGCTCAGCTGTCATCTGCCTTTGCGCAACTGCTTGGCGCGCGCTTCACGCCCGCGCAAAGCGGCACGCTGCCGCCGCCGGCGCTGAGCGCCGACGATGAAAGCGCCCCGCCGCTAAGCCGTAACCAGCTTAACCAGCTGCTGGCCGCGCTTGGCGAACGCGGTGCGCTGCTGGTCAATGCGCTACCGGCATCGGCGGAAAACACCGTCGACGCAACAGCGAAAAAAGAGGATACGCGCCCGGATACGCCGCCGCTCAGCGAGGCGAAAACTTTAGATCCGGCGACGCTGCAGGCACTGTACGCCATGCTGCCGACGGCAATCGTCGCCCCGCCGCCGCAGACCGCGCTACCGCAGGCTCAACAACCAGCACCCAGCGGCGATAAAACCGCGCTCCGCATCGGCAACGCGGCGACTCAGCATGTCGTGAACCTGCCGGAAGGCGAGCCGGCGGCGAAACCGCAGCCGGGCACGGATCCCCTTAGCGGGCAAAATCTGCCTTCTCCTGTTGCGCAGGCCGCGGCCACGCCGCAGCACGATATGGCCGAACGTCCGGCGGAGAATACTTCGGCACAGCCAGCCGCCGTCGCTTTCGCCGCCGCCAGCCCCAGCCAGAGCGCCACGCCCGCCAGTGCGCTGGTAACCGCGCCGCCGACGCCGCAGCTTAATGCCCAGCTTGGTAGCCCGGAATGGCAGCAGGCGCTGAGCCAGCAGGTGCTGATGTTCCACCGCAACGGCCAACAGAGCGCCGAACTGCGCCTGCATCCGCAAGAGCTGGGGGCGCTGCAGATCACCCTGCAGCTCGACGATAAACAGGCGCAGCTGCACATCGCTTCCGCACACGGTCAGGTACGCGCGGCGGTCGAGGCGGCTATGCCGCAGCTACGTCACGCGCTGGCTGAGAGCGGAATCAACCTCGGTCAGAGCAGCGTTGGCGGCGAGGCGACGCCGCAGTGGCAGCAGCAAAACGGTAACGGTGAAGGCCGCGCCAGCTACGCTGAACGCCATGGCGGCGGCAGCGATGCCGCGCCGATTGAGCCAGTCAGCGCCCCGGCAGCCCTGCAGCGAATGGCCAACCAGCTCAACGGTGTCGATATTTTCGCCTGAGGGGCGCTAAACGGCCAATCTGGCCCCCATTTGCCCGTTTATTCCGGCTATTGCCTCGCGCGTTAGCCGCGATAATACCTTTATATGTCATACGTGCGGCGCCGCCGCGCGTGATGCCCGTCAGCAACGCGGCGGGCGGAACAACAGGAATTTGATTTGGCTATGTCTCAAAACTCCCTTCCGGCAACCGCGCCCAAACGCCCCTTACTGATCATCCTGCTGACGATCGTCGCCGTGGCCGCCTGCGCAGCCGCAGGTTACAGCTGGTGGCTGCTGCAACAGCGCGACGGCGGCGCGCAAACCGCCATCGAAAAGGAAAAACCGCCCGCGCCGCCAGTATTTATGCCGCTGGATACCTTCACCGTCAATCTGGTGACCCCGGACAACGATCCGGACCGCGTACTGTATATCGGCCTGACGCTGCGCCTGCCGGATGAAGCAACCCGCCGCCAGCTTAATGATTTCCTGCCGGAGGTACGCAGCCGCCTGCTGATGCTGCTTTCGCGTCAGGAGGCCGGTCACCTGGCGAATGAGCAGGGCAAGCAGCAGCTGGTCGCGCAGATCAAAGAGACGCTGAGCGCGCCGCTGGTTAAGGGACAACCGAAGCAGGTGGTCAGCGATGTGCTGTTCACCGCCTTCATACTGCGGTAATCACCATGGGCGATAGCATTCTTTCACAGGCAGAGATCGACGCCTTGCTCAACGGCGACAACACGGGCGACGAGCCCGAGACGGTTGTCGGCGGTAAAGAGAGCGAGGTTAAGCCTTACGATCCGAATACCCAGCGCCGCGTGGTGCGTGAACGCCTGCAGGCGCTGGAAATTATCAACGAGCGTTTTGCCCGGCAGTTCCGCATGGGATTGTTCAACCTGTTGCGCCGCAGCCCGGACATCACCGTCGGGCCGATTAAAATTCAGCCGTACCACGAGTTTGCCCGCAACCTGCCGGTGCCGACCAACCTTAACCTGGTACACCTGAACCCGCTGCGCGGCACCGCGCTGTTCGTCTTCGCGCCGAGCCTGGTGTTTATCGCCGTCGATAACCTGTTCGGCGGCGACGGGCGTTTCCCGACCAAGGTCGAAGGCCGCGAATTCACGCCCACCGAACAGCGGGTCATCAAACGCATGCTGCGCCTGGCGCTGGACGCCTACGGTGACGCATGGAGCGCAATCTATAAGATTGACGTCGAATATGTGCGTGCGGAAATGCAGGTCAAATTCACCAACATCACCACCTCGCCGAACGATATCGTGGTGACCACGCCGTTCCAGGTGGAGATTGGCGCGCTAAGCGGTGAATTCAATATCTGTATTCCTTTCGCCATGATTGAGCCGCTGCGTGAACTGCTGACCAATCCGCCGCTGGAGAATTCCCGCCAGGAAGATAGCCAGTGGCGCGAAACGTTGGTCAAGCAGGTGCAGCACTCTGAGCTGGAGCTGATTGCCAACTTCGTCGATATCCCGATGCGCTTATCGAAAATACTTAAGCTGCAGCCAGGCGACGTTTTACCGATAGATAAACCGGATCGCATTATCGCCCATGTCGACGGCGTGCCGGTGCTGACCAGCCAATATGGCACCTTAAACGGGCAGTACGCCCTTCGTGTTGAACACTTGATTAACCCTATTTTGAATGCTCTGAGTGAGGAACAGCCCAATGAGTGATCCTAAGCAACCGTCTGGCGCAGGAAAGGAATCCGTAGACGATCTGTGGGCTGATGCGCTTAATGAACAACAGTCGTCTGAGAAATCCAGCGCCACCACCGATGGGGTGTTCAAATCGCTGGAGGCCCAGGATGCGCTCGGCAGCCTGCAGGATATCGATCTGATCCTCGATATTCCGGTGAAGCTGACCGTTGAACTGGGGCGCACCAAAATGACGATTAAAGAGCTGCTGCGCCTGTCGCAGGGATCGGTTGTCGCGCTGGATGGCCTGGCGGGCGAACCGCTGGATATCCTGATCAACGGCTATCTGATAGCCCAGGGCGAAGTGGTGGTGGTGGCCGATAAATTCGGTGTACGCATTACCGATATCATTACCCCGTCCGAACGTATGCGTCGGTTGAGCCGCTAATGACCGCCCCCGTTACCGTGCAGGCCAGCCAACCGGTTACCGAACCGGCAGTATCCGGCGGCGCGGCGCTCATGCAGGTAAGCAGCGCGCTCGGCGCGATTCTGCTCCTGATCCTGCTGGCCGGTTGGTTGTTCCGCCGTCTCGGCTTTGCGCCGCAGGCGCGCAACGGCCGGTTGCTTCACCTGCGCGCCAGCTGCCAGGTTGGCCAGCGCGAGCGCGTGGTGGTGGTAGAAGTCGATAATACCCTGCTGGTGCTGGGCGTCACCGCCCAGCAGATCACCCCGCTTCATCAGTTCCCGGCGCCGCCGCGCGATGAAAATACTCCGGCGGTCACGCCTGCGAACGACTTCCGCCAGCTGATGCAAAACGTCCTCAAACGCCCGGAAAAATAGCCATGTTCCCTACTCTGTTCGCTTGCCTTCGCCGTCGGGCGCCGTGGCTCGCCGCCGCGTTACTGCTGCTGAGCCCTGCCGCCTTCGCACAGCTGCCGGGGCTTATCAGTCAGCCGCTGGCCAACGGCGGCCAGAGCTGGTCGCTGCCGGTACAGACGCTGGTGCTGTTGACCTCGCTGACCTTCCTGCCGGCGATGCTGCTGATGATGACCAGTTTTACCCGCATCATCATCGTACTGGGTCTGCTGCGTAACGCGCTGGGCACGCCTTCCGCGCCGCCGAACCAGGTGATGCTCGGGCTGGCGCTGTTCCTGACCTTCTTTATCATGTCGCCGGTGTTCGACAAGGTCTATCAGGAGGCGTACCTGCCCTTCAGTCAGGACAAGATCGGCCTTGATACGGCGCTGGATAAAGGCGCGCAGCCGCTGCGCGAATTTATGCTACGCCAGACGCGCGAAAGCGACCTGGCGCTGTACGCTCGTCTGGCCAACCAGCCGCCGCTGGCCGGGCCGGAGGCGGTACCGATGCGTATTCTGCTGCCCGCTTACGTCACCAGCGAACTGAAAACCGCCTTCCAGATTGGTTTTACGGTGTTTATTCCGTTCCTGATTATCGATTTAGTGGTCGCCAGCGTGCTGATGGCGCTGGGGATGATGATGGTGCCGCCGGCGACGATCTCGCTGCCGTTTAAGTTAATGCTTTTTGTGCTGGTGGATGGCTGGCAGCTGCTGCTGGGCTCGCTGGCGCAGAGCTTCTATTCCTGAACCGCGGAGAACAATCATGACGCCGGAATCCGTGATGGCCATTGGCACCGAAGCGATGAAGGTCGCCCTGGCGCTGGCCGCCCCGCTGCTGCTGGCGGCGCTAATCAGCGGGCTGGTGGTCAGCCTGCTGCAGGCCGCCACCCAGATTAACGAGATGACCCTATCGTTCATCCCCAAAATTCTCGCGGTAGTGGCGACGATTATTATCGCCGGACCGTGGATGCTGAACCTGCTGCTGGACTATATGCGCACATTATTCAGCAACCTGCCTAATATTATCGGCTAGCCGTGATCCCCTTTGACAGCGCCCAGCTTAGCGAATGGCTCAGCCAGTATTTCTGGCCGCTGCTGCGTATTCTGGCCCTCATCAGCACCGCGCCGGTGTTGAGTGAAAAGCAGATAAGCAAAAAGGTAAAAATCGGCCTCGGCGGCCTGATTGCGATACTGATCGCCCCAACGCTGCCGGCCAACACGATCCCCATTATCTCTGCTGCCGGTTTATGGCTGGCGATTCAGCAGATCCTGATCGGCGCGGCGCTGGGGCTAACGATGCAGCTGGCTTTCGCCGCGGTACGCCTCGCCGGCGAAGTCATCGGCATGCAGATGGGGCTATCGTTCGCCACCTTCTTCGACCCCAGCGGCGGCCCCAATATGCCGGTGCTGGCGCGGCTGCTGAACCTGCTGGCAATGCTGCTGTTTTTAAGCTTTGACGGCCACCTGTGGCTGATCTCGCTGCTGGCCGACAGTTTCCATACCCTGCCGATCCAGAGCCAGCCGCTGAACGGCAACGGTTTCCTGGCGCTCGCCCAACTGGGTTCATTAATCTTTATCAACGGTATGATGCTGGCGTTACCGCTGATTTGTCTGTTGCTCACGCTCAATATCGCCCTGGGTCTGCTCAACCGTATGACGCCGCAGCTATCGGTATTCGTGATCGGTTTCCCGGTGACCATGACCTTTGGCATTATGACCCTCGGCATGATGATGCCGATGCTGGCCCCCTTCTGCGAACACCTGTTTGGCGAGATGTTCGATCGCCTGGCGGCCGTTATCGGCGGTATGACGTTTTAACCTTGCCGTTATTTCCCTCTTTTTCGCCGGACAAAATGGCAATAAAAACCGTTTACTGGGATAAAAGCCTGGAAAAACGTTTTTATTGCTACTAAGGTCCGAATGTTCATAGCGGCTTGAATTAAAAAATAGCCACCCTACAATAAAGCCTGAATTTAATTGTTAGTGAATTTTATTTTTTAGAAAAATTGAAACCTCGGGAAACGCAGAATATTTTCATGCGTGGGTTTAGTGCATCTTTAATAAAATAAGGAGCGACATCATGATTAAGGCGAAAGGTAACCGTATAGCGCGGCGCATATTAGGCCTGCCCCACTGGGAAAGTAACCGATTTAAAATCGTGCTGGCCGACACTGCAGCTGGCGGAAAATGGAAAGTGGTGAAGAAAAAGAAATAATCCTGACTGGCAATTGATCTATTCGCAACATAATTCCAAATTGCACAGTGCGGTAGCCCCGGTAAGCGCTAGCGCCACCGGGGATTTTGAGGCCACCCACACAGGCAGTTTCAGTTCGCAATGGTACGTTCCGTAGGTCGGGTAAGGCGTTAGCCGCTACCCGACAAAAATATTCCTGCCGGTTTCCATTCTAAATTTGACCATCAAAGATATAGATATTGCCTGATTCGGAAAAATAAAAGAGTTAATAATATAGTCAAGGAAAAACAACGCCTCTTTACTCTATAATTGCTTTCTTTAAACGAATACGCTCACACAGCATGACGCAGCGCCCGTATTCCCTTTCCAGTCTGACGACGCAGCAGCGCAAGCAGCGTTGACACTTCCGAATAACCCACGTCAGCGGTAATCGTCTCAATATCTTTCCCCTCGGCAAGCAGCTGCTTTACTCGTTCGACCCGCAATTGCTGAAAAAAAGCCAACGGTGATTTACCCAGCGCGGCCTCCGTTCTGCGCTGCAAGGTTCGTGGATGCACGTTAAGCGCACCGGCGGCCGCCTGCAGGGAAAATCCCTGCGCCAGATGCGCCCGCGACCAGTGCTCAAAGCGGTTTATCAGGTCATCGGCATGCTGAGGATAACCTGCCGGCAGGCGTGAAACCTGAGGATGGCGGATATCAGCCGCCATCGCTGTCGTCAGCAAATCCGCAAGCGGCGGGCTGCTCTGGCGAATCAACCACAGCGCCAGCTCCACATGGCCCATCATAGCGCCGGGAAGCATTGGCGGGGCCGCATTGAGCCATGACGTTGTGGCGGCCTGCTCATTGAGCAAACGGCTATCAGCCAGGATGAAGGTATTTAAACAGGCAGCGGCAATTTTAACGCCGTGCTTCGCCATGTTTTGCAAAAACCGCTTAGCGGCAGCAATTTCGTGCCAGCCATCCGGTGGCGATTGTCGTGCGTGAACGTTGATCGCCGGCACCACAATCCAGTCGGGATAATCCAAACCCGATGCCTGATGAGCAGGAATACTCAGCCCATGGGCTGATTTAACCTGCCCGGTCATTGCAATCATTTGCACCTCAAAGCGAGAAATATTCATGCTCTGGCGTCGCGCCATATCATTGGCCGCGGCGAACGTATCCAGCAACGTCGCTAAGCCGGTGTCGAAAACGCCATCCAGAGCCAGAATATTTATCTTCATGTCGTTAATGGTATTGAAATTGTCATTTTTGCATATGGTTCTATTTTAACCTTAGCCATAGACTTTCCTCTATCGTTATTAATTACCAGAGCCAAATAACATGAAAAATAACCCTGAACTGCTTATCCTTACGTTAATTTGTCTGCTAACGGTTATGATGTGGATCCCCTATATTATTGCCAGAGTCACGCGTGCTAACGTCGCGCCCGCAGCGGGTAATGGCCATTCGCCATCAATCGGGACGGCGCCCTGGGCGCAGCGTGCGCAAAAGGCGCACGCCAACGCGGTAGAAAACCTCGTTATTTTTGCCCCACTAGTTGTGGCCGCCGCGTTGCTTAACGTCAATAACGCCATAACGTTAATTGCGGCTAAAATTTATTTGCTCGCGCGCATCGTCCATTATATTGCGTATACCGCCGGGATCCCCGTTATCCGGACTCTCGCCTTTCAGACCGGTTTTGTCGCGACGGTTACTATTGCGATAGTTATTTTAAGTTCCGTTTTTTGAGGTTAAAAACTCCCGGCGTTCTCTGCCAACGCCAGGCTTTGTAGCGCCGTCTTCAGCCATTTGGTTGCCCCTCGCTGGCCGCCGCGTTTATGGGAATAGATCTTCACGGTGAACGGGCTGATGGCGAACGGCAAAGGAAAAATCGCGATCGGGGCGGCATGAAGGAACTTCTCTGCGGCATAACGAGGAATCGCCATTAACAGATCGCTTTGCGCCACAATAAACGGCGCGCTAAGCATTGAGGGGGTTTTGAGCGCTATCTGCCGGGTATAGCCTAATTCCTGCAGACGTAAATCCAACACCCCCTGCTTTTCGTTCCACGGCGTGACCACCAGATGGCGCGCGGCGAGATAATCCGCCAGCGTCAGCGCCGTGCGACGGGTATGGCTGATAACCACATACTCATCCTCAAACCAGTCAATTTCCTCGAGTTCATGATGACGAATATCTTCAGCGGTGCTGAAGCCCAGCGCCAGATCCACCTCCCCCGCCAGTAGCTCCGTCAGCGCCGGGCTATGTGGCAAATAACGGAGCTCAAAACGCAGGCCCGGCGCTTCATGCTGCAGCTTTTGCATTAGCGCAGGGAAAATGCATAACGCGGTGAAATCGGTAATGGCTATCTGGATCCGCTCTGTGCTGTCGGCGGCACTAAACTCTGGCTGTCGCGTGAGTTCCTGATTAAGCAATTTTAATACTGAAGCGATGGAGGGCGCGAGCTGCGTGGTATAGACGCTCGGGCACATCCGATGCCCTTCGCGAAAAAACAACGGATCGTTCAGCGCCACGCGCAGCCGCGACAGCGCGTGGCTCAACGCGGAGGTACTCATCGCCAGCTCATCGGCGGCGAGACGAACGGAACTGTGGCGATAGATGGCATCAAAAACAAGCAACAGATTGAGATCGAGGCGTCTGAGCGCCGGATGCATAATATTCATCATTGGGTGATTTCATTGCACTTAATTCTTCTGACAATACCCCCTATGCTTAGCGTCATCAATATCATTAACGTGTGAATACGACAGGAACAATAATGAGTATTACGATTCGACAGGCCCGTCCGGACGATGCTTCTGCCATCTACAACATGATTTATGAGCTGGCGGTGTATGAAAAAGCCCCGCAGGAAGTGGTTACTACCCCCGACGAGATCCGCGAAACCTTGTTTGGCGACGACAGTAAGACCGAAGCGCTGATCTGCGAAATTGACGGTAAAACGGCGGGCTATGCCGTGTTCTTCACCAGCTATTCAACCTGGCTCGGACGCAACGGTATTTATATGGAAGATTTGTATATCTCACCGGATTATCGCGGCCAGGGCGCGGGTCGAGCGCTGCTAAAAACCATTGCCCGGTATGCGGTTGCGCGCCGCTGCGGACGCCTTGAGTGGAGCGTGCTGGACTGGAACCAGCCGGCCATTGATTTTTACCTCAGTATTGGCGCCGCGGCGCAAAGCGAATGGGTCCGCTATCGCCTCGATGGCGAAGCGCTGGTTAATTTTGCGGAGCAATAACATTGCTCACAGCATCACTCAGCTTGCTCTTTGCAAAAAGCACAGCAGCCCCGAAAGAGCGGAGCTGCTGGAAGACAAGTTAGTACGCTGTTTCAGTCTGCGATGAATCCTGCACTACCTGTAGAATATTGGCCGCGGCGGCGGTACCCATTTTGACGTAAGAGGCGTCGCTTACGCCGCCAACGTGCGGAGACAGAATGACATTTTCGACCCGCTCCCAGATGTGCGGCGTAGTGAGTGGTTCGTTGTTAAAGCTATCGAGCGCCGCCCAGCGCAACGCCCCCCCTTTTAATGCCGCTGCCAGCGCTGCATCGTCGATTAATCCGCCCCGCGCGGTATTAACCAGGATGGCGCCGGGTTTACACTGTGCCAGCGTAACGGCATTTATCATTCCCCGATTTTGCGGCGTTAAGGGACAATGAAGGGAGACAACATCAGCCTGCGCGAGAAGGTCTTCGAGTACATCAACACGTTCGCATCCGGGAGGAACCGTGGCGGCATAAGGATCGTAAGCCAACACCTTCATACCGAAGGCGCCGGCAATTTTCGCCACCCGACTGCCAATCGCCCCCAGACCAATCAGCCCCAGCGTTTTGCCTTCCAGTTCGAGCGATTTATGCGTCGATTTATCCCAGTGCCCTTCGCGCAGGCGGCGGTCAAGCGGAATGATTGACTTGGCACAGGCCAGAATTAATGCCCAGGCGTGTTCTGAAACCGCCGCGGCGTTAGCGCCTGTCGCCGCGCGAACCATGATGCCGCGCGCCGCCGCCGCTTCGACGTCAATGACATCAATGCCGCTGCCATGCTTGGAAATGACCTTCAACGCCGGAGCGGCATCCATCACAGATGCCGTAATCTTGCCATAGCGCACTAATATGGCGACCGGATTATGCTGCTGACATAATTCTGTCAGTTGGTTTTCTGTTGGTTGGCGGCCAGCAAACACGAGCTCATAATCTTCCAGCATGCCGAGCGCCGCTTCGGCCAAATCGCTGCCGGTTACCAGTACGACTTTTTTAGCGCTCATGGCAATGCCTCCCCTTCGCTCAGCATACCCGCCTGACGCAACGCATTCTCCAGCCAGTGTGGGCGAAGATCGCCATCGTGGATAGCCGACAGACGTTTGACTTCCCCTTCCAGTTTACCTTTCGCCAGCTCAATGATGGTGCCTACTTCATCGCGGGGGATAACCACCACGCCGTCAATATCCCCTACCACCAGGTCACCCGCCTGCACTGCGGCGCCCGCGACCGAAATAGCATGATTGACCCGGCCTGGAATGAACTTGGTGGGACCACACGGATTAAGACCGGCTGCGAAAACAGGAAAGCTTTGTTTACTTAAGGTTTCAGCATCGCGAACTGCGCCGTCAATGATGATACCTGCGATGCCGCTGGCCTGCGCCTGCGTGGCCATGATCTCACCCAGTAAAGCGCAGGAGAGATCGCCCTTGCCGTCTATCACTAACACATCGCCAGGTTTGGCGACGGCCATCGCCGCGTGAATAGCCAGATTATCTCCCGGACGGACCTCTACGGTAATCGCCGGGCCGGCCACTGCCATGTGTGGCGCCAGTGGCTTGATACGGCCATGTAATGTGCCGCGTCGTCCGGCCACGTCGGCGAGAATCGCCGCCTGATATTCAGCGGCCTGACGGACCTCCTCCGCGCTAACGCGTTCAATATCCACATTGATTAATTTCTGTTGTGATGCAGGCATGGTTAGTCTCCATTTGTTTTACTATGTACAACACATATGTACTATATAAAACAACTATACGAGCATTGCTTCTCTTTTCGCCAGCGCTGAGAGCGTGTTTGTGATGTAAACACGATGTTAATCACAAAATTCAGGTACAATTTTGTTCGGCCAAAAGGAGAAAATGATGGGGAATGAAGGCGTAATTGCCGTTGAAAAGGCGCTCGCTTTACTGGATTGCTTCCGGCCCGGTAATGACAGCCTGACGTTAACTGAGCTGGCGCAGCTTTCGGGATACCACAAAACCACCGTTTATCGCTTAATGAATTCGCTTGAGCGTATGAACTACATTATCCGGCATGATGATGGCACCTATACGCTCGGCCACCGTCTGCTCTATCTCGGCAAGCTTTATGAGCAATCATTTCAGCTTGCGAGAATTGTACAACCGGAATTGCAGGCGCTGTCTCAGGCCTCCAGTGAAAGCGCGAGCTGGTATGTGATAGAGGGCGGCCAACGCCTGTGTCTGTTCCGCGCCGAAGCGTCAGAGGGATTACGCCATAGCAACCTGCCCGGCAGTCAATTTCCACTGGATGGCTCCGCGATCAGCAAAGTTTTACGTCATTGGGGACTGGGTGAGGCGCTGTCGGAAGACGAAGAAACGCTGCCGTTCTATACCTCTGGCGCGCGCGATCCGCACACCGCGGCCTTCGCGATGCCGGTTTTTGGCGTCCACGATAACCCCATCGCGGCACTGGCGCTGACAGGACCGTCATCGCGTCTGACTGCGGACCGCAAAGAGAGCGGCCTCAGCCAGCTAATGCGCGAGACGGCCAACCGCCTGTCGATCAAGTTAGGAGCCAGTAAATCCTTCTGCGAGACGTTTTACGATATAAAAGAATAACGTATGTTGAAAAGGCGGGAAAAATCCCGCCTTTGCTTATTAATGGGTGACCGGTTTTTCCTGACCGGCAGGCTGCGAGTAACGGCGTCCCATGATCAGCACCGCGATACCGCCTGCCAGGCACAAGCCAGCCAGTGGTAGCATCGCCAGCGTATGGCTTCCTGTCTGTTCGCTAATCACACCATAGGCATTCACCATCACCACTCCGCCAATCAGATTAGCTATCGCGCCGATTGCCGCCAGCCCCGCGGCGGCTGAGGTGCTGCTCATCCAGCCTGAGGCCAGCGCCCAGAATGGCCCCTTCGCCGAATAAGCGCCAATTAATATGGTACTGAGAATAACAATGGTAATCGGCAGCGAGAGATTGATGAACGCCGCGAACACGCCAGCCGCAATCATAAAGAGGGTGAGAGCCGTGTGCCAGCGACGTTCATTAGTGCGATCCGAACTCCGACCCCAGACAATCATCAGCACCGAGGCCAGGCCATAGGGGATAGCATTAAGCAGCCCGGTAGTCAGGTTATCAAGATGGAAAGACTTCAGTAGCTGTGGCGACCAGACGCTAAGCGTGGTGCCAGCAGACGACGCGCCGGCATAAATCAGCGCCATGAGCCAGATTTGGCGGTGCTTCAACAGCTGCCATGTGCTGATGTGGCCGATCTGTTTCTGCTGTTGACGCTCTGCCTGAAGGGTGTTTTCCAGCCACGCTTTCTGCCGCTCGTTCAACCAGCCAGCCTGATGTGGGCGGTCCCGCAGGATAAAAAATGCGGCTATCCCCAGCAGCACCGCAGGCAGCCCCTCAATAATGAATAACAGATGCCAGCCGCGCAGCCCAAACCAGCCATCCAGCGTCAGGATCAAACCTGAAAGCGGTGAGCCAATAAAGTTAGCCAGCGGAATGGCCACCATAAAAGAGGCAATAATACGCGCACGGTAACGCGAAGGGATCCACCAGGTAAGATAGAGCACCACGCCTGGGAAAAAGCCCGCTTCCGCCGCTCCCAGCAGAAAACGCACGATATAAAGGGAGGTTGTATTTTGCACCAGCGCCATACACATCGATACCACTCCCCAACTGATCATAATCCGCGGGAGCCACAATCTTGCCCCGACCTTCTGCATCGCCAGGTTGCTGGGTACCTCAAATATAAAGTAGGCGACAAAATATAAGCTGCTGGCGAAGCCAAAAGCCGCCTTGCTCAGGCCCAGATCTTCATTCATCTGTAGCGCAGCCATACCTATATTGCCCCGGTCAATAATCGAGACCAGATAGCTTACGACCAGAAAAGGCAGGATGCGCCAGATAACCCGCCGCATGGTCTCTTTTTCCAGCGCATCGTTGTCGATAGCGCTATTCGGTGATTGATCGGTCATTGTTTCCTCGCAGGGTTTCATTATGTTTATCAGGAAAACGATGTAGAGATATCATGCCTTACTTCAGCTTGACGCCTCTGGTTTCTGGCGCCAGCCACACCACCACCATTGCCGCCAGGAAGGCGACCACGGTAGTCGCCAGTCCCGCAGTGAAACCGCCGGCGCTGGCCACAGCGCCGATGAGCAGGGGCGCGATAAATCCGCCCAGCCGGCCTCCGTTGTAGGCGAGCCCCATCAGGAAGCCACGCGATGACGTGTCTCCGATGATTTCTGCAAGGAATGGTCCAGATCCGGCAAAAATCCCGTTAACACCAAAACCAGCCATGAAAATCGCCAGCATCAGAATGAAGGGTTGAGTGGTCACAAGGTAAAGCGCGACGGCAATGGCGCCCGTTAACAGATAAATCAGGAACATCGGACGGCGTCCCCATTTATCCGCCAGTACTGAAAAGACCAGAAAACCTGCGATCGCCCCGACCTGCAGCGCGAGCACAAATTTCAGGCTATGTAGAAAATCCAGATGTTTTACTTCTCGTAGATAGGTGGGTGTCCAGGTAAATACCCCCCAGAATAGATACTGAATAAAGAAGATAAAGACGAAAGCCAGCAGTAGGCCTTTCAGATTGTGTTTGCCCAGCTTCGAGGCAGGTTGAGTGCGCTTAGCTTTCCCCTGCTGTCGTGCAAGCCAAACCTGTGATTCCGGCGTGAACCAGGCCACCACGCTCATAATGAATACCGGCAGCGCGCCGATCATAAACAGATAGCGCCATGCACCCTGCTCCAGGCCGCCGTTAACCGAGCTCACGATTGCCGTCAGGCTGATAGCCAGAATAGCGCCAACGGGTAAGCCCATTTGCATCAAAGCACCGCCGCGCGCGCGCCGCTCTGGCCGCCAGGTTTCAGCAATCAGCGCCGCACCTGACGTCCACATTCCGCCCATACCCAGCGCACCGCAAAAACGCAAAAGTGCGAAATGCTGTTGATCGTGCGTAAAGGCTAACAGTCCGGAAAAGAGTGAATAGATGGCGATACAGGTCATGGCCGTTTTTACCCGACCAATTTTATCGGCGATAAAACCAAACAGGATCCCGCCGATGATCTGTCCACCGGCCGTGACGCTGATAAACAGTCCAAGTTCGCTTTTATTCACGCCAAACACCACTCCTAATACCGGCAATAATAATGAGAGTAGAAATGAGTCGTAGCTTTCAAATGCCCAGCCAAGGCCGCCCAGCGCCAGAGTTCGTTTCTCAGCCACGTGCTGAGGCAAAGCGTCAGGCGTCGCTTTAGTCGCAGTAAACTGCTTGAGCTCGCTTTTACTGGTCATTGATATTCTCCACAGAGGTTATCCGGTAGCAGGTTGCGGCAGTGCGCCAGAACAACTGCGCCTGTTCATCAGGGGAAGCCTGTTGCGCCAGGCGTTTGCAGGCATTCCAGAAGACGCCGTAGCTGAACATGCCTTTGTCGACCGGAAAGTTACTCGCAAACATGCAGCGTTCCGCACCGAAAAGAGCAATGATGGTCTCAAACCACGGTTGCCATGCCTGTGCCAGCATTTGCGAATCCGGCGGCGTTTCTGCCGCTGCGAAGGGAAATCCCCTGACCGTCATACCAAATCCGCTAATTTTTACGCATACGTTCGGCAGTTCCGCCAGATGTCGCATACTGCTTCGCCACTGCTGAAACATGTCAGGATCTCTTTCTGAATAAGGCCCTACGCCGACAGGCCCGCCGCAGTGATCGAGCACAATCTGTAGCGTTGGTATTTGCCACGCCAGCTCGGCAATTTCATCCAGTTGCGTGTGGTAAACCCACACATCAAGCGACAATCCATTTTGTGCGAGGCAGGCAGCGCCCCGGCGGAACGGTTCGCTCAGGGCCAGTCCTGCCGGTGGTGTAACCGGGCTGGACGTGACCCGCGGATCCGGATGCCAGGCCAATGGATTACGCATTCCGCGCAACCGCCCACCTGATAAAGCCAGCGCGCTCTCGATGGCAGGCTGCATCGCATCGCCCGCCAGCAAGTTCAGGCCGCCGATGATGGCTTCACATCCAAGAGCGTTTGCATAATGTCCGCTGGCGAACATCGCGGCTATTCCGCTGGCAAACTCAATTTCACCAAGCGGTTTCAACGTTTCCGGCCCATGGCGACGCAACATAGAGCGGCATTGCACATAGACCGAGGAGAAAACGCGATGCCCTGAGGTCTGGATATCGTCGCTGAACTCATGGGTGAGATAGCGTCCGGTTTGCCGATCCCAGAGATGATGATGCGCATCAATAATGGGCAGCTCGGGTTGTAGTGGCGGCTCACGATGTAACGCAAGCCACTCGTTTCTGACCGCAAGATGCGGTGCGGTAACGATCTCCATGAACACCTCGCAATTGTTGTACCATGTACAACCGTGTTTTATTTTACAAAACTACTATAACGAGGCTGGCGTGTTTTTATCCAGTTAACGATTGGTTTAAATGATGTAAATAAGAGGTGAATCACAGATGTTTTAAAGTCGCTAAAGAAGGAGAACGTTGAGAAAAAACAAAAATAAATTTAATTTCAATAAGTTATAATGTTATACCGCTCGTCGCAGCCAGATATCTGGCAAACCTTACGTCTGCCAGACCCATTCACTCTGTCCATTTACCGATGACTATTCGATGAGTAAAGCGTTATATCGCCATGGGACTTTTCAGCTTCCAGACCAGCGCCATACCGCAGATCATCGCCACCGCCGCCAGTAACGGCAGTGACGAAAGACCAAGCTTTGCCGATACCAGGCCGCCGACAAGCGCGCCAGTACCGATGGCGGCATTGAAAATGGCGACGTAGATCGCGGATGCCGGCTGCGTCGCCTCCCCTGCGCTACGCAACAGCCAGGTTTGCAAACCAACGAACACGATAGCCATGCCCGCGCCCCATACGCCGAGCAATACCGCGACGAACCAAACAGGAAGTGCTGACCCACCCCTGATACTCAGCATCCCCAGCGCGCCTGCGCTGAGCAGCAGTGATGTCATAATCAGCACTCGGATATGTCGATCGATGAGTTTGCCGGCGATGAGATTTCCCAGCAACCCGGAAAGTCCTGACATCAATAACAGCGCGGAAATCGTTGATGTCGGTATACCACGGGTTTGCGTTAGCAACGGCTCAAGATAGGTGAAGGCAGCAAAATGCGCGGAAATAATGCAAGCTGTAGCGCCGAACAATGAAAGCAGTAGCGGATTTTTAACTATCCCAACGTAAACCTTCAGCCTCAACGGCTGCGGAGCCGCCAGCGTGGGAAGCGTCCAGAGCAAAGCCACGGCGGCGGCTAATGAGAGCAGTGAAATCGCACTGAATGCCTGTCGCCAGCCGACCATGTCGGCAATAAAGCTCGATAGCGGCACGCCCAGCACGCTGGCCGCCGAAACACCGGCGAAAATCACCGAAGTGGCCAGTCCCAGTTTATCAACCGGTACCAGTTGTACGGCCACGCTGCCTATTAGCGCCCAGAATGCGCCATGCGCCAGCGCCCCTGTCATCCGCGCCGTCATAAACGTCTGCATGGTGTGCGACTGCGTCGCCGCCAGACAAGAAAATGCGAGGATTAACATCAATACAATCAATAGCGCCTTCCGTGAAATCCGGGCGGGGATCGCGCCGGCCAGTAAAGCGGCCAGCGCGGCCACCCAGCCATAAGCGGTGACGGCAAGACCCGCTCCCGCCTGCGACTGATGCAAATCGTTCGCCAGCGCGCTGAGCATACCGACCGGCGCCAGTTCGCTGGTCACAATCGAAAATGCGCTGACTCCCAGCGCAGCTACGGCGAGCCATGCGCGCACTGGCGTAGGGTTGGCCTGTAAAACGAGGTCGTTCATGTCTTCTGTATCCCTGGGTAAATGGCTAAAAAAGAGTTGGCTTGCCTGATACGGTTGAAGTTCCGCGTCGTTGCTTATTGCCTTCTCTTGAGGTGAAGTGCAGTATCATTCCAGGAGAAGTGATAAAACAGACATGAAAACGGAGAGCCGTTTTCCAAAAATGGAAAATAATGAAAGCAGATTTTAACTGGGATGATACGCGGATTTTTCTGGCTGTGGCCCGCTCAGGTACGCTAAGCGGCGCGGCAGAAACTATGGATATGGGCATCGCAACCCTGTCACGAAGACTCGACCGGCTGGAAAAATCATTGGCTGTCCCCCTTTTCAGCCGGCATCAAAGCGGCTACCGGCTAACGGATGATGGCGAGGCGCTGCTGGCGCGAGCAGAGGCGCTTGAGCATGCAGGGCTCGCTTTTGGCGAGACGGCGAGGCTGCAGGGGAACGTGGCCGGACTGGTCCGGCTGGCTACCTCGGACAACCTGGCGGCGCATTTTATTCTGCCTTCACTCAACGGCTTGATGGAAAAATATCCCGACCTGCGGGTCGAGGTGCTCAGCGGCGTGCAATCCGTCAACCTGCATCGACGGGATGCCGATTTAGCCATTCGAATGGTCAAACCGGAAAGCGGCAACCTGACGCTGAAGCGTCTCGGGAAGGTGGGGTTTGGTCTGTACAGCGCCGATACCGGGCTAGAAGGCTCTACCGACGTCGCGTTCAATCATGCTCAGTACATTGGCTGGCCAGAATCACACCAGCATTTGCCCGCCGCGCGCTGGATAACTCGGACGCTTCGCGGCAGGCCGTGCCGGGTGGAAGCCAACACGCTGCTGGCGCAGCTTTCGGCGGTTTCAGCCGGCCTGGGGCTGGGCGTGTTGCCACACTTTATGACGCGGAAAAATGGCCTGCAGTGCGTGAATGCGGATATCGGCGTCGACCAAACCCTATGGCTGGTGATGCATTCCGATTTAGCCCATTCGCGGCGCGTCAGAGTGGTGGCCGATCATTTAATTGCCCTGTTTGATGAGATTAAAGATCAGCTGACATCGCCATAACTCTATAAGCGCTCGCCGCCAGATACAGCCCGATGCCGTAGGCCAGGTGCGCCAGCAGGCTCAGCGAACGCGCCAGCCATGGTCGGGGAGTCCGTGAGGCCGCGACGCCAAAACCAAATGCGGGCTGCAGGATCAAGAACGGCGCGAATAAGGTTACGACCCCTGACAGCAGCGCTGTCGCCAGAGTGGGGGCATAAAACCAATCGGCGCCGCTCAACACAAGCGGCACCGCCGCAAAAGCGATACCGATCAGATAATGACATAACCAGCCGATAAAACGCTCCCCCTCTAGCGGAGGGGTTGCGGCGATGGTGTTATGCCGCACTTTCCCTAGCGAAAGCCATAACGCCCAGCGCCCGACCAGCGCATAGTTCAGCGGCGCAATCTTGAGTATGTGCTTCTGAAAGAGCGACCATAAATCCATGACTAACGTCGCGCCGATCCCCGTTACTAAAATTTGCACAACAACCATGATATTCAATTTCTTCTTCCTTTTATGCGTCAATGCTACTCTGTCGACGAGTGTGCAACTTAAAGCGAGGTTTAAGTCAATCATGAAAGAACTGGATATCCGCGAGGTCGCGACGCTGTCCGGCATTACGCCTTCAGCGCTGCGTTTTTATGAAAAGAAAGGTTTGATCAAACCGATTGGTCGTCATGGCCTGCGAAGGCAGTACCATGAAAATGTGCTGAATAAGCTGGAACTGATCGTGCTGGGACAGGCCGCCGGCTTTTCGCTTTCTGAAATAGCCGGGATATTTAACGCTGACGGCAAGATAGCCATTGATAACCACCGGCTTGAGCAGCGCGCGCAGGAAATTGATAACACCATTCGTCGGTTACAGCTGTTAAGCCAGGGGCTAAAACACGCTGCCCGCTGTACTGCGCCGGAACATATGCAATGCCCTGAATTTAAAAAAATTGTGGCAAAGGGCATTAGATTGTTTAAATAAACACTCCAGCACTATGGCTTGATGGATGAGAATTAGCGCATTGAGGCGCAAACCATTATCGCCACGCCTTGTTCTGGAGTACCACCCTATAGCCATCTGGATCAACGAACGTTTGGCCATTGATATCCCAATAAGGGTTAAAAGAACTCGTCATGCTGAAACCTGCTTCGCGCATTCTGGCGCAAGCATCTGACCACGCCTTCTTATCCGGATAATACAGCACGAGTAGATCCTCCTCCGTCTGCAAGGGTTGTACTGGATGATACTGGCACCAGGTGAATTCTATATGCCAGCCCAATTCCTCTCGCCCTAACATTATTCCATTAAAACCATCGTGATCGTTGAATTCAGCAATTTTGTGTAAGCCCAATCCCTGACAATACATCAAACAGGACCTTGCAAGATCGGTTACGGGTTTGGCGATACGCATATGAGTAAACATCCGGAATTCTCCTTGAGAGGATATGGTGTGAGGGTTGGGATCCGGTTTGAGTTTACACGCTATGATGTGGTGAATTTGTCGCTGAGAGCCCCCCACTTCCGCCTGATAAAAAAAGGGCACCTCACCCCGCGTACACAGAGAGAACGGGATGAGGTGCCAAGGTGCTAAATGAAAAAGCGGTTATTCGTGATTAGCGATTCATCTGAAACAGCGACATGCCCTGCATATCGCTGAAGGTTTTATAAGATGCCTGCAGCGCCGCCTGCTGCATAAAATAAGAAGAGATAGATTCCGCAAGGTCAGCATCGGTCA
The DNA here is from genome assembly GCF_040062085.1 of Klebsiella sp. JN_Kp122. Taxonomy (NCBI): domain Bacteria; kingdom Pseudomonadati; phylum Pseudomonadota; class Gammaproteobacteria; order Enterobacterales; family Enterobacteriaceae; genus Klebsiella; species Klebsiella sp. JN_Kp122. Next base: position 47,247 of record NZ_JBEAHW010000047.1, read on the forward strand.
GGGCGCTCATCTGCAGCTGGTTGGTCATATCACGCTCTTTACCGATGCTATCGAGCTGATCCATCTCCTGCAGCTGGTTACCCAGCTCGGCGCGCACGCTCAATACCTTGTTGTAGGAGTTATCGAGGCCGCGGTTGGCCTTCGCCAGCGCATCGTTCACCTGCTGTTTGGTGGCGTCATCGGCCCCCTGCAGCGGCGTTTTCAACGCCTCCAGCGCAATATCGATACTGGCGAACACATCGGCGACCGGCGCACTGCCGTCCGGTTCCGGCTTCGGATTGCTGGTCAGCGCCATAAATACCGAATTACCGGTATGGCCGATGGTCATCGTACGGTTGGCGTCAACCTTCTGTTCCACGGTTTTATTGCCGCCCTGATAGCTAATCTTGCCGTTAGTATCGACAAACGGCGGCTTATCATTCTCATAGCCGCCAAACAGGTAGCGTCCGTTGCCATCGGTACTGTTGGCCTGGTTGAGCAGTTGATCCTTCAGCCCCTGTAGCTGGGTCGCCAGCGAATCGCGGTCGTTATCGCTCTCGGTGCCGCCGGCGTTAACGATCAGCGCCTTGATATCAGATATCGTCGAGGTGGCTCCGGAAAGCACGGTCTCTTCCATTGATACGCTCTGGCGGGCGAAGGTGCGCGCCAGGGTGTACTGATTGTTCTCGGCCTGCGATTGCGACAGCATCACCGCCCGCGATGCCGCCAGCGGATCGTCGGAGGGATTAATCACCTTCTTGCCGGTTGAAAGCTGCTCGGCGGCCTTCATAAACAGCGACTGATTGCCGGTGATGCCGGTCATGTTCTGTTGGTACATCATGCTGGTGCTCATGCGCATGCTGTCAGTTCCTCAATACTATCAACGAATATTCAGCAGCGCGTCGAACAGCGAGCTGGCGGTCTGGATCACCTGGGCGTTCGCCATGTAGTACTGCTGGAAACGCAGGAGCTCGCCATACTCTTCGTCGAGGTTTACCCCGGAGAGCGACTGTTGTTGACGGGCCAGTTGGGTGACGATACTGGACTGCGATTCGCTGCTCACCTTCGCGGCGGCGGTCTGGTTGCCCACGCCGCTGACGATCCCGGCGTAGGCGCCGCTAAGCGTCGCTTTGCCATCCACCAGGTTTTTGGTCTGCAGATCGAGCAGTTTTTTAGCGTTATCGTTATCGCCGCGGCCGCTGTCATCTTTACCGGCAGCGGCGATTTTCGCTGAATCGGTAATCGCCACTTTCAGGTTGCCCGCCACGTCGCTGACCGGCTTCACCGTAAAGCTATCTTTCTGCTGCGGGTTGCCATCAATACTAACTTCGAGACCATCAAAGCTCAGCGTCGGGTTACCGGCTGCATCTTTACCAGCGGTGGCGTTGACTTTGACGTTGTCGGGCAGACGGCTGACCTGCCAGTTGGCGCCGTCATACTCTACGCGGTAATCGTTGGCTTTTACCTTGCTGGTATCGGTGTACGACACCGACAGCGAGGCATCGCCGGTATTGCGCGTGTTATCAACCACCCGCGCGCCGCTGAAGCTGAAGAAATCGCCCCCCTGCTCACCGTTGAGATCGAAGCCCTCGCGGTGCTGCTGGTTAAAGCTATCGGCCATCGCCAGCGCCAGTTGGCCGAGCTGATTGCGCACGCCGTCCAGCGTCTCGCTGCGAAAACGCAGCACGCCGCTCAGGCTGCCGCTGGTGATCTGCCCTTCCGGCACTTCGCTGGCGCCGCTGCCGCGGTTATAGCCGAGAGTCAGGCGCGAAGGGTCGCTGCTGGAAGGGATCGCTTCCACCTGATAGCTGTTGTTGCCCTGCACCAGGGTCAGGCCGTTGGCGAAGGAGACGGTATAGGCGTCGCCGTCCTGCTGGGTTACCTGAACGCCCACCAGTTGGTTGAGTTCGCTGACCAGCTGATCGCGCTGATCGAGCAGCGCGTTCGGTTCGCCGCTGGCGCTGCCGCGCAGGCGGGTAATCTCATCGTTAAGACGGGCAATCTGCTGGCTATAGCTGTTAATTTGCTGGGCGGTGTCGTTAATTTGCTGATTAACGCCGCTATCCATGTCGCGCAGATATTTATCGGTATTATTAAACTGGTTAACCAGGCCGTTAGCCTTGCCCAGCACCGTCTGGCGCGCCGCGTCGTCGCCGGCGTTGCTCACCAGGTTCTGCAAATTGGTGAAAAAATCCTGCAGGCTGCCCGACAAGGTATTGGTTTTGCTGGCCAGCAGATTATCGATCTGCGAAATCTTTTCGTAGTAGGCGTTCTGCGAACCGGCCGCGCTCTGCGCGCCGCGCAACTGATTAGTGATGAACTGGTTATATTCGCGGTTCACGCTGGTCACGGTGACGCCGTTACCGATAAAACCGTTCATAGTGGCCAGGCCGCCGTTTTGGGCCAGAATCGCCGTCTGCCGGTTATAACCCGCCACGTTGTAGTTAGAGATATTGTTGCTGACGGTACTGAGCGCCACCTGCGCCGCATTCAGTCCGCTCATCGCCGTATTGATTAAGCTATTGGACATCAGGGTTCCTTATGCTGCCAAGTCAATTCGCTCAGCTTGCCCTTGTTATCGACCGGAGAAGTAAAAACTTGAGTAAATCTGCCTGCAAAATTCCGCAGCCGCTTTTATGCCGGATGGCGCTACGCTTATCCGGCCTACGCGCTGTGCGATTTGGTAGCCCGGAGAAGGCGCGACCTCCGAACCTAGAACAGATCGTTAATATCCGCGTCATAGGCTTTCACCGCCTGCGCCCCGGCGTGCTTCATCTGCTGAATCACGCTGACCAGCTTGCTGGCGTACTGCGGGTCGGTGGCGTAACCTGCGCGCTGCAGCTCGTGCGCCGCCTGCTCCGGAGTGGACGCTTCGGCAACCGAGGCATAGCGCGGGTTGTTGGTCAGCAGCTTGACGTAATCAGCAATCGCCGAGAAGTAGGAATCGTAGACGCGGAATTTGGCCTTCACCTTCTTCGCCACCCCCTGTTCAAACTCAGTGGTGGTGATCTCGGTAACCGGCCCCTTCCAGTTGCCCCCGGCTTTAATACCAAACAGGTTGTAGCTCGGCGAGCCGTCGGCGGTCGGGATTTCGCGCTGCCCCCAGCCGGATTCCAGTGCCGCCTGGGCGACAATCAGCTGATGCGGGATTCCGCTCTGCTCGCTGGCGGCGCGCGCCGGCATTGACAGACGGGCAACAAAATTACCGTTGTTGAGCGATAACGGCGCGGCGGCCGGCGGCGCTTTCGGCACCGCCCGGCGGATCATCTGCTCCAGCGCCTGATTCGGCAGCGTCTGCAGCACCTCATTATCCAGCGCCATCGGCGCGGTGCCCGCCGTTTCGCTGGGGACTGCGTTGGCGTTGCTCATCTGCTTGACCATCATGTCGGCCAGCCCTAATCCCTTTTGCGACATCTGCTGAGCAATCTGCTGATCGTACATCGAGGTGTAGAGCCGGGTCTGGTCGCTGCTGAGTACGCCATCCTGCGGTAGCGCGGCGCGCATGCTCTTTAGCATCATCTGAACAAACATGCCTTCGACCTGCTGCGCCACCTGCTTAAGGTTGCCCTGCGGATCGGCGGCGGCATCGCGCTTCAGGCCGTTCAGCGCCTGGGCGTCATAGGCGGCGCCCGACATCGCCATAACATCGCTGGCCATTAGATAATTTCCAGTTTGGCGCGCAGGCAGCCGGCGCTTTGCATGGCTTGCAGAATCGACATCAGGTCGATTGGCGTCGCTCCCAGCGCGTTCAGCGCGCGCACCACATTGTTGAGGTTGGCGCTGGCGTTGATTTTCTGCAGTGAACCGCCCTGCTGCTGCATTGAAATCTGGGTATTCGGCGTCACCACCGTCTGACCGCCGCCAAACGGCGTCGTCGGCTGGCTGACGCTGGTTTGTCTGTCGACCACCACCGACAGGTTACCCTGAGCCACCGCGCAGGAATCAAGGATCACCTCGCGATTCATCACCACCGAACCGGTACGCGAGTTGATGATCACTTTGGCGTCCATGGCGCCAACGTTAACGTTGATATTCTGGATCTCAGCGAGGAAACGCACCTGCGAGCTATTGCCCTGCGGCACCAGTACCTGAATGGTACGCGCATCGAGCGGCGATGCGGTGCCGCCGCCGCGCTGGCGATTAATCGCATCGCTAATCTGCTGCGCGAGGGTGAAATCTTCATCATTGAGCTGCAGGTTGAGCACCCCACCGCTGCCGAATGTGGTCGGCAGTTCGCGCTCGATGGTGGCGCCGTTGCTGATGCGTCCGCCGGCCAACTGATTGACCTGTACGCTGCTGCCACCCGCCGCCGCGCCGGCGCCGCCCACCAGCACGTTGCCCTGGGCCAGCGCATAAACCTGGTTATCCACCCCTTTGAGCGGCGTCATCAGCAAGGTCCCGCCGCGCAGGCTTTTGGCATTGCCCATTGATGAGACCACCACATCGATATTCTGCCCCGCGCGCGCGAAAGGCGGCAGCTTCGCCGTGACCATCACCGCGGCGACGTTCTTAAGCTGCATGTTGGTGCCCGGCGGCACGGTAATGCCGAGCTGCGATAGCATGTTGCTCAGGCTTTGGGTGGTAAACGGCGTTTGCATGGTCTGGTCGCCGGAGCCGTCGAGCCCCACCACCAGGCCGTAACCGATTAAGGCGTTATCGCGCACGCCCTGTACCGTCACCAGATCGCGAATACGCTCCGCCGTCGCCGGTAAGCTGGCCGCGCCGATTAATAGCGCAATGATGAGTTTTTTAACCATGTGAATCTCTTTTCAGTAACAGCGCAAATGGCCCGCTCATTAGTACGGGGAGACGTTGAGGAAGAACCGCTGCAGCCAGCCCATCGTCTGCGCTTCATTGATGTAGCCGTTGCCGACATACTCGATGCGCGCGTCCGCCACCTGCGTTGAGGTAACCGAGTTGCTACCGCTGATGGTGCGCGGGTTAACCACCCCGGAGAAGCGGATGAACTCGGTGCCCTGGTTAATGGCGATCTGTTTTTCCCCCACCACGTGCAGGTTGCCGTTGCTCAACACCTGATTAACGGTGACGGTAATGGTGCCGTTGAAGGTGTTATTGGCGTTCGCCCCGCCTTTACCGCCGAAACTGTTATCGCCGGAAATATCCATATCGGCGCGGGCGTTGCCCAGCAGGCCGTCTAAGTAGCGCGGCGCGGTGGCGACGCCAAACTTGCTGGAACCGTTACGGCTGGCATTGGCGGAAGAACTCTTGCTGGCGCTGACGTTTTCCTGCAGCACGATGGTCAACGTGTCGCCAACATTGCGCGGGCGGCGGTCTTCAAACAGCGGCTGATAGCCGTAGTTCATCGGCTGCGCGGCCTGAAAAATTGAGCCGTTCGGTACCGGCGCGGTCGGCGGCGCGGGCTGCGCCGAGGTCGAACCATCGACCAACGGTTTATGCGGAATGTACGCGCAGCCGCTCAGCGTCAGCATCACCATGCCCGCCAGCAAGCGTTGTCCCTGGCGCGGCAGGGTGGCCATCGAATGTGTGGTTACCACGGGGTATCGCCTTTGTTACACCAAAAAAGCGACGGGCGCGGCAGGCGACGCCCGTCATCAAACATTACAGCTGGGTCAGTTTCTGCAGCATCTGATCCGACGTCGAAACCGCTTTGCTGTTGATCTCATAGGCGCGCTGGGTCTGGATCATATTAACGAGCTCTTCCGCCACGTTGACGTTAGAGGTCTCGACATAACCCTGGTAGAGCATACCGGCGCCGTTCAGGCCCGGCGTGCTCTCATTCGGCGCGCCGGAGCTTTCAGTTTCCTGGTACAGGTTCTCGCCCACGCTTTCGAGGCCGCTGTCGTTAATAAAGGTGGTTAACGTCAGTTGCCCGACCTGCTGGGCGGCGGTCTGACCCTGCTGGGTGACGCTCACGATGCCATCGCGGGCGATGGTAATGGTCAACGCGTTGGCCGGTATGGTGATCGCCGGCTGCACCTGGAAGCCGCTGGCGGTCACCAGTTGGCCGTTCTGATCGATCTGGAACGAGCCGTCGCGGGTGTAAGCCTGGCTGCCGTCCGGCAGCAGCACCTGGAAGAAGCCCTGGCCTTTAATCGCCACGTCTTTGCTGTTGTTGGTCTGCGACAGGTTGCCCTGGCTATGCAGACGCTCGGTGGCGACCGGGCGCACGCCGGTACCGATCTGCAGACCGGAAGGCAGCGTGGTCTGCTCGGAGGACTGCGCCCCCGGCTGGCGCATGGTCTGATACAGCAGATCTTCAAACACCGCGCGCTGGCGTTTAAAACCGTTGGTGCTGACGTTCGCCAGGTTGTTGGCGATCACGTCCATATTGGTCTGCTGCGCATCAAGACCGGTTTTCGCAATCCATAAAGAGGGAATCATTGGTTATTTCCTTTGGCCGCGGGCCGACTGGCTATCAGCTGACTGACAGCAGAGAGTTCGCCCGCTGTTCGTTCTCATCCACGCTGTGGATGACCTTCATTTGCATTTCAAAGCGACGGGCGTTGGCGATCATATCGACCATGGTCTCCATCGGCTTGACGTTACTGCCCTCCAGCACGCCCGGCATGACCCGCACCTGCGGGTCGTTGGCCAACAGATTGCCGCGGCGCTGCTGGGTTTCCGGGGTCAGGCGGAACAGGCCGTCATCGCCGCGCATCACTTCGCGCGCATCGGCTTTCACCAGCTTCAGGCGGCCAATCTGCGCGATGGTGTTCGGTGGGTCACCGGGGTTCAGCGCCGAAATGGTGCCGTCGGCCGCGATAGTGATTTCCGCCGATGGCGGTACCTCAATCGGCCCGCCGTCGCCCTGCAGCGGCATTCCCTGCACCGTCAACTGACCGTTAGCCGAAACCTGAATGCTGCCGTTGCGGGTATAGGCTTCGCCGCCGCCCGGCAGGCTGAGCGCCAGAAAACCGTCCTGCTGCAGCGCCACGTCCAGCGGGCGCCCGGTGTAGTTCAGCGCCCCCTGGCTCATATCGGCGCCCGGCGTCGAGGCCGCCACCAGCGTGCGGGTGGCGAGGCTCGGCCCGTCAACCGGCACTGCGCGCAGCGCGGCGAGCTGGGCGCGAAAGCCCGGCGTCGAGGCGTTGGCGAGATTGTTGGCGGTAATCGACTGTTGCTCCAGCGTCTGGCGCGCGGCGCCCATCGCGGTATAAATCGCGTGATCCATAACTCAGTTCCGTTAGCGCAGGCTGACCAGCGTCTGCAGGATCGAATCCTGCGTCTTGATGGTCTGGGCGTTGGACTGATAGTTACGCTGGGCGACAATCATGTTCACCAGCTCCTGGCTCAGGTCGACGTTGGAAGACTCCAGCGCGCCGCTGGTCAGCTTGCCAAAACCGCCGCCGCCGGAGAGTCCCACCCGTGGCTGGCCGGAGGCGCCGGTCTCCTGCCAGACGTTATCGCCCTGCGACGCCAGCCCTTCCGGGTTGGAGAAGTTGGCCATCACAATCTGCCCCAGGACCTGGGTCTGTTGGTTGGAATAGATACCGACGACGGTACCGTCATCGTTAATCTGGAAGTTGGTGTATTCACCGGCGGCATAACCATCCTGCGCCACTTTACTCACCGAATCGCTACCGACGTTCTGCTGCATACTACCGGCGAAGCTGAGCGTGAAGTTCTGCGCCGGGGCGCCGTCTTTCACGCTCATCGGAATGGTCATGCTGAACTCGCCCGCCTGGCCGTTAACGCTGACCAGGTTGCCGCTGGTATTGAACTCCATGGTGCCCGCGCTGACCGCAGCCGCGCTGCCGTCCTGGGTATAGACCTGCCATTTGTTATCGTCGGTTTTCACGAAATAGGCGTTGATGTTGTGGGCGTTACCCAGCGAATCGTAGGCGGTGATGGTGTTGACGTAGTTATAGCTGTCCTGCTTCGCCGGGTCGAAGGTCTTGTTCTCCGGCACTTTATGCGTCGACTTTAGGTTGGCGACCATTTCGCCGGAAGTCGATGCTTTGGCGTTCATCATCCCTTCGGGAATGCTCAGCGGTACCGGGTTGGCACCCTGCTGAATGGTCGGCGGCGTGCCGGCGGCCGGATAGCCGGTCAGCTGCAGCCCCTGCATATTGGTCAAATTACGGTTTTCGTCCAGCTTAAACTGGCCGTTGCGGGTATAGAAAATACCGCCGTCTTTATCCTGCATGCGGAAGAAGCCGTTGCCGTTAATCGCCACATCCAGCGCGCGGCTGGTGCCGGTAGTGGTGCCGCCTTTAAAGTTCTGGGTGATCCCGGAGACTTTAACCCCCAGTCCGACCTGCGAACCGGCGAACATATCGGCGAACGACACGCTGCCGGATTTGAAACCCGCAGTCGCGGAGTTAGCGATATTGTTGCCAATCACGTCGAGATTGGTGGCCGCCGCATTTAAGCCGCTGACTGCCTGAGAAAAGGCCATGTTACTCTCCAAATATTGAGGATATCGATAAAATCAGGTGCGAATTACAGGATCTGCCGCACTTCTTCGAGACTGGCGTTACCGGCCAGGCCGAGATCCAGCTTCGCGCCGTTGCTGTCGTTAATCACACCGTTAACCATGCCGAAGTGCAGGCTACGCGCCACCAGCTGCTCGCCGTTGCCCTTGGCGTTAATCGCCACTTTATAGGCACCGTCCGGCGCGGCGGTACCATCATCCAGCGAGCCGTCCCAGGTGAAGGCGTGCACCCCGGCGGTGAGGCCGCCAATCTCAATGGTCCGCACCACCTGGCCGTTGGCGTTGGTGATGGTTGCCGTCACCTGGTCGGCGGCGCGCTCCAGTTCGACGCCAAACGGCGTGGTGCTGACCTGGCCTTCTTTGCTGCCGACCAGAATGTTATTACCCGGTACCATCACGCCGTGGCCGATCAGCGCGCTGGCCTGCAGCGACTGGTTGCTGTTGATCTGCCCGGAGATCGCGCCAAGGGTGGTGTTGAGTTTTTCGATGCCTTGTACGGTATTAATCTGCGCCAGCTGCGAGGTAAGCTCGTTGTTCTGCATCGGGTTGGTCGGGTCCTGATTTTTCAACTGCGCCACCAGCAATGTCAGGAAGCTGTTATGCAGATCCTGGCTGGTGCTGCTTTTGCTGGCGGAATCAAGAACCGCGTTGTTGGTCGATTCATTGGTGGTTGCGGCAATAGCCATCGGGAGCTCCGGTTACTGACCCAACGTCAGGGTTTTCATCATCATCGACTTAGTGGTGTTGAGCACTTCGACGTTGGCCTGATAGCTGCGGGAGGCGGAGATGGTGTTAACCATTTCGCTTACCACATCGACGTTCGGCATCCGTACATAACCCTTAGCATCGGCCAGCGGATTACCCGGTTGATAAACCATCCGCGCGGGCGCCGGGTCATCGACCACCTGCGAGACGCGCACGCCGCCTGTCTGCTGCCCTGGTGCCGCGGCCACTTCGAACACCACCTGCTTCGCGCGATAGGGTTCGCCATCCGGGCCGGTGACGCTATCGGCGTTGGCCATATTGCTGGCGCTGACATTCATCCGCTGTGACTGGGCCGAGAGCGCCGAGCCGGAGATATCAAAAATATTGAGTAAAGACATTGGCCTTATCCTTGTTGCAGCACCGACATCATTCCCTTGATCTGACCGTTGAGCAGCGTCAGGTCGGTCTGATATTTCAGGCTGTTGTCAGCGAAGTTGGTGCGTTCGCGATCCATGTCCACCGTGTTGCCGTCCATCGACGGCTGGTCCGGCACCCGGAACAGCAGATCCAGCTCCGGCGGCTGCATGGTCTGCGCCGGAATATGACGCGCCGCCGTCAGGTTCAGCGCCATGCCGTTGCCGTTTACCCGCCCCTGTTGCAGGACTTTATTCAGTTGGCTGGCGAAATCGATATCCCGCGCCTGATAGCCCGGCGTGTCTGCGTTGGCGATATTGGCGGCCAGTATTTCCTGGCGCTGGGCGCGCAGGTTCAGCGCCTCCTGGCCAAAACGCAGAGCAGCGTCCAGTTTGTCGAGCATGCTCCCTCCGCAAGGTTAGAATTTGGAGCCGACAGCATAAACGCCCCCTGCGCCAACCTATCGCGGGAATAGGGGCAAAATGGGCCGCTATTTATCTGTTTAGTCCCTCGGGGCAGCCGTTACACTTAACCCCTTTCCGGGTGGCGTGAGGGGAACGCGATGAAAAGTAAAATCCTGCTGGTCGGCCTGCTGTGCAGCCTGAGCGCCCGCGCCGACACGCTGGCGACACAAATCGAAAGCTTCATTAAAAGTAAATTCAACGATAATGCCGTGCAGGTGAAAGTGCTGGTGCGCACGCCGCCCGCCCAGTGGCCGCCGTGTGAATTACCGCAGCTGTCGCTGGCGCCCAATGCGCGAATCGGCGGCAATATCAGCGTCTCCGCCCGCTGCGGGCAGGAGCGGCGGTTTATTCAGACCCAGGTGCAGGTATTTGGCCGTTATCTGACGGCGGCGCACGGTATTAGCGGCGGAACGCCGCTGACCCCGGCGGATGTGGTGCTAAAATCAGGCAGGCTCGATACCCTGCCGCCGCGTACGCTGACCGACAGCAAAAAAGCGCTGGGCGCGGTGACGCTGCGGAATATCAGCCCAGGCCAACCGCTGACGCTCTCTATGTTGCGTCGCGCGTGGGTGATCAAAGCCGGTCAGCCAGTGCAGGTCATGGCCGAGGGGGACGGCTTTAGCATCAGCGGTGCCGGTAAGGCGATGAATAACGCGGCAGCCGAAGATAGCGTGCGCGTGCGCATGGTTTCCGGCAAAATCGTCAGCGGTATCGCCGGGGAGGATGGATCCATCCGTATTACGTTATAAAAAAGTAAAGGTTTGCCAGCCCCTGCCGATAACCCCATTAGAAACCCATTTTGGAGATGGACCATGAGTATCGATCGCACCCAGCGGTTACAGCCGGTTTCCACGGTGCAGCCGCGTGAAACCCCGGCCGACAACCCGCTTCAGCCGCGCAAGGCCACCGCGGCGGAAACCGCCGTTAGCGCCACCAAAGTGAAACTGAGCGATGCGCAGGCGCGGCTGATGCAGCCGGGCACCCAGGATATTGATATGAACCGGGTCGAGGCTATCAAACAGGCGATTCGTAGCGGCGAACTGAAAATGGACGCGGGCAAAATCGCCGACGCCCTGCTGCAGGATGCGCACAACGATATCCAGCGCCTTGCCGGTAGCAAAACAGATAAGGCCTGATGATGGACAGATTACGCACTCTGCTGGATAAACTGGCGGAAACCCTGCGGGCGCTGGATGACGTGCTGGCGCAAGAGCAACAATTGCTGTGTGCGGATGAACTGCCCGGCGTGGCGCTGCAGCGCGTCACCGATAGCAAGAGTCAACTGCTGGCGACGGTGACCTGGCTTGAACAACAGCGCCCGGCGCTGGAAGCCAACCTTGCGCTACGCGCGCCTTACCCGGGCCATGAAAGCTTCGGCGAACGCTGGCGGCAGATCCAGCAGTTAAGCCAGAACCTGCGTGAAAAGAATCAGCATAACGGCCTGTTGCTCAATCAACAGATCGCCCATAACCAGCAGGCGCTGGCAATTCTTAGCAAGAATAATAAATCGCTGTACGGGCCGGACGGTCAGTCGCGCGCCGCCAGTCTGCTGGGCCGTAAAATCGGCGTCTGACACCCTTTCTCTGTATTTCCCCCATGGCGACGGTTATCCGTAGCGCCGTTTTTTGTCAGGTGGCGCTACGCTTACCTGACCTACGCCGGCATGTGATCTGTAGGCCCGCGCAAGCGCAGCGCCGCCGGGCAATAACCGCGGGTAACGAGCCATTTTCGCGCCGGATGGCGGCTGCGCCTTATCCGGCCTACGGTCTGTATTAATACAAAACTTTCCCCTGCGACTACTGATAATTAACGATAACCTGATTGGCAATCGCCCGCAGCGGCGGGTTTAACGGCCCGCGGGTCTGTACGGAATAGACAAAACGCAGCGGCCCATCTGCCGCCTCGCCTGCCAACGCGTGGCTGGTGCCGCTGGCGCTGGTCAGCGGAATACAGCGATTCAGGCTACATAAATGCACCTGCAGCCCCGCCGGCTCCGCTGACAGCAGACGATAGCGCCAGCTAACGGTCTCGATGCGCGCATTGCCGCCAGGCAGCGTATTGGGCGGCAGCAGCGCGGCGGAAGAATCACTCATCCCGCCCTGTTCAAGGGTGACGCCGGGCCCTTCGGCAATCCATGAGCCCGATGCCGCGCCGGCGGTAACCGGCAATAAAAGGCAAAATAAAGGAAGATAGCGCGTCATCAGGCCGCTCCAATGGTTGAGGTCATACGAATCTGGCGATCGTCGTTGATCTCCAGGTTGGAAAGCACCGCCATCTGCGGCAGGCTACGGCGCAGGAAGCGCGCCAGCAGCGGGCGCAGCGCGTGGTTAACCAACAGCACCGGCGGCGCGCTGAGCATCTCCTGGCGCTGCAGCGCCTGCCGCGCCTGCTCCAGCAGGCGGTCGGCAAGCCCCGGTTCGAGACCGCCGCCGCCCTGCAGCGCCTGCAGCAGCAGTCGTTCCAGTTGGGTATCCAGGCCGATAACCTGAATTTCGCCATTGCCAGGGAACCACTGCTGGGCAATCGCCCGCCCCAGCGCCACACGCACGACGGTGGTCAGCTCGTAAGGATCGCTTTGCGTCGGCGCATGTTCCGCCAGCGTCTCGATAATGGTACGCATATCGCGGATCGACACTCGCTCGGCCAGCAGATTCTGCAACACCTTATGCAGCGTGGTCAGCGATACCACGCCCGGTACGAAATCTTCGGTCAGCTTCGGCATCTCCTGCGACACACGGTCGAGTAGCTGCTGCGTCTCCTGGCGGCCAAACAGTTCGCTGGCGAACTGGCCGATGAGGTGGTTGAGATGGGTCGCCACCACCGTACTGGCCTCCACCACCGTATAGCCCTGTATTTGCGCCTGCTCGCGCAACGCGCTATCAATCCACACCGCCTCCAGACCGAAGGCCGGATCGATAGTTTTATCCCCCGCCAGCTCGCCAATAGCGTTGCCGGGGTTAATCGCCAGCCAGCGCCCAGGCTGCGCTTCGCCGCTGCCAATTTCCACGCCTTTCATCAGAATGCGGTAGCGGGCGGGCGCCAGTTCGAGGTTATCGCGGATATGCACCACCGGCGGCAGATAGCCCATCTCCTGGGCGAATTTTTTGCGGATACCGCGGATACGCCCCAACAGCTCGCCATTTTGCTGAAAATCGACCATCGGGATCAGCCGGTAACCCACTTCCATGCCCAGCGGATCTTCCAACTGAACGTCCGCCCAACTGGCTTCCGCGGCCTGAGTATTCTCCTGCACGATGGGTTCGTCGGCGGCTTTCGGCGCCTGTTTGTCGCGCCCGCGCAGCCACCAGGCCAGCCCGAGCAACGCGGCGGTAAACAGCAGGAAAACCAGGTTCGGCATCCCCGGCACCAGCCCCAGCAGCCCAAGTACCGCGGCACACAGCAGCATGACCTTCGGGTTATTGAATAGCTGGCCGACCATCTGTTCGCCGACATCCTGATCGGTCGCCACCCGGGTAACGATGACCCCGGCGGCGGTAGAGATCACCAGCGCCGGGATTTGCGCCACCAGCCCGTCGCCGATGGTCAGCAAGGTGTAGCTTTCCGCCGCCGCCCCCAGCTCCATACCGTGCTGCACCACGCCGACCAGCAGTCCGCCGACCACGTTAATCACCATAATCATTAGCCCGGCGATGGCATCGCCGCGAACAAACTTGCTGGCGCCGTCCATCGAGCCGTAGAAATCGGCTTCCTGCGTGACTTCCGCGCGGCGTTTTTTCGCCTCTTCTTCACCGATAAGCCCGGCGTTCATGTCGGCATCGATCGCCATTTGCTTACCCGGCATGCCGTCGAGTACGAAACGCGCCCCCACTTCGGCGATACGCCCGGCGCCTTTGGTGATAACCATGAAGTTGATCAGCACGAGGATGATAAACACCACGATACCAATGGCGAAATTACCGCCGACCAGGAAGTGACCAAAGGCCTCCACGACCCGCCCCGCGGCGGCGGCCCCGGTGTGCCCTTCCATCAAAATGATGCGCGTCGAGGCGACGTTGAGCGACAGGCGCAGCAGCGTCGAGAACAGCAGAATGGTCGGAAACGCGGCGAAGTCCAGCGTGCGCTGGGTAAACATCGCCACCAGCAGCACCATGATCGACAACGCGATATTGAAAGTAAAAAGCAGGTCGAGGATAAACGCCGGCAGCGGCAGCACCATCATCGACAAAATCAGCAGGATCAGGATCGGGCCGGCCAGAACCTGCCATTGCGTATCTTTAACATTCCCCGGCAAACGCAGCAGGGAGGCCAAATTAGCCATCAGAGTCACTCTCTTTTGCAAAATCCAGTGCTTCCGGCACCGGTAAACGTTGAGGTTTTTTCGGGATCAGGCCGCCCTCGCGCCGCCAGCGGCGCAGCTGATAAACCCAGGCCAGCACTTCGGCGACCGCGGCATAGAGGGTGGCGGGAATATGCTGGCCAATCTCGCTATGGCGATAGAGCGCGCGGGCCAGCGGCGGCGCTTCAAGCATCGGAATACGGTGTTGCGCTCCCAGTTCGCGAATGCGCAGCGCAATCTCCCCCGCCCCTTTAGCCAACACCTTCGGCGCGCTCATTTTTTTATCGTTGTACTGCAACGCCACGGCATAGTGGGTCGGGTTAGTGACTATCACGTCCGCTTTCGGCACATCGGCCATCATCCGCCGCTGGGCAATCGCCCGCTGCTGTTGACGGATCCGCCCTTTAACATGCGGGTCGCCTTCCTGATCTTTGAATTCGTCGCGGATATCCTGTTTGGTCATCTTCAGCTTTTTGAAGTGGCTCCACAGCTGATAAAAAACGTCAAACGCCACCATCGGCGTCAATCCGAGCACCACCAGAAATCCGCAATAGAGGATCATCTGCAGCGCATTGGCCAACGCGTCGAGCGGCTGTTGGGTCATCAGATGCAGCATCGCCGCCCAGTTGTGCCATAGGTACAGCCCGGTTACCCAACCGACCAGCGTGGCTTTGAGGATCCCTTTTAACAGCTCCGCCAGCACCTGGGTGGAGAACATGCGTTTCAGACCGGAAAGCGGATTCAGCCGTTTAAGATCGAATTTGAGCGACTTGGTGCTGAATAAAATGCCGCCAAGCAGCATCGGCGCGGCCAGCGCCACCAGCACCAGCCCGGCCATTACCGGCAGCAATGCCAGCACCGCCTGACGCAGCAGCATTCCCAGCTGGCGCAGCATTTGTTTGTCATTGCTGACCATCCCGTGGTCAAAGTGCAGGCCCTGCGTCAGCATCTCCGCCAGTTGGCGAGTGATATTGCTGCCGGACATCAGGATAATGGCGAGCCCGGCCACCAGCATGAGTACCGAGGTCAGCTCGCGCGAGCGCGGGATCTGGCCCTCTTCACGCGCCTTCTCCAACCGGTGGGCGGTGGGGGCCTCGCTTTTTTCCAGATCGCTGTCTTCCGCCAAGCCTGCAGTTCCTGTGTCGGGAGGGTAAAGAATGGCGGTCAGCATGCCAAAAAAATGGCGAAGTCATTGGCGGAACAACGGCGAAAAAGAGGGGTTATTTCACGGATGAGGGAAAGGCGGCAGGGGCGCAGCGTTCTGCGCCCCGCCTGGTCAGAAACCGAGACTATCGAGCAGATCGTCAACCTGCGCCTGGTTGGCGATGACGCCGACGCCGTTCTGGTCAAGCTGCGGGCCGTTGAGCAGGCTATCGTTGGCCCGTTTCTCTTTCACCGGCGGTTCCGGCATGTTTTCCATCAGCACCATCAGCAGCTGCTTTTCAATTTCCTGCACCACGTCCATCATGCGCTTGATAACCTGACCGGTCAGGTCCTGGAAATCCTGCGCCATCATGATTTCCATCAGTTGGGCGTTGGTAAAGGAGGTATGGCCCGGCACCTGATCCAGATACTCACGGGTGTCGGTCACCAGCGCGCGCGCGTCGTCCAGTTCGATCGGATTAGCGAACCACTCATCCCAGCGCGATTTTAGCGCGCTGGCGCCGGACTCCAGTTCGGCCTGGCGCGGCTGCGCCGCCTCCACGCAGCTCAACGCCCGTTCCGCCGCCTGCGCCGTCATGGTGACAACGTAATCAAGACGGTCGCGGGCATCCGGGATCGCCTCGGCCGCCTGGGCAATCGCCTGATCGAGCCCCAGCTCGCGCATGCTGTCGCGCAGCATACGGGTGAGCTGGCCGATACGGGAGATTATCTCTCCCGCGGTCGCTGCATCGCTGGCAGGCATTGGAATCTCTCTCATCGCCCTCTCCTTACATGCCCAATTTTTCAAAAATCTTGTTGAGCTTTTCTTCCAGCGTCGCCGCCGTAAAAGGTTTCACCACATAACCGCTGGCGCCTGCCTGCGCGGCGGCAATAATATTTTCTTTTTTCGCTTCCGCCGTCACCATCAATACCGGCATCGCCGCCAGCGCGGCATCGGCACGAATGGTCTGCAGCAGCTCCAGGCCGTCAACGTTAGGCATGTTCCAGTCGGAGACCACGAAATCAAAGCTGCTGGCCCGCAGCTTATTTAGCGCGTCCGCGCCATCTTCCGCCTCTTCGACGTTGTTGAAGCCGAGCTCTTTAAGCAAATTTCTGATGATACGACGCATGGTGGAAAAGTCGTCGACGACCAGAAAACGGAGATTCTTATCTGCCATTACTACCCCTGAACAGTGTCATTTTTAACTCACTTCACACCACGCCGCCGGGACTTCCTGGCGGCGTGAATTTAAATTCGCAGCGCCTGGCCGCCGGCGATCTGCGCCAGCATGCGTTGGCTCATGCGCTCCAGTTCAACCACTTCGTTGACCCCACCGCTGGCGATGGCCTCGCGCGGCATGCCGAACACCACGCAGCTCGCCTCACTCTGCGCCAGGGTATAGGCCCCGGCGCGATGCATCTCCAGCATCCCCTGCGCGCCGTCGTTGCCCATGCCGGTGAGGATCACCCCCACCGCATTGCGCCCGGCGTGGCGGGCCACCGAGCGAAACAGCACATCCACCGAGGGACGATGGCGATTTACCGCCGGGCCATCGTGCAACTTGACCTGATAGTTAGCGCCGCTACGCGCCAGTTCCAGATGGCGATCCCCAGGCGCAATATAGGCATGTCCCGGGAGCACGCGTTCGCCCTCTTCCGCCTCTTTCACCGTGATCTGGCACAGCTTATTCAACCGTTCGGCAAACGAGCGGGTAAATCCCGGCGGCATATGCTGGGTGATCAGCAGCGCCGGACTGGTGGCCGGCAACGGTTGTAGCACCTGACGAATCGCTTCGGTGCCGCCGGTGGAAGCACCAATGGCGATCAGCTTCTCGCTGCTCAGCAGCGGTCCGTGGCTTAAAATGGCCGGCGGCTGGTCATTGGCCCGCTGCGGCAGCCGCGCCCGTGCGGCGGTGCGGATCTTTTCGCCTATCAGTTCGCTGTAGGCCAGCATGCCTTCGCGGATCCCGAGCTGCGGTTTGGTGACGAAATCCACCGCCCCCAGCTCCAGCGCGCGCAGGGTAATTTCCGAACCTTTACCGGTCAGCGATGAAACCATCACCACCGGCATCGGCCGCAGGCGCATCAGCTTTTCGAGGAAATCGAGGCCGTCCATGCGCGGCATTTCGACGTCCAGCGTCAGCACCTGTGGGTTAAATTTTTTGATCAGATCCCGTGCGACCAGCGGGTCCGGGGCCACCGCCACCATCTCCATATCGGCGTGGCCATTGACGATCTCGGTCATCAACTGGCGCATCAGGGCCGAATCATCAACACATAACACTCTGATTTTACTCATCACTTCTCCTTGGTCAGCCCATATACGGTCTGTCCACGCAGGTAGAAATCCCGGCTGATCTGGCTGAAATTCTCGGAGTGACCGGCAAACAGCAGCCCCCCCGGTTTAAGCAAGGGGACAAAGCGGCGCAGGATGCGCTCCTGCGTCGGTTTATCGAAATAGATCATCACGTTGCGGCAAAAAATCGCGTCGAACGGCCCCGGCAGCGCCCACTCCGCCGCCAGCAGATTCAGCGGCTGGAAGTTGACCCGCGCCGCCAGCTCCTGACGCACGCGCACCAGCCCCTGATGCGGCCCGGTGCCGCGCAGAAAATAACGCTGCATCTGGATTGGCGTCAGAGTGCGCAGATCTTCATGGCGATAAATCCCCGCTTCCGCTTTCTCCAGCACCTGGGTGTCAATATCGCTGGCCCATACCTGGCAACTGCCCGCACGTTCCCCGAGCGCATCACCGAGCGTAATGGCGATGGAGTAAGGTTCTTCGCCGGTCGAGGCGGCGGTGCTCCACACGCTATAGTTCCCGGGACGCGAGCGCGCATGCTCCGCCAGAATCGGAAAGTGGTGCGCCTCGCGAAAAAAGGCGGTCAGGTTGGTGGTCAGCGCATTGATAAACGCCTGCCACTCGGCGCTGTGCGGGTCGCTTTCCAGCAGCGCCAGGTAGTCGCCGAAATCATGAATGCCCAGCAGACGCAAACGGCGCACCAGCCGGTTGTACACCATCTCGCGCTTATGCGCCGCCAGCACGATCCCGGCACGCTGATAGATAAGCTGGCTGATGCGGCGAAAATGTGCGTCGGAGAGCGGCAGACGCTGAGCCATCTGCGCCAGCGCCGATCCGCTTTCACGCGCCGCGGTTGATGTCGTCTGCTTCATGCCGACTCACCGGCAAAATACGAGCGGTTTATGCGGTTTGACAATCCAGGGTCTCCTTTACCGTGGATGAGGTTTCCGGCGCGACGAAGTTGTCGTCCGCCAGACGGAATACCGCCACTGCATCGGCGAGAGTAATCGCCTGCTCTTCCAGCGCAGCGGCGGCGGAAGCCGATTCCACCACCAGGGCGGCGTTCTGTTGCGTGACCTGATCCATCTGGGTAACCGCCTGCGTCACCTGCTCAATGCCGCGGCTCTGCTCATCGGAGGCGGAGGCGATTTCGCCCATGATGTCGGTCACCCGGGTGACCGAGCGCACGATGTCCTGCATGGTGGCGCCGGAATTTTCCACCAGCACCGAGCCGTGTTTGACGCGGCTGACGGATTCATCGATCAGTAGCTTAATTTCTTTTGCCGCCTGGGCGCTGCGGCTGGCCAGGTTGCGCACTTCACCGGCAACCACCGCAAAGCCGCGCCCCTGCTCACCGGCGCGCGCCGCCTCCACCGCCGCGTTAAGCGCCAGAATATTGGTCTGGAAGGCGATGCCGTCGATGACGCTGGTAATGGCGCCGATTTTTTGCGAACTGTTGGCGATGTCGTGCATCGTGGTAACCACGTCATCCGCCAGCTCGCCGCCTTTGGCGGCGGTGGAGGAGGCATCACGCGCCAGCTGCGATGCCTGGCGGGCGTTATCGGCATTCTGTTTTACCGTCGCCGTTAGCTGTTCCATACTGGCGGCGGTCTCTTCCAGCGAAGCCGCCTGTTGTTCGGTGCGCGAGGAGAGATCGTTGTTGCCTTCTGAAATCTCCTGCAGGCCGATAAGAATCGACTCCGCGCCGTCGCGCACCGCGCCGACGGTACCAATCAGCGACTGTTGCATGCGCTGCAGGCTGGCAAATAGCTGGCTGATTTCGTTACGCCCATAGACCTCAATCGGCGCCGAAAGATCGCCGCTGGCGATACGTTCGAAATGGCCGCGAATAGTATTCAGCGGCTGCACCAGCATGGTTCGCAGCCACCACATCGCGCTGAGGGTGACTACCAAGAGCATCAGCACCGCCCCGGCAACCAACCAGATTGACCAGCCGTAGGCCTGCTGGCTGGAGGCGCTGGCTTCATCGGTCGTCGCCTTCGCCAGCTGCAGATATTGCACAAAGTCGGCCTCGAAGCGGTCCTGTATTTTCTGCGTCGGCTGGTCCATAAAGGCCTGCAGGTTGCGATTTTCGAGGAACACGATCAGTTCGCGCAGCGCGCCGCGTAGCTTCTCGTAGCTATCGCGCGTGGCATCGGCCAACTGCTGTTCCTGCTCATCCGCGCGAGGCGTGTCGAGGAACTGGTTAAAATAGAGATCGGCTTTTTGCAGCGAGCTGCGGGCGCCGCCCATCAGCGCATCCACCTGCTCCTGCGGCACCTTCAGCGCCGCACGGGTACCGGCGCGGTTAAGGGTATTTCGCGCCTGTAGCAGCGATACCCAGCTCAGGCTAAGCGCATCGCGCTGCTGGCTACTGACGGTAATACGTTCAAGATTGTGGTTGTCGGCGCGTAGCGCGACGTAAGAGAGCCCGGTGCTGATCAGTTGCATGATGCAAAAGGAGATCAGCAGCAGGAAAAGACTGGTAGAGATACGGATTCGGTTAAACATAGCAATCTCCTTGGTAGCCGGTCTTGGCCGGCTTACAACGCAAGAGAGGCCGCCGCGTGTAGGGATGCGGCGGCCGGTACCCGTTAGAACGTCTCCCAGTTATCCTGGTAGTCGCTGGCGCTGGTTTTTTTATGCGTAGCGATGGCGGCAGGCGCGGTTTTATTGCTGACCGGCGCTTTATACTCCTCCTGCCCTTCCGACTTCAGACGGAAGACGGCAACCGACTGCGTCAGCAGGCTGGCCTGCTCTTCCAGCGCGGCGGCGGCCGAGGCCGACTCCTCCACCAGCGAGGCGTTCTGCTGGGTGACGCGATCCATTTCCGCTACCGCCTGGCCGACCTGGTCGATACCGCGGCTCTGTTCATCGGAAGCAGAGGCGATTTCGCCCATGATGTCGGTCACGCGGGTGACCGCATTGACGATATCGCCCATGGTGTCGCCGGCGCTTTCCACCAGTACCGAGCCCATATCCACACGGTTGACCGAGTCTTCGATCAGCGCTTTGATCTCTTTGGCCGCCTGGGCGCTGCGCTGCGCCAGGTTGCGGACTTCGCCCGCCACGACCGCGAAGCCGCGACCTTGTTCACCCGCACGCGCCGCTTCTACCGCGGCGTTAAGCGCCAGGATGTTGGTCTGGAAGGCGATACCGTCGATAACGCCGGTGATATCGGCAATTTTCTGCGAGCTGCTGGCGATGTCGTGCATGGTTTCCACCACGTTAGCCACCACTTTGCCACCCTTCTGCGCAGTTTCGGAGGCGCTCAGCGCCAGCTGGCTGGCCTGACGCGCGTTTTCGGCGTTCTGTTTCACCGTCGCTGTCAGCTGTTCCATACTGGCGGCGGTCTCTTCCAGCGATGCCGCCTGCTGTTCGGTGCGCGATGAGAGATCGTTATTCCCGGCGGCGATTTCCGACGCGCCGCTATAGATAGCATCCGCCCCCTGACGCACGCCGCTCACCGTTTCGATAAGCTCGTTCTGCATGTGCTTGAGGCTGGCGGCCAGCACGCCGATTTCATTACGGCTGGTCACCGGGATAGGCTGGGTCAGGTCGCCGGACGCGATCCGTTTGATGTGTTCAATCATGCGGTTCAGCGGGCGCACCAGGATATGGTGGATACCCATCCACACGCCGACGATCGCCGCCAGCACCACGATGATGACCACAATTAAGGTCCAGATCGCCGAGCTATACGAGCTGTTGCTAGCGTCAACGGCGATTTGATACAGCTTGCCGTTTTGCTGCAGATAGGCGTTATAGGTCTGCTCGAAATCGTCCTGGTATTTTTGCGTCGGCTGGTCGAAGAAGGCGTTGATTTTACCCTCGCCCAGCAGCTGGATCAGCTCCGACAGCGCGCCGTACAGGATGCCATACTGCTGTTTAAGCTTTTCCGTCGCCTGAGGATCCTGACGCGGGTCCTGCGGGATTTTTTCATAGGCGGTGTAGTTGCGTTCGGCGCGCGCCAGCTCTTCTTTCGCTTTCGCCAGCAGCTCGTCGATAGTCGCGCCGCTGCCGATTTTGTTGGTATCCATCATGTAGCGGATCCCTGCGCGGTTCAGGGAGTTACGCGCCTGCAGCAGATCGACCCGACTTTCACTCAGCAGCAACTGCTGCTGACGGATGGTTTGCAGGACGGTAAAGTTCTCTTTATCGCTTTTCAGCGACGAAAAAAACAGACCGCCTGAAATCAGCTGCAATGCGCCAAATAGCACCAGCACTAATAAGAGACTGGTGACGACCTTAATACGATTAAACATGTTTCCCCTTCCTGGAAGCCTGAACGGCCAGGCTTTACGTATGTGACTGAAAGGGTTATCGGCGTACGAGAGGGGAACTTTATGCCAGGCGGGGACTATTTTTACCGGGCGCGACCGGGCGCGCCCCTTTGCTTAGTGGCTTTTGGCGACGTTATCGACCAGCGCCATCTCTTCGCTGCTGAGCAGCTTTTCGATATCGACGAGAATCAACATACGCTCGCCGAGCGCGCCAAGACCGGTGAGATACTCGGTCGCCAGCGTTACCGCGAATTCCGGCGCCGGGCGGATCTGTTCGGCGGTGAGAGACAACACGTCAGAGACGCCGTCGACCACAATCCCCACCACCCGCTGGCCGAAGTTAAGCACGATAACCACCGTGTTTTCATCATAAGAGACGCCCTGCTGGGCGAATTTTACCCGCAGGTCGATAATCGGCACGATCACCCCGCGCAGATTGGTGACGCCTTTGATGAAATCCGGGGTGTTGGCGATACGCGTCACCTGGTCATAGCCGCGGATCTCCTGCACTTTCAGAATATCGATGCCGTATTCTTCATTGCCGAGGGTAAAGATTAAAAACTCCTGACCTACCGTTTCGCCAGCCAATTTGCTGACGGTTGCTAATCCTGCCATGGTCTGCACCTGTTAATTTGATGAGATGAGTCGTTATGCGGCCGCTGCGCTCAGCAGCTTTTCCCGATTGAGCATTTGCAGCGCCGACACGTCGACGATCAGCGCCACGCTGCCGTCACCGAGGATCGTCGCCGCGGAAATTCCCGGCACTTTGCGGTAATTGCTTTCCAGATTTTTTACCACTACCTGATGCTGGCCGATCAGCTGATCCACCAGCAGCGCATAGCGGCGGCCGGCGCTTTGCAGAATCACCACGATGCCCTGAGTGGCCTCGGTTTTCGCCCCGGCGACGTCAAACACCCGGTAAAGCTCCACCAGCGGCAGATACTCGCCGCGGACCTGCAGCATCCGTTCGCCGCCGGCCATCGGATGCAGGTCTTCGGCCTGCGGCTGCAGCGATTCCATCACCGCGTTGAGCGGCAGAATAAAGACCTCTTCATTGACCTTGACCGACATGCCGTCGAGGATGGCGAGCGTCAGAGGCAGCAAAATACGAATCGAGGTCCCTTTGCCCGCCCGGGAATGGATTTCAACGTGACCGCCCATCTCCTGGATGTTCCGTTTCACGACGTCCATGCCGACGCCGCGGCCAGAGACGTCGGTCACCTGTTCCGCGGTCGAAAAGCCCGGCGCGAAAATGAGCATTCCGACCTCTTCATCACTCATGCTGTCGCTGACCGCCAGCCCCTGCGCCGCCGCTTTGGCGAGAATTTTTTCGCGATTGAGCCCGGCGCCGTCATCGATCACTTCGATGCAGATATTGCCGCCCTGATGTTCAGCGGACAGAATGAGATTGCCCACCTCAGACTTACCTGCCGCCAGACGGGTTTGCGGATCTTCAATACCGTGGTCGAGGCTATTACGCACCAGGTGGGTTAACGGGTCGATAATGCGCTCGATCAGGCTCTTATCAAGTTCGGTGGAACTGCCCTGTAGCGTCAGTTCCACCTGCTTATTGAGCTTGCCGGCCAGGTCGCGCACCAGCCGCGGGTAGCGGCTGAATACATATTCCATCGGCATCATGCGAATCGACATCACCGATTCCTGCAGGTCGCGAGCGTTACGTTCCAGCTGGCTCATGCTGTTGAGCAGATCGCCATGCGTCACCGGATCCAGGTTACCTGAGCGCTGCGCCAGCATGGACTGGGTGATCACCAGTTCGCCGACGAGGTTAATCAACTGGTCAACTTTCTCTACCGCCACGCGAATACTGGTCGATTCGCTGGCCTTCGCTCTCGGCGCTTTGGGCGGCTCGACGACAGCAGGCTGCGGTTGGGCGACCGGCGGCGGCACAACTTCGGCCGATGGCAATGGTTTAGCGGCAGTCGTTGGCGGCGTGGTAAAGCTGATCTGTTCCGGCTCAAGAACGAAACAGAGCACCGCGCAAATATCTTCTTCGCTGGCGGTGGTCAGCAGGGTCACCTCAAGGCTATTGTCAGTTTGCTGCGGATCCTGAACCTCGCCGAGGTTGCCAAGCTCTTCCAGCATCAGCGGAATTTCATTGGCTTTAAGCCCGGTTAAGCTCACGCGCATACCGCCGGCGATGGCCGTCGGCGCAGGCTGGGCCACGACGGGCGCAGCGGCAGGCGCGTCCTGCTGCTGCGCTTCCAGCGCCAGCTGCCGCAGCGCCTGGCAGATATAGTCAAAGCTCTCAGCGTCAGGCTGCTGCGAGGTTTTATAGGCGTCCAGTTGCTCCTGCATAATATCTTTGGTTTCCAGAAACAGATTGATAATTTCGGTGCTCAAGCGCATCTCCTCGCGCCGGGCGCCGTCGAGCAGGTTCTCCAGCAGATGGGTGGTTTCCTGCAATACGGAAAAGCCAAACGTCGCCGCACCGCCTTTGATCGAGTGCGCCGCGCGAAAAATCGCGTTTAGCGGTTCGATATCGGGGGCCTGCGGATCCAGCTCCAGCAGGTGTTGCTCCATGTCTGCCAGCAGCTCATCTGCTTCATCAAAAAAAGTCTGATAAAAAGCGCTAATATCCATGCTCATGGGGTCACCTCTGGGTGTGAATCGCGGTTAACCGACGCGGGCGCGACCAGCTTTGGCAGCGCATCCGGCTGGCTAATCTCCAGCGCATTGCTTTCGCCATTTTCATGCTCAATGCTCTGCTGGGTCTCTTTGTTAAGCACCAGTACGGTAATGCGGCGGTTGATGGCATCATCAGCGCCGTGCTGTTTCAGGCTCATGGTCGCCGCCATACCAACCACCCGCAGCACCTTCCCTTCCGCCAGGCCGCCGGCGATCAGCTCACGGCGCGAGGCGTTGGCGCGATCCGCCGACAGTTCCCAGTTGCTGTAACCACGTTCGCCGGTGGCGTAGGGGATGTCATCGGTATGCCCGGCGAGGCTGATCTTGTTCGGCAAATCATTGAGGATTGGCGCAATCGCTCGCAGGATATCGCGCATATAGCTTTCAACCTGAGCGCTACCGGTTTTAAACATCGGCCGATTCTGGCTATCGATAATCTGAATGCGCAGTCCTTCGTCCATCATGTTGATCAGCAGATGCGGGCGTAGCGCCTTCAGGCGCGGGTCTGACTCAATCAACTGATCGAGCTTGTCACGCAGTTTGTTAAGCCGTAGCTCTTCGGCACGTTTATCCGCGGTATTGATCTGCTTGCTGACTAACCCGACTTCACGGGTCGGGTCTTCGCCGCCGCCGGGGATCGGGCTGCTTTCCGAGCTGCTTTTATCGCCGCTGGTGAGGGCGACTTTCAGCGGCGTACGGAAATATTCGGCTATTTGCGTCAGCTCCTGCGGGCTGGCGATCGCCAGCAGCCACATCACAAGGAAGAAGGCCATCATCGCCGTCATAAAATCGGCATAGGCAATCTTCCACGAACCGCCGTGATGGGCGGGCTGGTGCGATTTGCGCTTTCTGACCAGAACCACCGGGTGATTATGCTTCATGCTTCTTCACTTTCCGTCGCCTGCGCGGCAGGCGCTTTCACCTGGCGTACGTGTTCTTCAAGCTCGACAAACGACGGGCGCTCGGTGGTGTATAACGTTTTGCGGCCAAATTCGACGGCGATTTGCGGTGCGTAGCCGTTGAGGCTGGAGAGCAGCGTCACCTTGATGCACTGCATCATCTTGACGGTCTCAGCGCTTTTTTGCCGCAGCAGCGTGGATAGTGGCGAGATAAATCCATAGGCCAGCAGAATGCCGAGGAAAGTCCCCACCATCGCGTTGGCGATGAGCGCCCCGAGTTCCGCCGCCGGGCGGTCCGCCGAGGCCAGCGCGTGCACCACGCCCATTACCGCCGCGACAATACCAAATGCCGGCAGAGAGTCGCCGACCATCGCCAGGCTGCCGGCGGGCACTTCGCTCTCCTGTTCGAAGGTTTCGATCTCTTCGTCCATCAGCGCTTCAATTTCAAAAGCATTCATGTTGCCGCTCACCATCAGGCGTAAATAATCGGTTATAAACTCCACCAGATGGTTATCGGCAAGGATGCGCGGATAATTAGCGAAAATTTCACTTTCCTGAGGATTGTCGATATCGAACTCAAGCGACAGCATCCCCTGTTGACGGGATTTTGCGAGCAGCAGGAACAGCAACGCCATCAGATCCATATACAGCGCCTTGCTGTATTTGGAGCGACGTACCATTTTGGGCAAGGCCCGCAGCGTGGATTTGATGGCCTTTCCGTTGTTGCCGACGATAAACGCGCCGATGCCGGCGCCGCCGATAATCAGGAATTCCGCCGGCTGGTACAGCGCGCCAAGGTGGCCGCCCACCAGTAAATAGCCGCCAAATACCGCTCCCAGGACCACGAGATAACCCAATATCACTAGCACACGCATACCTCAAATTAACAATGTGGATGGCGGGCGAGGCAAACGCGCCCTGGCGTAAACCAGGCGGGGAATGGGGGGCGGCATACCGCCCCTGCGTATTACACGTCGAAATGGATTGCCGTAAGTCGTCGGAACGGCGACTTACATGACGCGTTTAGCCTGCTCGTCCAGCAGTTGAGAGGTTATATCGGCCAGTTGCGGAGAAAGTTTACGTCTTTTTACGGCGCGTGAAGGCGGTTGGCATAACGTGCAGACGAAATCGTGCTGCGGATGGTGCGCGTGGGTGATAAATGAGCCGCCGCAGTTGTTGCAGGCAGAGAGCTGCAGCATACCGCTATCAACAAAGCGCACCAGCGTCCAGGCTCGGGTCAACGCCAGTAGCGGCGCTTCGCCCGCTTCTTGCGGACACTGTTCGAGGTACAGGCGATAGGCTTTGATCACCGCTTCTACTCCATTGCATTTGCCGCTCTTCAGCAGGAACAAATAGGCGTTGTAGAACATCGACGAATGAATATTCTGCTCCCAGGTCATAAACCAATCGGTCGAGAACGGCAGCATCCCTTTCGGCGGCGGGCTGCCGCGCAGCTCTTTGTAAAGTTTAATTAAGCGCCCGCGGCTGAGCTGAGTTTCACTCTCCAGCATCTGCAGACGCGCGCCGAGGGAAATCAGCTCCATGGCGAGCTGAATATCCTTCGCTTCCTGAACAATACTTTTCTCAGCCATTATCAAACACTTTTCTTCGCTGCAGCGCCTTCTTTGGCGCGGAGCTCTTGCAGCAGGTGACTGGAAAGCAGGATACCGGTATGGATCTGCTGGAGGTCATCAACGCGCGACTCTTTGGTCAATTGCTCGATAGTCTGATGGTCGCTGAAGCGCAGATTGCACACCAGCTGATTAGTTTCAGCCAGTTTCACCATCTGCGGTAACGTCAGTTGCGCCAGGGTATCAACCATGGTTTCGTCAATTCCCAGACGAAACATTGCGGATACTTTTTCATCGTTGATCAGCCGCTGTGCTAAAAATAAATACGACAGGTTGAAGTCATAAATATGCTTAAGTAATTCGGAGGTACCCATAATCCCTATCCCGATAAGCCATGTTAGAAAACATACACGGGGCGTGATACTTAATCGCCCGTGACCTCAGTTATTTCCCCAAGACGGCAATTAAAACGCTCACTCGCGATAGCTAAAAATTCAGCTAATCGTCAAACTCACCCCACTGTTAATAGTTTGTTACAGGTGCAAACTGGAGTGGAGGATGTAAAGAATTTGCTTCGAGAGAGTTGAATTGCCATGAAACTATTTTTAGAAATTCTATAAGAATATTCTTAAGGCGGCGCAACTCTACTCCCGAATCATTAGCACACACAATTAAGTATGGGGAAATTTTGAATATAATGAGACATTGATCACAAAAACAAAAAATAATACCGGTAACAACACCTCATTTCGATCACTTTATAACCAACATTCGATCATTTAACGATCACAAGTAAATGAATTACCTTAAAAAAAGTGTTATCAACCATTGCAATTAGTTTTATTTGGCACATTTAGAACAAAAAAATAACATTATAAAAATTGAAGAATAAAAATCTGAACGAGCGTTAAATTCAACGTAAATCATTAGTTTTTACGATAAAAAATAACCATGGTGTAATACAAGGATATTAGATCTAATACCCTGATAGCACCTACGTAAAACGTATAAAAATCGAACAGCAACAGTCTGAGGCTGCCTGTTTTTTCAGCTCAACCAATTGTACAAGATGCGCGCAACGTACCCCCAGTTGTGACGCCTGGCGCTATTTTCCCGCACCTGTTTGTGGCTGAACTTCACCAGATACGGATAAATTTTTTATAACATTTACGGACTGGTGCATTACCCAAAAGGGGTATTTTTTCCCGCGTTGATTTTCTAACATTCCTTTAACGAAACGAGCTTATTACCACGTTAAAATAATAAAAAACGAGAAGTCATTAATGGTCTCACCCTCTCCCGTAAAACCATCATGAATATATTTTTAAACCACCCAACAACGGCGAATGAATATTAACGAATAGGCATATGAGGATTTTTTCTTCGACAATAAGCCCCTATCGTCCTGGCCCCCCCCCCTTATTATTGGTAGGGAAAAATGACACGTTCATTTGCAAAGCTGTAGTAAAGAAAAAATAGCTAGCGCGAAAGGTGCAATATCTCGACTGGATCACATTTTATCGTTGCCGTTCGCATTTTCATCACTTCCTCGTTCCGTTGGATTTTCGGTTATGTTTAAATTAGCTAAACCGGTTTAACAAAGTTTAGCTAAAAGGAATATCAGTATGACCAGTAAAGTATGGGTACTCGGCGATGCGGTCGTCGATCTGCTGCCTGAGGGGGATGGCCGTTTATTACAGTGCCCGGGCGGCGCACCGGCTAACGTCGCGGTCGGCGTCGCGCGGCTTGGCGGCAATAGTGGGTTTATTGGTCGGGTCGGCGACGACCCTTTTGGCCATTTTATGCGCCAGACGCTGTGCCAGGAGAACGTGGATATCAGCCATCTTTCTTTAGATCCCGCACAACGTACCTCAACCGTCGTGGTAGCGCTGGATGAACACGGCGAACGCACCTTTACCTTTATGGTCCGTCCAAGCGCCGATCTTTTTTTACAACCAGACGATCTCCCGCCATTTGAGGCCGGCCAGTGGTTGCACGTCTGCTCTATCGCTCTCAGCGCCGAGCCCAGCCGGAGCAGCGCTTTCGCGGCGATGGAAAAGATTAAACATACCGGCGGCAGCGTCAGCTTCGACCCAAATATCCGCAGCGATCTGTGGCAGGATCCCCAGTTGTTACGGCGTTGTCTCGACCGGGCGCTGGCATTGGCTGACGTGGTGAAACTGTCGGAAGAGGAGTTGGCCTTTATCAGCGGTAGCGACGATATTGCCCTCGGTATTGCGCGGTTCCGCGAGCGCTTTCAGCCAAAACTGCTGTTAATCACGCAAGGAAAAGCCGGGGTGCAGGCGCTGTTCCAGCAACAGCATATTCACTTCCCGGCCCGTCCGGTGGTCAGCGTTGATACCACCGGAGCCGGCGATGCCTTTGTTGCCGGGCTACTCGCCAGTCTCGCCGCTCACGGCTTCCCTGAAGATGTCGCCGCGCTGGAGCCGATCGTCGCGCTGGCGCAAACCTGCGGCGCGCTGGCGACCACCGCCAAAGGCGCGATGACCGCCTTACCGTACCAGGCCGATGTGAACCGCCAGTATTAACGATGAAAGCAGGCAAAATAATTAAAACGTTTTAGCAAAATTAGCAAAGCGGCCATTAGGGGCATTCCAGGCCCCCAATAGCCCATGATGATGACAGACTTTGTAGAGGGTACTATGGATTTTCAACAGATTTCTCACGCTCTGCTGCCGCTGCTCGGCGGCAAAGAAAATATCGCCAGCGCCGCGCACTGCGCCACCCGCTTGCGTCTGGTACTGGTCGATGACGCGCTCGCCGACCAGCAGGCCATCGGTAAAGTTGAGGGGGTAAAAGGCTGCTTTCGCAACGCCGGCCAGATGCAAATCATCTTCGGTACCGGCGTGGTCAATAAAGTGTATGCCGCTTTTATTCAGGCGGCCGGTATTAGCGAGTCGAGCAAATCCGAAGCCGCAGACCTGGCGGCGAAAAAACTGAATCCGTTCCAGCGGATCGCCCGCCTGCTGTCGAACATCTTTGTGCCCATTATTCCGGCGATCGTCGCCTCCGGCCTGCTGATGGGACTGCTGGGGATGGTGAAAACCTACGGCTGGGTCGATCCGGGCAACGCCATCTACCTGATCCTCGATATGTGTAGTTCGGCCGCTTTTATTATCCTGCCAATCCTGATCGGGTTTACCGCCGCGCGTGAATTCGGCGGTAACCCTTATCTTGGCGCAACCCTCGGCGGTATTCTTACCCACCCGGCGCTGACCAACGCCTGGGGAGTGGCTTCGGGATTCCATACCATGAATTTCTTCGGCCTCGAGGTGGCGATGATCGGTTATCAGGGGACGGTGTTCCCGGTGCTGCTGGCGGTGTGGTTTATGAGCCTGCTTGAGAAGCAACTGCGACGCCTGATTCCCGACGCGCTGGATCTGATCCTCACGCCGTTCCTGACGGTTATTATCTCCGGATTTATCGCCCTGCTGATAATCGGCCCGGCCGGTCGTGCCCTCGGCGACGGCATCTCATTTATTCTCAGCACGCTTATTGCTCATGCTGGTTGGCTGGCAGGGCTGCTATTCGGTGGACTGTATTCGGTGATCGTCATCACCGGTATCCACCACAGCTTCCATGCCATCGAAGCCGGGCTGCTCGGTAACCCGTCGATCGGCGTCAATTTCCTGCTGCCTATCTGGGCGATGGCTAATATTGCCCAGGGCGGCGCCTGTCTGGCGGTGTGGTTTAAAACCAAAGATGCGAAAGTGAAAGCCATTGCCCTCCCGTCCGCCTTTTCGGCGATGCTGGGCATCACCGAAGCGGCGATATTCGGCATCAACCTGCGCTACGTTAAGCCCTTTATCGCCGCGTTGATTGGCGGCGCGGCGGGCGGCGCCTGGGTCGTCTCCATGCACGTCTATATGACCGCCGTCGGCCTGACCGCCATCCCCGGAATGGCTATCGTGCAGGCCAGCTCCCTGCTTAACTACCTCATCGGGCTGGCTATCGCGTTTATGGTCGCCTTTATCGTTTCGCTGACACTCAAATACAAAACGGATGCAGAATAATGTCGCAGCCTTTTTTGTTACCGTTGGTCCTGCAGGCCGTCATGAACCACCAGCCGCGCGCGCTGCGGGATAAGCACTATCCGCAGTGGCATCTGGCGCCGGTATGCGGGCTACTGAACGATCCGAACGGTTTTATCCACTTCAATGGTCGTTATCATCTGTTTTATCAGTGGAATCCCCTCGCCTGCGATCACCGCTATAAGGGCTGGGGACACTGGAGTTCGCCGGATCTGCTGCACTGGCGGCACGAACCGATTGCTCTGCTGCCAGAGGAGGAGTACGACCGTAACGGTTGTTACTCCGGCAGCGCGGTAGATAACAACGGCATCCTGACGCTGTGCTACACCGGTAATGTGAAATTTAACGATGGCAGCCGTACCGCCTGGCAGTGTCTGGCGACGCAAAATCCCGACGGCACTTTTCGCAAACAGGGCCCGGTGCTGGCGCTGCCAGCAGGCTATAGCGGCCACGTGCGCGATCCCAAAGTCTGGCGCGATGGCGATCGCTGGTTGATGGTGCTGGGCGCGCGCGATCTGGCCGACCTCGGCAAGGTACTGCTATTCAGCTCTACTGATTTGATGCAGTGGAGCAGTCATGGCGAAATTGCCGGTAGCGGACTTAACGGCCTGAAAGACGCCGGCTATATGTGGGAATGCCCGGATCTGTTCCCGCTCGGCGATCGGTATATTTTACTGAGCTGCCCGCAGGGATTGCCGCGTGAGGCACAGCGCTTCCTGAACACCTATCCGGCAGTCTGGATGCAGGGCCATTTCGATCAAACCGCCGCCACCTGGCGCCATGGCGCGGTCGAAGAGCTGGATAGCGGCTTCGAATTCTATGCGCCGCAAACCACCCTGGCGGAGGATGGTCGCCGTCTGCTGGTTGGCTGGATGGGGGTTCCCGACGGAGAAGAGATGCAGCAACCTACGCGGGCCCACGGCTGGATCCATCAGATGACCTGCCTGCGGGAACTCAGCTGGCGCCACGGCACGCTGTATCAAAATCCCGTGCGCGAACTGGCGGCGCTGCGCGGCGAGGCGCAAGGCTGGCAGACCGAACCGCTGGCGCTGCAGCCGATGGAACTCGCCTTCGAGGTTGCGCCAGACGATGCGCTGACGCTGGATTTCGCGGGCGTGCTGCAGCTTTCGCTGGACAGGCACGGCGTACGCCTGGCCCGTCGAAGCCTGGTGGCCGATACAGTCGATTACCGTTACTGGCGCGGCACGGCGCATAAACTGCAGATCCTCATCGACCGTTCCAGCGTCGAAATCTTTATTAACGATGGCGTAGGGGTGATGAGCAGCCGCTTCTTTGCGGATTATCCTGGAAAACTGGTATTCAGCGGTGCGACGCCGAGGGCATTCTGCTGCTGGCCGCTGCGGCCATGCATGGTAGAATAAGCGTTTTGCTTTCAGGCTCCTGGCTCGTGATGAAACCCAAACGCATTACCATAAAAGATATCGCCGAACTGGCTGGCGTCTCTAAAGCCACCGCCAGCCTGGTCTTGAACGGTCGCGGTAAAGAGCTGCGCGTGGCGCAGGAGACGCGCGAACGGGTGCTGGCTATCGCCCGCGAGCAGCACTACCAGCCGAGTATTCACGCCCGTTCACTGCGCGATAGCCGCAGCCATACCATTGGTCTGGTTGTGCCAGAGATCACCAACTATGGTTTTGCCGTGTTTTCTCACGAGCTGGAAACCCTGTGCCGCGAAGCCGGCGTACAGCTGCTTATCTCTTGCACCGATGAGAATCCCGGTCAGGAGAGCATGGTGGTCAATAATATGATTGCCCGTCAGGTCGATGGTTTAATTGTCGCCTCTTGCATGCATAGCGACGCCGACTATCTGAAGCTCAGCGAGCAGCTGCCGGTGGTGCTGTTCGACCGTAATCCAAACGACAGCGCGCTGCCGCTGGTGATGACCGATTCACTGGCGCCGACGGCGGAACTTATCGCCCGTATCGCCGGGCAACACGCGGATGAGTTCTGGTTTCTCGGCGGGCAGCCGCGGCTCTCGCCCTCGCGCGATCGGCTGGCCGGATTTAGTCAGGGATTAGCCCAGGCAGGGGTTGAGTTACGCCCGGAATGGATCATCAACGGCAACTATCACCCAAGCTCAGGCTATGAGATGTTTGCCGCGCTGTGCGCCCGTCTCGGGCGGCCGCCGAAGGCGCTGTTTACTGCCGCCTGCGGCTTGCTGGAAGGGGTACTACGTTATATGAGCCAGCATAACCTGCTGGATTCCGGGATCCATTTAGCCAGCTTCGATGACCACTATCTGTATGATTCGCTATCGCTGCGCATCGACACCATCCAGCAGGATAACCGCCAGTTGGCCTGGCACTGCTACGATCTCATCAGTCAGCTGATCGACGGTAAAATGCCACAGCCGCTACAGCGCTATCTGCCCGCCACGCTGCAAATGCGTTATCAGCCAGCCAGATAATAACGGGCCTGGATCGTGGTTCAGGCCCGTACTGTTAACGGTTAATTGTCATCAGAAAGGTTTCGTTGGCAGATACTTTCCATCGAAAGTAATCACTGCACGATGTCCGCCTTCCGGATCGCTGACTTTTTTCACATCCAGCTTAAAATTAATCGCGCTGATGATCCCGTCGCCGAATTTTTCATGAATGAGCGCTTTCAGCGTAGTGTCGTAGACCTGCAGCATTTCATAGAAGCGATACATGGTCGGGTCCGTTGGTACGCGGTCTTCAATAGAACCTCTGACCGGGATGGTCTGCAGCAGCAAAACATCATCGTCGCTGAGCTCCAGTTTTGCGCCTACCATTTTCGCGACTTCGACAGGCAGCGGATGCTGGCCCAATAGCGCGGCCGTCACGAAGGCTTCGGATAAACCGGTGCCTTCAACCAGTTGTGCAAAGGAGAGATCCTTTTTGGCTTTAATCAGCAAAATTTTATTCGCTAACTCCAGACGAACTTCGCGGCTAACTTGTGACTGAATCATGGTGTGACCTCGTTATATCGTAGTGAAATGAAATTACTGACCGTAAACCGGCACCGCTCGGGTATCCGGATGACCGGCCAGCGAAATAAAAGCTCTGGCATTGCCGTCATAGGCGGCAATATCCCCTGTTTCAATGTCATATACCCAGCCATGTAGCGACAGACGTCCTTCATCAAGCGCCAGTCGTACCGCAGGATGGGTTTGAATATTCGCCAGTTGGGCAATGACATTTTCATGCACCATCGCCGCGGTTTTGGCCTGCGGATCGCGATGCTCGCGGGCATCGTTCACCACTTTTGCCGAATCCGCATATTGCAACCAGTGCTTGACGGCGGGGACATGATCCAGACAGCTACACTGCGCAATCGCCGTCATCGCCCCGCAATCGGAGTGACCGCAAATCACAATATCCGTGACCTTCAGAACGGCAACGGCATATTCCACCGATGCCGATACGCCACCGGGCTCCGGGCCGTAAGAAGGGACAATATTGCCGGCATTACGGATGACAAATAGATCGCCGGGTTCTCGCTGGGTGACCAACTCCGGAACCATCCGGCTATCGGAACAGGAAATAAACAGCGTACTGGGGCTCTGCCGGGAGGCTAAACTTTTAAACAGTTCAGCGCGCTCAGGAAATGCATCACGTTGAAATTTAAGAAAACCGTCAATGATTTCTTTCATGATAATGTCTACCTCGCTGTGGAATGTCAGGGAGGTTACGCGCCGCGTGGCATAAAATAAAAGTCTTGTTTATAATCAAACTCATCCAAAAAACTTATGGATTGTAAGTGTGAATATTCGCTACGTTAGATATTTCCTCGCCGTCGCCGAACATCAGGGTTTTACCCGTGCGGCGGAAGCCCTGCATATTTCACAACCGGCGCTCTCACAGCAAATCAGGATGTTAGAAGAGAGCCTGGATGCGCAGCTTTTTGACCGTAGCGGCCGGCATATTCATCTAACGGACGCGGGAGAAGTGTTTTTGCAGTATGCCCGTCAGGCATTTCAACTGCTGGATGAGGGTCAACGCGCCATTCATGATGTCGCAGACCTCAGCCGCGGTTCTCTACGTATTGCCGTGACACCCACTTTTACTTCCTATTTCGTCGTCCCATTAGTGGCGGAATTTCATGCGCGTTATCCGCATATCACGCTGGATATTCAGGAGATGCCGCAGGAGAAGATGGAGGGCCTGCTGCTGGAAAATGAGCTGGATATTGGTATTGCCTTTGCCGGGGGGACCGCGCCAGACATTGTTTCCACCCCGCTGTTACAGGAAGTGCTGGCGTTGGTTGTCGCGGACCATCACCCGTTGGCCCGCGAAGAGTCCCTTTCTTTGAGCCAGCTCGCCGCGGAGGAGTTTATTCTGCTCAATCATCATTTCGCCACCCGGTTGCAAATTGACCACTGCTTACAGCAAGCCGGTTTTCACCCGCAGGTGACCATTGAAATGCACTCGATCAATGCCATCCTCGATATCATCCAGCGAACCCAATTAGTGACCATTCTGCCGCTAAATGTCGCCGCCCAGCGCACTGGCCTGGTGACCCGATTGCTTAAAGAAGCCGCGCTTGAGAGAACCGCGGTGTTAATGCAGCGCAAAGGCGCCCGACCAAAAGCTGCGGCGCGAATTTTCGCCGAAATAGCCCGGGAGCTGGCAGCCCAAATAGAAAGTTAAGCGTACGATGGCGCGGCCAGCATCTGGCCCGCCGCCTTCCTTCTGCAACAATCTTACCGTAGCCAGTATGACCATTTGCGCAAAACAGATTTCCCGCGATTGGCATACTGAAATTGTTAACAATATGTATAATTTTATCTGCTAAGCGGTATTCATTATTCCGGCTTGAACGTCAGCATTATTTTCATCCTACCTTATTCCCCCTGACAAGGAATTGACAATGAGTGAACGCTCTCATGACCGAGGTAATAGCCTTGCGATGGTCATATATAATCTACTCAACCCGGTGCCTTACGGCTTTTTTATCGCCGGTCTCATCTTCGATATTATTTATCTCTACAGCACTAACGTGATGTGGGGAAAATGCGCCAGTTGGCTTATTGCCCTTGGCCTTATTTTTGCCATCATTCCGCGGTTGATTAATCTGGCGCAGGTCTGGTTTTTTGCTCCTCGACGCCCGGCGGCAAAAATTGATTTCTGGCTAAACCTTATCGCTATTATTGCCGCGTTGGTAAACTGTTTTGTTCATAGCCGCGACGCCTGGGCGATTGCGCCGCAGAACGTAATCTATTCATCGATTACCGTTATCTGTCTGCTTGTCGCCAATATTATCAGCTCCACTTGCCTGGCTAATAATAAGGGGATTCGCCATGAATAAAGTATTACTGCCCCTGCCCGTTATGCTCGCCACCGCGCTTGCCCTGTCCGGATGCGATGAGAAAGCGAAACTCAGCCCGGATCAGCAGGTAGGGCCCGATCCCGTAATGCCGAAGGCCCAGGATTTCCTGATGCCGCCGATGCAGGTTCCCCGCGGCGTGGGCTGGAAAAGAGATGGACAACCGGCGGTTGCCCAGGGGCTGAAAATAGAAAAAATAGCCGATGGATTCCTGCATCCCAGAATGGTCTATGTCCTGCCAAACGACGATATTCTGGTCGTTGAAAGCAACGGTCCTGGCGAGGAACCGCTGACTACGCCGAAACAGCTGATTGCCGGGATAGTGAAAAATCAGTCAGGCAAAGGTGGAAAAGGCGGGAATCGCATTACGCTATTGCGTAAAAACGCCAGCGGCTGGGAGAAACATATTTTCCTTGAACACCTGCACTCGCCTTTCGGCGTACAACTGATTGGCGATGATCTTTACGTCGCCAATACCGGCAACATCATGCGTTATCACTACCAGCCGGGGGCGACACATATCAGCGATGCGGGGAGCGAACTGGCTGACCTGCCCAGCACCGTCAATCACCACTGGACCAAAGCGTTACTGGCAAGCCCGGATGGTAAGAAGCTGTATGTGGGCGTCGGCTCGAACAGTAATATTACTGAGAATGGACTGGATATTGAATATCGTCGCGCCACCGTTCTGGAGGTTGATACGGCAACCGGCGCAAGCCGTATCTTCGCCAGCGGTATCAGGAATCCTACCGGACTCGGTTGGGAACCACAGACGGGCAAGCTTTGGGCCATTGCCAATGAGCGCGATGAGATCGGCGCCGACCTGGTGCCCGATTATTTAACTTCGGTGCAGGATGGCGGGTTTTATGGCTGGCCGTGGAGCTATTTCGGACAGCACGTTGACCGCCGCGTACAGCCGCCGCGCCCGGACATGGTCGCCAAAGCGATCAAACCGGATTATGCCCTGAGCTCCCACGTCGCGCCGCTGGGAATGCTGTTTTATACCGGAAACATGTTGCCGCAAACCTATCAGGGCGGCGTGTTTATCAGCGAGCATGGCAGTTGGGACCGTTCGCCGCTGAATGGTTATAAAGTCAGCTTCGTCGCTTTTAAAGACGGCAAACCGGTTGGTAAACCACAGAGCGTGATCACCGGCTTTGTCTCTCGCGATGAGAAAGAGCTGTACGGCGCGCCGGTCGGACTCGCGCAGGATAATGAAGGGGCGTTAATCATTGCCGACGATGTCGGTAATACCGTCTGGCGCGTCAGCGCAAAATAAAATATCACTATCAATTTTCCGGCTTCCCGCGGTCAGGGGAGCCTTTTTTATGCCCTGAAATTATTATCCATAGATATTGCCGGGAATAATGGAGAAAACAAAGTGATAAGCTGAGTTATCAGGACCGCTATCGTAGTTGACTACACAAGAACAGGTTGCTGAGAAACATTCATCATCAAAGAGACGTAGAGCAGATGAACCATTTATCCGCAATCAGAACATTCGTTAGCGCCGCTGACTATAAAAGTTTCAGCGCCGCCGCCAAAGCCTTAAATATTGAAGTATCCACCGTCTCTCGCCATATTTCCGAGCTGGAAGAGTATTTACAGGTGACGTTGTTTAACCGCTCAACCCGTGGATTAGCATTAACCGAAACCGGGGCATTTTTTTACTCGCACGCCCAACAACTGTTATTACAATGGGAGGAAACCCGTCAGTTAACTTCCGCACTGGATAAACAACCTTCCGGCCTGCTGCGGTTAAGCGTACCCAGTACCTTCGGCCGTCTGCACGTGATGCCTTTTGTTGATGAATTTCTTCGCCTGCACCCCAACATTTCGCTGGATATTAGTTTTAACGATGAAGTGCAGGATCTGATTGAAGCGCGCATCGACCTGAGTATTCGCATCGGCATTTTGCCTGACTCCTCGATTCATGCCCGTAAACTGGCTTCGCAGACGCGTTCAGCCTGGGCCAGCCCGCAGTGGATTGCGGAAAACCGCCCTTCTGCCACGCCGGGCGCCGACCAGCAGCAGATCAATATCGTGATGTTTTCTCGTCTGCATGGCGCCGGTTGGTATACCCGTAAGATGGGTTCAGAAGATGAATGGCAGCGCATCCCGATTAACTACCGACTGAGCGTTAGCGATAGCGCCGCCATGCTTTATGCCTGCGTCAATCACACCGGGATTGCGATTTTACCGAACTGGCTATCGCAGCAGGCAGAAGAACAAGGGCTCATTCAACGGGTATTCCCGGAGTGGGAATTTAGTATGTTCCCTAGCGAAACCGCCATCTGGATGCTGTACCCGCAAAACAGGAGAGTGCCGCATAAAGTCCGAGCCTTTATCGACTTTATGGTTGAAAAGATTGGGATGCCGCCCTACTGGGAGGAGGAGACTCATTAATGACGAGAGAAGTTGAAGCAGGGATGTGCCGGAGGAGCCCAAAGCAAAAAGGGGTTACCTTTCGGTAACCCCTTTTCATATTTGGCGGAAGCGTAGAGATTCGAACTCTAGAACCCTTTCGGGTCGCCGGTTTTCAAGACCGGTAAAATATCATTTAAAATCAATGAAATAATGCAAACTACTGGTATAGTGAGACATTATCACGCCCATATTTATCAGTAAGTTATCCACTTCTCCGCAGATAGTATACCAACACTTTTTGTTTACCATCTGAATCGATTGACGTCTAAGGTTGTCAGGGCTGCAACAGCACCCATGGGCTAAAACCGAACCTTGTCGGACTCAAATCCGCATCCTTATTTTTGGAATAGCATTATTTGTTCATCTAAAAATGCAACTGTTCAATTTTCACCCAACCTCGAATTAAACGAGTTTATGACTACATTTAATCAGTGAAATGTTGTGTCTTACTGCCTCAAGCACTCTGAAATGGAATTAAATCAGTATTCACATAACTAACAAATGTATATCTGTATTTTCCTAAAAGTGATAATTATCAAGAAGTTCAAGTCTTTTTCTTGCTGGATGTAAATTTTTTGTTATATTCATTTGTAGATGTAAATGCACTTAACCCATCACATGATTTTGATATCGCAACCGATGAGGAAGTTATGAAACTTACCCCCGTAATGAAAGGTTTAGCCATAGCCGGCTTGCTGTCATCGATCAGCCTGTCAGCATGGGCGGAAGTCGCGGCAAAAGAAGCGACCGCCGCCACCAAACAAGCCAACGACGCCCTCTACAACCAACTCCCCTTCTCCGACAACACCGATTTTACCAATGCTCATAAAGGTTTTATTGCCGCACTACCGGCCGAAGTGATTAAAGGCGAACAGGGTAATGTCGTGTGGGACCCGCAGCAGTACTCTTTCATTAAAGAAGGTGAAAAAGCCCCGGATACCGTCAACCCGAGCCTGTGGCGCCAGTCGCAGCTGATTAACATCAGCGGTCTGTTTGAGGTGACCGACGGCGTCTACCAGATCCGCAATCTGGACCTTTCCAACATGACCATCATCGAAGGTAAAGAAGGCATTACCGTCGTTGACCCGCTGGTATCAGCGGAAACCGCAAAAGTGGGCATGGATCTGTATTACAAAAACCGCGGTAAGAAACCCGTTGTCGCCGTTATCTACACCCACAGCCACGTTGACCACTACGGCGGCGTGCGCGGCGTGGTTGATGAAGCGGATGTGAAATCCGGCAAAGTAAAAATTTACGCGCCGGCTGGCTTTATGGAAGCGGCCGTGGCAGAAAACATCATGGCCGGTAACGTCATGAGCCGCCGCGCCAGCTATATGTACGGCAACCTGCTGAAACCGTCGGCGACCGGACAGGTCGGCGCCGGCCTGGGCACCACCACTTCTGCGGGTACCGTTACCCTGATTGCCCCAACTAATATCATTGAAAAAGACGGTCAGAAAGAAGTTATTGACGGTCTGACCTATGACTTTATGCTGGCGCCGGGTTCAGAAGCGCCATCGGAAATGCTGTGGTTCATCGAAGAGAAAAAACTGATTGAATCTGCAGAAGACGTGACGCATACCCTGCACAATACCTATTCGCTGCGCGGCGCGAAAATCCGCGAACCGCTGCCGTGGTCCAAATACATCAACGAAGCGATCGTTCGCTGGGGCGACAAAGCTGAGATTATTATGGCTCAGCACCACTGGCCGACCTGGGGCAACGAAAACGTGGTCAACCTGCTGAAAAGCCAGCGTGACCTGTATCGTTATATTAACGACCAGACCCTGCGCATGGCCAACGAAGGCCTGACCCGTGACGAAATCGCCGCCAAATTCAAACTGCCGGATAGCCTTGCCAATACCTGGGCCAACCGCGGTTACTACGGTTCCGTTAGCCACGACGTAAAAGCCACCTACGTGCTGTATCTCGGCTGGTTCGACGGCAACCCGGCCACCCTCGACGAACTGCCGCCGGAAGAAGCGGCGAAGAAATTCGTTGATTACATGGGTGGCGCGGATGCCATCATGAAGAAAGCGAAAGAGGATTACGATCAGGGTAACTACCGTTGGGTTGCGCAGGTGGTCAGCAAAATCGTCTTTGCCGATCCGAAAAACCAGGATGCGCGTAATCTGGAAGCCGATGCTCTCGAGCAGTTGGGCTATCAGGCTGAATCCGGCCCGTGGCGTAACTTTTATCTGACCGGCGCGCAGGAACTACGTAACGGCGTGGTGAAAGGCCCGACCCCGAACACCGCCAGCCCGGATACCGTGCGCGCGATGACCCCGGAAATGTTCTTCGACTATCTGGCGGTCCACATCAACGGCGAAAAAGCGGGTAAAGCAAAATCGGTATTCAATATCGATCTCGGCAACGACGGCGGTAAGTATAAGCTGGAGCTGGAAAACGGCGTGCTGAACCATACCGCTAACGCGGAAGCGAAAGATGCCGATACCACTATCGCCCTCAACCGCGCCACCCTGAATAAGATCATCCTCAAAGAGGAGACTCTCAAGCAGGCGGTGGATAAAGGTGATGCGAAAATCACCGGTAACGCCGATAAGCTCAATGAAATGCTGGGCTATATGGATAAGTTTGATTTCTGGTTTAACATCGTTACGCCATAACTGATTTGACGCCTAAATTGATATCTAAGTCCAGATATAAAGTCTGGACTTTTTTTGCCCTAAGATTTGCATACGCCATTATTTTTCCATCCCTTCATGTTTAAATTTGAGCGTAATCTGAACAAATTTACCCTGAGGAAATGTTCGCAACACGGTCATTCTCACAGTGTATTGATTTAAATGGTGAACCTGGTATGCGGTGACTGTTGGATTGTGTTTTGCTTCCTTTGCATGACGTTAATTTCCGCTTATCGCTCAATGCGGACTGTCAGATTTGATTGCATTCTGCATACACAAATTGTCAGTTGGTGTCTGAACAAGTAAACATGATTACTGGATTGCTAATGCAGATAATTGCTCCTCCAGTTCGTCTACTCGCTTAATCAATACTTGTACCGCAGCCAGTGTGTCCATCATTATCACGTTATTATCTAACTGAAGGCGGTCGTCATCCACCCGTTCACCGTTGCGCATATATGCCGTGTTAGTCTGCTTCACATACTGCGGATCAACGTCCCGCGCCTGCTGCGCGATAATTCCCCGGCGCGTCCTTCCCTGCTCGTCGTCGTTATAGACGAACGTCACCAGCTCAAGCGCCCGGATACGGTCGACAGATAGCTGTCCGTCCGTCGGTTTAATGTCATGCTTCATGCGCGCGTCGGACGTTCCCTGGAACTGGACGTTACCGTTCTGGCTGCTGTAGATCCTGCCGTCGCTCAGGAACTGCCACCACTGCTGGTTAGCGTTGAACCCCTGAACGGTGATCGCTAATCGGTGGTTTGTTCCCACCTGTTCCTCAAAATACGCCGCCGCCATTCCGGCCTCTGCGCCTTTACTGTCTGCGCCTCGCTGTTTGAACCTCCATGTCATGTTAGGGGAGTTAATAAGAGTGCCGTTAGCCGGCGCGCCAGGTTCGTCAAATCGCGTAGCTACGAACCCCCACCAAATATTGCCCTCGACAGTGTTAGCCCCAAACGTCCGCTGATTACCGTATACACGCCAGCCAGGTGACACGGCAAGCGCGCCGTCTTCGGCGATGATGCGATGCGTGTAGTCAGCCGTACTATTGCCATAGTGAAAATCAATG
The DNA here is from genome assembly GCF_040062085.1 of Klebsiella sp. JN_Kp122. Lineage (NCBI taxonomy): Bacteria > Pseudomonadati > Pseudomonadota > Gammaproteobacteria > Enterobacterales > Enterobacteriaceae > Klebsiella > Klebsiella sp. JN_Kp122. The sequence goes on from NZ_JBEAHW010000047.1 coordinate 89,860, forward strand.
TAAGGCGTTGGTGCGGTTAGCTCGATATGAGACCCGGCAATCTGTACGCCGTTTAAATTTCCGTTAACCGTTAGGTTCTTGTCGACCGTCAGGTTGTTTTTAAAGGTGCTGCTTACATTCCACGTCTGCGCCTGCGTCCACGTGTTGGTCGCCGTCGTCTTCGCTACGTCCTTCAGCGCTGTGTCGATGTTCTGCTGTCGCGTGGCGTATTCGCTCAGGAACTGCGCCCACGATTTTACCGTCCCCGTTGTACCGTCCGGCTTCGTGACCGTCACGTTCCCGGCTCCAAATAAAAACTGCTGTTGATTTGCTAAATCCACATAAGTGCGGTCGAAACATTTCTGGATGCTGGCCGCTAATTCGTCACTAATTATCGCCATATTGTTAAGGGTCCCGAAGGACCCCTCCTGTTAAAGTAGGCTTATCGCGTTACTGTTGCGCGCGACAAAAGCGTCGAAGCGCATCAAAGTACGAAGTTCCATTGAACCGTTACGGTCGAGATAACATCCGAAGCGGACAATCGCATCACCAGTTCCAGCCGGTACAATAAAGCGGAGACTTTCTATCGTCGCGTACCCTTCCTTTGACGACCAAAATATTTGTCCGTCAATAGATATCGCCGTTGTCATCGGCCCACCGCCGGAAGTATCGCCACCTGGGCGCATAAGTATTGCGTACCCTACGTAGCCCGGATTGAGTCCGCCATCCGCGCCGGACTGATAAGACATACCAGCACGAAGGTCGCCGTACTTATCCGCCTGACGTAATGCGCCTTTGATATCGACTACTTGATCAAATCCCTGCTTACGAATACGCAGAAGATCCCACCACTGCCATGTTGCTTTTGGCACACGGTTGTACGTGGCCTTGTAACAGTTGATTGCGAACGAGCCAACGTCACCCTCAATCCGCGACGCGTACACGGTGCCGTTAAAGTAACCATCATTGGCACGTACGGTGCCGGTAAATACGCCGTCCGTCGCGAATACCCTACCGCGGACCGTTACGTCGTTGAACTCTGCGCCGCCGCCTTTCGAGATGCTCCACCCTTTACCCGCCTGGCCTGGCTGGTAGTTCGTCGAGCGGATGTTGTCGGAGATTTGCGCGAAATCGATAACCAGGTTACGAGCCATCGCCTGCTGAAAATAAGCGCCGTTCCCGTCGATACCGAAGACCATATTTTTTTGATCGCCGTTAGGCACATAAACGCCAAACGTATCAGCCTGGACTAGGAACTGTGACTGGCCGCTGCCATTAATCCCCAGCTGAAGACCAGCCACGTAGTTATTACCACCTGAAGACGTGCTGACCTTCACGCCCCACTGCGCTCCCAACTGGCCGTTTAAATCCGCCACGGTGGATGCCGTCTGCTGAACGGTTGCAGACATATCCCCGACCTGCGAGGTCAGCGTGGTGATTTGCTCCGTGGTTGATTTTTCCAGGTCGGCAACGGTTTTGTTCGTCGTGGTGATTGCCGCGCTGTTGTCGCCAATCATGCTGCGCATCTGGTTAAAGCCGTTCGCCATCGCCAGGCCGTTAGATGCAATGGTTTCGTCCTGCTTCGTGATACGCGACTCTGCATCACCCACACGCGAGCCGAGGCTGGTGATTTTCCCTGCCTGCGCGGTGATATCCTTCCCTTGCTGGGTCACGGTCGCTGTCAGCTGGGTAACGGCGTTCGCGGCGCCGGTGGCAGTATCCTGCGCCTCCTGTGCGTCGGTCACATCGACAATGCTGATATCGTCCAGATACAGCGAATAACCGGCTCCACCATTCGGCCCCCTGGTGGAGATCCACATCTGCGCAATGCTCCGGTCGGCACCGACGGTCGCTACTCCCGTCAGGAGAACCCATTTGCCGCGCGAGATGTTTGTCTCGGAGATACGGACGGCTTCCGGCCACTGGTTTGCGCCGCCATTCTCTCCGCGAGCAAAGAGGCCGACAGACACGTTCCAGCCGTTCGGTGTCGACATATCGCTGGCCATGTAAGCCCAGAGAGAAAACCGATACTTACCGCCACCGCGAACAGCAAGCCAGTTCCCGATCATCTTGTCGCTGTTGCCGTTCTCGCCGTTGTTACGCGTGATTTTGAGCGACTTCTGGCCATTGCGGTAAACATCGGTCGAGACGCGCGCCAGCGAGCTGCTGCCCAGCTGCTGGTTTGCGGTGTATGACTCAAAGGAACCATCACACCAGGGGTTTAATCCCTGGCTCTGCAGCGCACCGATTGAAGCGTTGACCGACGTGATCGCGCTGGCATTAGAGGCTATATCTTTTCCCTGCTGTGTCACGGTCGACAGCAGGTTAGATACAGCGCCAGCCGTGGCATCGAGATCGACCCGGTCAGTAATATCGATAACGTACACATCGTCGATATAAATTTCGCCTGCATTCAAAAACGCGTTGATGCTGACCGACATGGTGCCGTCTTTAGTGGCGGTGTACGTGTTGCTGTACTCCTGCCATACGCTGCCAGTAGGCATTGTGGCCGGGTCGAAGCGCGCCTCAGCGATTACAGAGCTATCGAGGTAAGCAAATCGAACCTTGTTATTCGGCTGCGTATTCGGTTGCATAGTCGACCCGGCCTTAGCCCGCAACCACGCACCAAACTTGTACGTCCTGCCCTTAACGGCAGTAATAACAGTGTCGCTCGACAAAAGAGTCGCGTTGGTAGCAGCGACATATTTCACGATTTTTTTGCCGCTGTGTGGATTCTGCGCCGACATCACTGTCGCCTGTGCTGGCGCGGTCCAGTTGGTGAAGTCACGCTCAAATCCCCCGTTTAAAATCAGGTTGCCCGTGATTTTGTTATCCACGTCAGCCATCGCTGCATTCAGGCTTGCAGAAACGGCGGTCGTGGCGCTGGCATTCGCAGCAATATCCTTGCCCTGCTGCGTGACCGTCTGCTGCAGCTGCGTGACCGCAGACGTATTCGCATCGATGGCCACCGCATCGGTGATGTCATAGATGGCGATATAGTCAATCTGAATGACCGACGCGTTCGGGTAGCAGTAGAGCGCAAAAACAGAACCATCCACTGTCGCCGACGATGGCGCGCTAAACTCAGCGGTGTACGTCGCCCAGGTATCCGTGGCGGAGAACTGGCGGTTTTCATAAGTCCCGGCCACATTCCCCAGGTAGTTAAACCGGCGAACCATGAAATTCATCGCGCCGGATACGCCCTTCGCCTTAACGATGACCTGGTAGCGGCGTGGGGTATTGTGTGGCAGCGGCGCTTTCTGGTTAGCAAAGAGGCCGGTATACAACGTGCTGTCGAGCTGCGTCATCTGGACGCCGGGTTTACCGTCGCCAAAGTCGCCAAACTCCACCTTGTTACGCGTATTCCCCTGGACACCCCACAGCGCCGATCCGCTCATAAAATTAAAATCGTTTGCCAGGTTCTCGCCGCGATTGAGCATCGCATTCACCGCGCCGGTGACGGAGGTGATCGCCTGGCTGTTCGTTTCAATTTTCCCTTCCGCTGCCGTGGTTCGTTGCGTCAGGGACTGAATTGCGCTGCTGTTCGCGCTCTGCCCGGATTCAAGGTTCGACACTCGACCTGTAATGGCTGTAATAGCCTGGCCCTGGCTGGTGATAGTGTTGCCCTGCTGCGTCACTTGCGCATCCAGTTGGGTGACGGCACCGGCGGCAGCGTCGGCAGCAGTCTGCGCACCCTGCGCGGCGGTGATCTCCCGGCAGTGGAAATCAGTTGCATACCATACGGAGCCATACGGCGCGTTCTGGTTCACCTGCAGGAACGGGCGCATATATCCGCGCGGGAAGTTAGCCGGGACCGTCCAGCGGTATTTTTTCTCCGTCCAGGTCTGAGTGGGCGCAACGCTACCCGGTAACGCAGCGTACGCAACGGCACCCGTATTCGGTCCCGTAGCCGAGCCGATGTACATGTTAAATGCGGCGTTGGAACCTGCCTTTGCCGCTACCCAGACCGAAATCTCGAATACCTGTCCCGCTTTTACCGGCCACGGTGGCGTATTGAGCTGGTGATCGCGCGAGGCCAGTCGTGCTACATAGCGACGCGGAGCGCCTGCCGGGATGTCAGCATCATACGGGATTCCATCATCGTCGTTGCTGTCTACCGTATCCCGGCGGGTAAAGCCCATCGATGGATATGCGGGGTCAAATGTCGGGTTCAGGATGTAGTCGCCACCCGCTGCCGTCTGCGAATTCAGAGCAACATTAATCCCGGTGATCGCCGTTCCCTGCGATTCAATTTTCCCCTCAGCACTGGTGACGCGCGTATCAAGCTTGCTCACGGCATCGGCGGTGGCCGCTTTGGCCAGCCCTTCCTCAACCGTCGCTACGCGTCCTTTCAGGCTGGTTATGGCCTGGTTCGCCGCCGTAATATCCTTGCCCTGTTGGGTCACGGTGGCGCTGAGGTCCTGTACTGTCTTGTTATCCGCCTTCTGATCAATCCGCTTGCCGAGGTCAGTATTCACCGTATCGACTTTATTGCTGACCTGCGTAATCTGCTGGCCCTGGCTGGTGATGCGGTCGCCCTGCTGTGAAACAGTTTGCGATAAACCAGAGATCGCCTGGCCGTTCGCGGCAATCGCAGAATCAGCATTCTGCTTATTCTGGTTAACGGTATTGGTTAACGCCGTCGTCCGCTCCGCCTGCGCGGTAATATCCTTACCCTGCTGCGTGACGGTGGCCTTCAGGCTATCCAGCGCGGCGGTGGTGGCTTTCTTTGCCACCTCGGCATTAGTGGCATCAATACGCCCACCCAGGCTGGTGATCGCGCTGGCGTTGGTGGCGATGTCGTCACCGTTCTTCGTGACCTGCGACTGCAGGTCCTGCACTGCTGATGCATCGGCTTTACCAGCGATACCGTTTGAGGCGGTCAGCATGAAGCCCTGCAGGTAAACGCGAGCGGTCGACGGCGTCCATCCTCCGCAGGCCATGCGCAGGTAACACCACCTCCCTTTGAAGTCATTCGGGATCGTGAACGTCAGCGTGCGGGTCTGGTAGCCGGTGGTGATACCCGCAAACCAGTTATTGTCCTGGACAAGCCAGTTAGTCGGATTCCCCCAATTCTCAATCAGGCCCATCGTAAAATTCTGGGTCCCGATACTGATCGTCGCGTCGTCCGTCTTGAATCCGAAGGTGAGCGTCAGTACCTGACCGGCTTCGACCGGGATTTTTGTTCCGTTGGCGATCCGCATCGCCGGCTCGGTCGTGGTGAGACCTTTCATCACCGCGTCATAGACCGGAGCACCCGCGCCGGTGCCGGACAGCTGCCAGTTATCCGCTTTATTAATCAGGTCGCCATTCAGCAGGAGGTTGCCGGTCGTAATCTGTGACTTGAGCGCCGTCGTCTGCTGCGCCGTGGTGGCCAGCGTATTCTCGGCAGTCGTGACGCGGGTCGTCAGTTGCTGGACGGCATCCGAGCTGGCGCTGTCTGCCGGAGCCTGGCTCCAGTCGCTCACAATATTGCCGGATTCAAACATCGGAGAGCTGATCCACGCTTCGCGCGCTGCAGCTGCGCCGTCGAGTCTGGCCACAACGAGATACGCCGTCCCGGACAAGCCAGGTTTGCGTTTGTATTTAACCCAATAGCGGCTCCAGGACGTGGAGAGCGTCACGGTCACATCGCCGTTATACCCGGCTGGACGCTCCACAATAACGCCCTGGCTGGTTTCAGCGCGGATAGTGGCATCCGGCGTATTCAGGAAACAACGAACCGACGTCTTGTCCGTCTTCGCTTTCGCATAGAACGACAGAACATACTCGGTACCGTCAACCGGCGCGGCCAGCGTGTAGTCGAGGACGGCGAAATCAGTCGCTCCGGCGGCACGCGTCAGGATGCGAACCGCGTTACCCCGGTAACGTTCGGTTGCAGATGGCGATTTGCCGGTCAGTTCCCCGGAGTTGGGTATCAGGTTTACGCCACCGATTCGGATGTTATCAACCTTCGATTCCACCCCGGCAATCTGGCTGGCGTTGGCCTGAACTTTGCCGTCGATAGTCTGGACGTCACCCTCGATTTTCTGGATGACCAGCGTATGGCCAGCAATGACGCCGTTCGCTGAAACAAGGTCCGCTGCAACCTGATCCGTTTTCGAGGCAGTCGACTGCAGGTCGCTCGCTAGCGTATCCATACGCTGGGTCGCCGCTGCAGTGGATTTATCATAATCGACGCGCAACGTATCCACGCGGGAGCCGATGGCCTTCTCCGCCGTCACGCGGATTTTCCGCTCTTCGAAAAGCAGGCCAGAAACCAGTTTATTCGGGTCTGTCCCTTCCTCGTTGCCGCGCAGCTGCACCGCCAGCTGGTTACGCTCCATCGCCTCAGCTGAGTCGGCAGCAGTCATCGCCGTTTTCAGGCCCTGAATCTGCGCCTGCGATGCACCAGGGGTCGGACGCCCAACGGCCAGCCAGTTAACGGCATAGTAGTTATCTGCGTCAGCCGCTCCCCCCTGTGAGAAGTCGAGACGCAGGCGACGGATGCTGCCGGAGGCCTGCCACGGGATATCCGGGATCGCGATAATGCTGATGCCGGTGGACGGGTCAAAATCCGGTGCTGGTAGCACCAGGCGGCGTCCCTCGGTCCAGCCGGTTTCATCAGCACCAATCCAGTACAGCCGACCGCCCCAGGCCGGGTTGCCGACTTTCTTGATGCGCAGGCGAAGGTACTTATAGGCGCTGCCGTCAATCAGCGTGCCAGCGCCGGATGGGCTGCGCATGGTCGAAATGGAATCGGCAGGAAGGAGCCACCCGTCATCAGTTACCGGTAGCGGTTTCGTGCCGCCGTCGTCAGAGCTCCACCCCTCGTTGTCCTTGTCGAAATACCAGATTTTGAGACTGTCGAACTGCTCGCCGGTACCGGCTGAAATCGACGCCATCTGCTGCGCCAGGCTGTCAAAGCCGTCCTGCATGGTGACGTTCGTCGTCTCAATCGCCGCTTCAACTTCGCGTTTGGCACTCAGCAGGTTATCGGCAGCCTGCTTCGCCACGGCGGCATCGTCCGTTTCAGCTTTCGCCACCGCTGCAGCAGTGTCGCTGGCTGCTTTCTGCGCATTGGCGGCGTCGGCAGCAGCGCGGTCTTTCACTTCCTGCGCCAGCTTGTTGGTCGTGTCGTTAGTTTTGGCGATGTTGGCAGCCAGGTCCTTGCCCTGCTGCGTGACGATGGCCCCCTGCGCGGCGACATCCTTCGCCGCCTGGTCAGCGGTTCCCTGGGCGGCGTCTGCAGCCTGTTGCGCGGCGTCGGCGGCAGCACTGTTGTCCTGGATACCTTTGTTCAGTTCCTCGTATGTATCCGAGCCTTTAAGCGCGTCGTCGAGCTGCTGGTAATAATCAGAAACGTTATCGCTGGACATACCATGCACCCAGTCAGTCCACGGCGAGGCATTGCCCAGGCGGTCAACCAGGCGTGCGCGGTACCAGAACTGCGTGGCAATCTGCAGGCCCATCTGCTGATACTGTTTGCCCGGATACGCTAAATCGGTCAATGGCATCGCGCCGTTCCCGCTCTGGTCCGGGCTGTACTGCAGTTCGGTTCGCTGGCTATCCTCTGCGCCTGCAGGGAATTCCCAGCGAATTTCGATACCTGCGGTCAGTGAAACGGTCGTCAGCGCCAGCGGCGGCAGCGGCTCGCCGACTTTCCCGGTCAGGGTCTTCTCTTCCGAGTACGCCCAGCCACTGGAAATTTCCGCCGCGTTGATCGCACGGACTCGCACCAGATAGCGACCGGCATAAATGCCGCTGACCTCAAATGACGTGGTCGAGCTGCGCGGCACATTAATCCAGTTGCCGTCATTGCGGCGCCACTGCGCCTCATAGGCGATAGCGTTTTGTACCGAGTCCCAATTGGCCTGCAGGGTTTCGACGCTGATCCCCTGATTCACCACAGAGAAGGACGTCAGGAGGATGCCATCAGGCGGCGCCTGGTTACCAGGGGGAACAACACTGACCGGACGCTGATCAATTATGGCGCCCGTATCGATGCGCGCGTATTTGTCCGGATCATGCGACGTACCTGTAATCGTGTAAGTCCCGTTGTTGTTATCCTTAACGCCAACTACACGATACTGCTGCAGGAAAAGATCATCAGACTCAATAGCCCATACTGATTCGGCCTCGGGAGTCTCGCTGAATGCCGTGGTAACAGTCACCTGCCGGCGGCCATTTATTGACTGAATAGTCCGGCTCTGGGAAGTACCGGAAGGCAGGTTAACCTGCAGGCGATCTCCGGCATTAGCATCAATATCCCTGTCCAGGATGATAACCCGCCCGTCTACTTTACTGATGCGGCCGCCGTTGACTTTCCCGGCCAGCATTTCATCGGCTACGCCGATAACGTAACCAGGCTGAGGAATTTTACCATCCAGGCCGACATCAAACGTCACCATGCGATCTTTGTTATTGGTTAGGATCCCCCACAACCCTTTCCTGTGAGCCTCTGATTGTCGAGTGCAACCGATCGCCGTTAGCTCGAGCTGATTAAATCCGTAGCGCGCGACAAGCTCTTTTACAAATGACGGCTCCATTGCATCAGAAAAGGCGTTGGCCGGATCTGACCACGATACAAGAGCATTGGTATAGCGGGTTTTACTGGTACTGCTGGAATAACGGAATTTGCCATCAATGACGTTGGCGCGGGTATAGGTGAAATCGATATCGCGCGGCATATCCGCCAGCGCGATAATCTGTTGACCGTTCCAGCATGTCATTCCACGGAATATGGCGGCAAAGTCGCGCAGCACCGTATAGGCTGCATTGCGATCCTGAATGTATACGTTACAGATATAACGCGGCTCCAGGCCATCACCGCCCTTACCATCAGGAACAAGCTGGTCGCAGTATTGCGCAACCTGGTACAGCATCCATTTATCGATATTGGCAGCAGTCAGCCGATTGCCAAGACCGAAGCGGTCGCTAACCACCAGATCGTAAAAAATCCATGCGGGGTTGTCAGTCCATGCCCATTTAAACGAGCCCGTCCAGGTTCCGGTATAAGAGCGGGTTTCAGGATCATAGGTATCAGGGACACGAATAACCCGACCGCGGGGCTCACATGAAATCTGTGGAATGGAGCCGTTAAACTGACTCGAATCAAACTCGATATATAGCAAAGCCGTGTTTGGATAACGCAGCTTCGCGTCGATAACTTCCGTATAACTCAGCAGCGCCATATTGTCGCCAATCTTTGCGCTGTTAGCATCAGGAGTTAATTTGCGCAGACGAACGGTCCATGTTGCGCCGGCCCGCGGCAAATCGATACGGTGGCTTCGCTCATACCCTGAAGTGGTTTTCCCGGTCACCGCCGTATCAACCACTGTCTGCCAGCTACCGCCATCGGTCTGTAAATCGATGGCGTATTTCACGGTGTTGCCGACGAGATCGCCATCATCTTCCTGAGTAAAAAGAGCCGACCATTTCAAACGCAGCCGGATAGCGGACAGCTGGGTATTCGTAAACGTGTGGGTCCAGGCCGTCTGGCTTGAAATGTCCGTGCCCACGCTAATTTCATTCTCGGTACCTGGAATACCCTGAATATAGTTTTGCGCCTGAGTGCCCGGACGAAACTCCCAGGCCACGCCGCTAAAGTTTTGTGAGCCGTCGGCATTCTCGATCGGGGTACCATCGAGATAAATATCTTTACCCGTCAGGCTACCAGCAAACTCTCCCTCACCTAAAGCAACAAGAATTTTCGCTTTCGCAATGGACTGTAAATCATCCGGCTGTTCTGTGGGTGTGCGCTGTTTAGAGCTGCCGCCTTTGCGCCCTTTAATGATGTTCGCCATATTTTACCCATAAAAAAAGCCGCCTGTTGGCAGCCTGAAAGGTTAACTACAATGCGTTGAATTACTGCTGATCTTCCACGTAGATCCCAGCAGAGATAATGGCTCCGCCAATTCGTCGTTTTCCGTAGAGAAGGGGAACTGGATAACCCTGTGAGGCTGTATTGGTCACGCTGCCGAATGCGTAAGAGGCTTTGTTATCGTCGGATTGTTTACTGGCTAATCCTGCAGGTTGTGGAGAAAGCATCTGAATAACACCACCAGCCATCATTCCCACACCCGCGCTTACCATAGCAGTACCTATTGCCCCGCCCACACCTGTCCAGGAAGTCATCACCCCTACTACAACCCCAACAGCAGCTAACACAGCTCCAAATATTGTTTGAAGCATTCCTGCTTTTTTACTACCGATTAATACAGGGATAATACGAATTTCTTCTCCGGATATTGGAAATGCTAAATCATCCTCTCCGATATTTTTATCATTTTTAAATACAGCATATGTGAGACCTTTTTGCTCACTTTCATTTAAATATCTTTCGAAACCATCTATTGTACAGCAAAGTGCTCTAATGGCCTCTTTTGTATTTCTTACAAGTCGATAGTGGACTTTCCCAAAGTGCTTCCCCAGCACTCCACTAATCACAATTTTTGTCATTACTTCTGGCATAAAAAACCCCAACAAAAAGGCCGAGCTAACGGCCTTATAGGTTAAATATCAGGATATTATTTAACTCGCCACATTCGATATTGACCGACTGCTCCAATTTCAGTTTTATACTCCTGATAGTCACCAACTGCATTAAGCTCTAAAGATTTTCTCCATGAAGTCAATGCACATTTAAATTTAACAGATAAGTTATGATGACCATTAGGAACGTATAAATCAACATATTGATTTTTTTGTAATCCTGCAATCTCTTTATCATCGACCTTAAGCACTAAGGGGCAATCTTCACCTAATGCGGCACCGGATAGCTGAGAAACACGATGAACACGAATTTGCGTAGAGTTTGAGGAAGGTTTTTTATATTCAGTAGAATATAGTGTTTTCGTCTCCTCAAAAGGATTACTTGAACAGGCAAATAAACTAGTTACGCATAATAATAAAATTATCTTTTTCAATTTAGTACCACTCCCTTTGATTTTGGAGAAAGGTTAGCACAATGAATGATAACGCAGAACCTTCATAGTCCTCTCTAACCAGTAACCGCCATATGGCACCCGTTTACTGAGGTGACCATAAAGATGGTGCAGCAGCATATTCCCCTCCAGCAGGATCCCGGCATGATTCCACTTATCCGACTGAACCTGCATGATGACCATATCCCCGGATTGTGGGGGCCCATCAAATTCACGGAACCCACATTCATACCAACAATCGTGGTAAAAATTATCGGGATACTGTTTTTCCCACCAGGGATAATCGACGCGGTAGTCATGCAATTCTATACCATGAGTCTGCCGGAAGTAGCTCATTACCAACCCCCAGCAATCATAATGGCCAAGCACAAACGGTCGCTCAAGTAACGGTAGTTCCCCTCGAGGATGGATAGTACGAAAATCCCCTTCCGGCCAACTGATGATATGCCAGGGCATCAGGGTCGCATCACATTGTGCCTTGTCCAGTTCGCTCGGCTGGGTCGTGGCGTCCGGGTGACTGTGTACGATCCCAGTCACTACCCCCCAGTCCTCAGCGGCAGCATAATCCTCAGGCGCCAGAATAAAATGCTCAGTTGGTTCACCGGCAATGTTACGGCACGGGAAATAGCGCACTACCCGGCCTTTCTGGGCGACTAGCCCACAGGCCTCTCTCGGGTATTCCGCCGCCGCATGTGCCTGTATCGCCTGAATGACTTTTTGACGCATATCAGCTCCTGATTAATGAAGTCCCCGGGAACCCACCGAACGGCAATTCACTGGTGTCACCGTGCCTCAACTTACATGCTGTGAGGGTACCGTTGCAGACGTCCTTCGAGGGGTCATCGACCGGCTTATTGTTTTGGTCAAAATACCGCGAGCCTGCGTAATCACAGCCATCACCAGAACGATACTTATTCCGTATGCACCAGGTACACAACGAATGCAACTGGCGGGTGGGGATCATCATGCCCTGTAGGTCCATCGGGCTGGCAAGGGTGAACTCCACCACCTCATCCGTTTCATCGGTTTTCGCATCGATATACCAGGTTTGCAATTTTTCCTGAGTGGGATCGGCGGTAGCATTGCCGGAGGGAAAATTACGGGGATCGAGGTACTTTGCCAGCGTATCGTGGATAGTGACTTTTGCCTGCATCAGATCATCATAATGCAGGCACAAAGCAGTTACAGACGCATCAAGGTTAGCAACCCGTAACGTAGGCTGGGCATCCGTCCCACTAGTGGAAGCCTCAATCCCCTCTATCTCACACGGCCAGGCTTTATATTCAGTACCCTGCCACCAGATACTTTTTGCAGGTAACTTATCCTCATCCCCTCCTGCAGCAATTATTTCATCTTCTGTATGGGCAATATTATGCGAGTGGAAATACAGAACATTATCTAGTCCAAAACTACTGCCATCAATTTCAAATAGCCTGATTTCATTACCAGGCTCCAGCTTTTGATAATCAGAATTTATCATGGTGCAAATGCCTGCTCAAATGTTGCGGTGATGGTGATGATTTTCTTTCCCTGAATAACTTTTTGCAGACTGTCCGCTTCAACCCGCCAAAGTGCTAATTCACCTGATGGTGGTTTAAAGGAAAACGATTTAGTTTTATGGCGACGCAAAAATTTATAAATATCCAGCGCAGTATCAGGGTCGCCGGAAAATGAAAATTCATAACTTAATGCTTCATCATTTATGCCATTCCCGGATACCTGGGCATAACCGTCACCAAACTGAACCTTACGAATATTATCTTTGCTTTTTAGCGTCGGTTGGCTGGCAGCCTGAATGCGCCATGAGAATGTTTCAATTGCCATAAATTACCTGCGGTTATTAGCGTTCCAGATAAGCCCACCGGGACGCAGCGCTTTGGCAATCCCATCCTGCACGGAGCGGTTAACAACCTGCTGATAGGCCTTTCCAACAGCATCAGTATTACCCTGCCGCTGATCATTACCTGTCTGCTGAGTTGTCACACTGACTGGTGCATAGACATTCACGCCACCAGCGAATGCGCCTGCAGGCGCACCACCAGCGCCGACATATCCGCCGGAAGCATAGCCTTTCATCATCCGATAAAGGTTACTCACGCCGATGCGGCTGGTTGCCTCTTTGGTGAAAACGAACTCGCCGCGGTGGACAACCCCGGCGGGCTCGTATTTCCCCCCATGCCCGGTAAAACCGCCCCCATCAAAACCGGAAGGACGATAGGAAGGAACGGCATACGACGGCCCTGACTTCGGGGAACTGGAGCCGCCGCTGATCCACCCCATAGCCGCCTGAATGGTATAGGCCACGATCAGCTGATTGATGACCTGAACAATCATCTTCAGAATGGATGTGGTGAATTCTTTAAAACTCGCCTTTCCGGTTGTGGTCAGCGCTGTCAGCTGGTTGGCAAGACCACTGAATGTGGCCTGAGAAATATCTTTCACAGATGAGAAAACATCTGTGGCCGAATCCTGATACTCCGCCCAGCCCTGCTTCGCACCGGCGAGCCAGTTACCGCGCAGTGCATCCTCGGCTTCATAGGTGGCTTGCTGTTCCGCCAGCACCTTCCGCTGCGCATCAGGGTTGAAGGCATACGTTTCACTCAGTTTTTCAAGCGTGGTCCTTCTGTTCGACTCCCTACCAGAAAGCCCGTCGGCCTGAGCATTGATCCCCGCCCTCAGCGCGCTTTGCTGTTGGGCGAATTTAGTAGCCTGATCCGCCAGATTATTCAGCTTTTGCTGCCGGGCGACCTTATCACCGAGATCGGCCAGCTGGCGTTTGTATTCCAGCGTTTCGTTTTTGTGGGCGAGCAGGGATTTTTCCTGCGTGGATAACTGGCGGCGGCCGGCGGCCTCCTGTAAAACGGCATACTGGTTTTCCGTCTGCCAGAGGTCACGGCGCTGCTTACTGATCACATCGTTAACGTCAGTATGCTGCTGCAGGGTTTTAAGCTGCGCCTGCAACGTCAGCAGCTCCGCCTGCGCCCCTTCCTCAGCCTTGTTGCCAGCGGGTGTGGTGTACTGCCTGCCTTTCGGCGTTTTCGGCGTTTTACGATCTTTGTATTTCTCATCGATACCCGCCCGGATTTTTGCGATATCGCTATCCGTCCAGCGGGTGGCGATCCCATCGGTGGCATCCTGTTTGTTTTTCGCAACCAGCTTATTAAATTCTTCCTGAGCACGGGCTCGCTTCTCGGCAGGCTTAAGACCGGCATCCAGAAGCTGATTAAACTGCTGCTGGTTCCTTATTGCCTGTTGCTGCTGGTCGTTGCGTAGCTTCTCGCGGGCGGCGGCTAAACCTTCCTGCGCGTATGCTTTATCGGCCTCATCATAAGCCTGTTTTTTGAGAGACAGCTGCTCGCGCGCATTCCGCAGACGCTCTGCATCCGCTTTCACCAGCGGATTGTTTCCCGCATAGTCAGGATCGACTTTCAGGTTGGACGACAGCGCGCGGTATTCCTTTTCGGCTGACTGCCAGTCCGCAAAAGCCCCCTGCCGCTTCATAGCCGTATCAGGATTGCGACCAATACCCATCATGGCATCCCAGGCGCCGCTGGCGGCATTTTTCACCCAGTTCCACGCGGTTTCAAGTGTCCCCAGATTTTCCTTCACCGCATTCGCACGCTGGATAACGCTGTCGGAATAGGCCCGCATTGCGAGCTCTGCAGCACGCTGTGAATCCCCCATCGCCTGAGCAGCTGAAATCTGTTCAAACTGGCTTGCGGTCAGAAAATGCAGCGACTCATTCAGCGTTGCAACCGCATTAACCGGATCATCTTTCAGCCGTTTGAACTGGTTAATAGTTTCATCCACCGCCTGGCCGGTCGCCTGCTGAAGCCTTGCAGCCACGTTGGCAACGCGCTCGACGTCGGCGCCACCGAATGCCCCACTTCCGACAACCTGCGCTAATACGGCTGCCGCGGCGTGCTGAGTGACTCCATTTCCTGAGATGTTCCGCGCCAGCGCCTGCAGTTGTCCCGAGGTTTTCCCGGCATAATTCCCGGTGAGAATGAGCTGTTTGTTAAACTCCTCTGCTTCCTTCCCGCCCTCGTACCACGCCTTCCCCAACAGAACGACGGATGCCGCTATACCACCGACCACGCCGGCGATCCCCAGTCCGCGTAGCGTCATCATTTTTTCGAGCCACCCGGCCTGGTTCGCCAGGGTTATCCCGGAGCCACGCAGCGCGCCGAAGTTACCACGTAATAATTCCCCCGCCAGCACGCCAAGTTCCCGACGTGCGCCAGCGCTCTCGAGACCAAGGCTGTGCGTGGCGACCTTTGCCGCTTCCAGTTTGCGGATATAAACTTCAGCGGCATCGCCGGCGCCCACCTGCGCCGCTTTCATTCTCAGGAGCTCTGTACCAGACAGTTTTTGCTCGACAACCTGCGCCTTCAGCTGGCGAAGAAATTTCTCGCGCGCCTGGTTCGCTTTTTCCTCAACCTGCTGTAGTTCTTTCTGCCGCGCCGTGGTGCGGGAAATCAGGGAGAGATAATCGCCCTGAGTGATGTTCCCCTGCGCGCGGGCCTTACGAAATTGTTCCTGGACACTGGCCAGCGACCGCGTTTCACCACTGAGGGATCGAACACCATCTATTTGCCGAAAGAACGACTCCGCCAGCGCATCCTGCCGACGCGCCAGCGCCTCAGCCTGCGCATCGTTCTCCCGATAGCGCTGGTTTAACCCTGTAACGCGCTGGTAAGTCTCATCGACCGATTTGGAGACCCGCTGCAGTTCGCTCTGAAGCCCGGCGGCGGCATCCGCCTGCCGCTTCTGCATATCAGACACAGCCCCTGCGCTGGCGGCGCTGGTGGTTTTCAGCGCGCTGATTTGCGCCTCTGCCGCACTACGCATGCGCGTTTGAACTTTGTCCGATTCATCCGCCATACCGGACAGTTGCCCCTTAATCCTGGCGATCTGTTCGGTAAATGTGGCGCTGTCGACATCCAGGTTAATGACAAGGTCGCTAATCTGCTGGGCCATATCTGGTGCCTCCTGTTATTCCCTCTGCGGCCAGCATCATGGCGTCATCGTCCTGCACATTATCCGCTGCTACCTCAGCAGAAGGGGACAGCAAGCTGAAGTGTGCAGGGGTGAGATCCGGATCCCGGTATAAGAAGGTTGAAATGGTGTATAGCAGCCCGGAGAAATGGGCATCGAGTTGCGCGTCCTGGAAATAACGCTCCCGGTAAAAGTGATGCCAGTCGCCCAGCTCGGAGGACGTCATGCCAGCAAGCATGGCGCGCCAGTCGGGCCGCCCGAACTCACGCGCCAGTTTCAGGACAAAATCAAGCTCGCTGGCTAGGGCTTTTCCGCAGTAACAGGTTCATCACCCAGCGCGGTGGCATCAATATCTTCATCCGTGGATTGCTCTTCTTCGGCAACAGGCGCCAGCATGCCGGAGAGCAGCTTGATCTGCATTTCCGCTTTGCCAATCGCTTCCGCCGGCCAGGTACTCATCACCTGCTGGTGGAGTTCCTCTTCAGATGGCCCCTTCGGATCGTTATGCCAGAGCGAGAGCGCAATCAGGCGCGCGCCTGCGCGAATACTCATGCTGACCAGCCCGGCGGACATTGTCTGGTCATCCACGTCATCAGAAATTGCGGATAAGGCTTTTTCTTCTGCGGCCAGATATTCGAGATAAGTAATGCGCTGCAATGCCGACAATTCGGTGATTGGCACCGAAGCGCCGTTATGGGTAAATTCGTCTTTCTTCAAAAACATGCTCATGCCTTTATCCTCAGGACGCAGTCACGGTGGTCTTGCAGGTCGCCACAAAATTACCGTCATTGCTCATGACAATAATGTCTGCCGCGCCAGCCGCCACGCCGGTGACAATCAGAGATTTACCACTCACTGCCACAGTCGCCTTCGCGCTATCAGAGGTCGCCGCACGGAAAGACTGTTCCGATGCACTGGCAGGCAGGAAGGTGACGTTTAGCGTTGTGGTAGCGCCGACGGCTACGCTGGCCGTTGCCTTGTCGAGTTTGATGCCGGTCACTGCGATCGGCGGGTTGCCGCTTTCTTCAGCCAGTTCCGGTTTCCCGGTATTGGTGATTTTTGCGGTACGCGTGATCACTTCCTTCGCGGGGATGGCTTTACCCAGGCTACTGCACCAACCTTTGAACACATCCACGGTGCCATTCGGATACTTAATTTTGTACGCCCGTACAGAGCCATCGACAAACCAGGCCACCAGCGATTTTTGACCCTCCTCTCCCGGTTTCCAGGCCAGCGTTAATGATGTATCACCTGCCGATTTTGCCCCCTGGGCGGTAGCGGTCCAGTCCGCATCTTCATCATCAAGATAGGTATCATCGTAGGACTCAGCCGTCATCTCACCCGGCGTCAGCTCCTTAATTTTTGCCAGGCGTTGCCAGTCAGCATCGGACAAAGGGTTTGCATAAGCGTCCCCGGTCCCCGTGTACAACCAGAGTGTAGTTCCCGCCCCTTTTACCGGAGCAAGTGGATTAGGTGTTGGCATAAATCCTCACATGTCATAAGTAATTGAATATTTCATATCTGCGGAACTCCAGAGCCCGAGGCTGTCATCCCTCTGATACTCATAGCCCTGTTGCACCATCACGGTAATCAGTCCATTCAGCGTGGGGATACCTGATATTGCCGGGTAAACCCGAGTTTCCATCCATTCATCAAGTTCGGAATCAGGCACCTGGGCAGGAAGGAAAACTTCAATATGTAAAGTGGCCTGCCAGGTATCAGCATCCAGCTCCTCCCCGGTGTATTCGGCATCAGTCAGATAAACCGCCACAGCAGGAAAATCTTCTTCCTCAATGACAGCCGGACGACCATCAAAAAAAATGGCGCTATTCCCTATCATGCTTTCCAGGCCATCGATCACGGCCTGGCGTATTTCGGTATGTTTCATCGTTTAAGGTGTAACCTCAGTTGTTGCTTGAGCGCAGCGGCCAGTTGCTTTGGCATCTCGACATCAAGCATGCGTTTCTTTTCCGCTTCGAAAGCAGTTGTAAGCGGCGCAGCCAGTGGGATTTTCACAACATCGATGGGGTAGCGATTTTTACCTTCAATACGCTTCATGACATGCCAGCGACCGTTGGCTAATTGCTGAATGAAAGAGTCCCTGAAAAGATATTTCCCGATTTTCAGGACACTCCCTCTCCGTAGAAGCGCCCCTTTCTTTCTTGTTAAGCGGACTTGCGCGGCACCAAGCTTGATTGCCGGTAAGTTTCCCCGGTTGACCTTTATCCTGGCGTTCATCCGGCCATTAGAGGATGCTTTACTGACTCTGACCCGCTGTTTAACCAGCTTGACCGGGATACCTTTCACGCGGTTATCGCCCGCTATCGTTTCGTTAGCCACTTTTCGGGTCGCTGCGGTAACGGCAGTTCTGGCGACGCGGTTGATTGCCCAGGCGCTGGCCTTAGGCACCATATTGCGATCAAGGCTGTTCAGGTTCGCAATGACTTGCTCCAGCCCCTTAATACCCATAAAACCTCCTATCGGCGGCGGTTTCCAACGGGGGGATGTCCGGTGCCTAGCCAGAGATGGCAGGATCCACAATCGTCCGGGCCAATACGGTCAATCCAGTAGGAGATGCCGTTAATGGTGAGGGTATCCAGCCGCTGTAACGCGCTGGCATACACTGACTTAATGAAAAATGAAGGGCTTGTGCCCTCCACCCTCACGCCGGGAGCCGCATAGCCAATATTTTCAGGATCATCAAATACCCCGGAGATACTCCGCCCGGTAAGCTCGCCCGAAGAGATAAGCGCCACCGTGCCCATGGTCGAGCGTATCGTTTCATCCGCCCGCGATATTGCAGCATCGAAAATATTATCGAAATCGGTCATACCCGCCCCGCTATGATTCGACAGCCAGCCCCCGTGCAATCAACTCTTCCGCATCCCCAGCGCTGACACGAACGGTAGTACCCGGCAAAACAAGGCTCACTTGTTCATTCTTTACAGCGTGCAGTGCTTCGAGGTGTAACGTCGCACGAGTTTTCACTGCTACCAGGTCCCCAGATCCGGATTTTTTTTCCTGGGGCGACGGAGTTAATACGTTATTCTGTGCTTTGCTATCGTTGCCCTCCCCGCCGGGGGCCGAATTCTCAGTGCCTGGTTCATTGCTGTCTCCGCCATCGTCAAGCTCCTCTTCCAGCTCAGCAATACGCAGCGCCAGCTCTTCTTTTGATCCGGTCAGGCTGACCTCACGGTTCAGCATGATGCCCAGCTCTTTCAGGCGGGCAATCAACTCTTCTTTGGTCATCACTCTTTCCTCTTTAATAAGAAAGGCCCCGAAGGGCCGTGGTCCCACTTGTTAGGCCAGTTTTACGGAGACGAACTCATCCGGATCTGCCAGTAGCATCAGCGGTGCTGACTGAATCATGGTGAATTCGCGTGCAGGGTCTCCCAACTGAACCCAGTTTTTTGGGTAGCGAGTTGAAGCGTTAATACCTTCGCGCTGGGCGTCTGCATCAAGGATGCAACCATAGGTGCGCAGACCGCGGGCCTGGGTGTTACCCAGTACCATAGACAGGTCCGGCAGAGCATTTTTTTTGACGTCATTTTCAACGAGCTGACCGGCATAAACCACAATAGCGACATCGCCGTACATGCCCTTATAAGAAACGGCTTTACCCAGGTCTTTCAGGGCCGTTTCCAGTTCCGAGTTCGAGCCACGGCGAGTATCCAGCTTCTCCTTAACGGCATCGAAAGAGCGGAACAGTGCCCAGCCCTTCGGATCGAATACGATAATGTTGATCGTACCGCTGGCGTTGAGAGCATAGGCTTCAATGTCATCGGTCGGATCATAGGTTTTTTTATCGCGGCCAGACCATGCTGCCGCCCCTGCCTGAATGATGTTATTGCCAGCACTGCGCCCCATATCCACTTCAACTGGCTCAAATGCTTCCCCGCTCATGGTGTATTTCCCATAGAGCACAGCTTCGATTGCTTGCTTCTCTTCAACCTGTGCAATCGCCAGTTCCTCATCTTTCATATTCTGAAGAATGATGCGGCGACGGCGATAAGCAGGATCTGCCAGTTTCTGTGGATCTTCATCAGGCAGGCGGCGGAGAGTCATTTGTGGGTTAACTTCGTGTTTAGGCTTCACATAGCCCGGGGTAAATTCTGACGTGCTGCCGCCACGAGAGCGAATCACTTTCCCGGAGACAATCGGCGACACATACAGCGCCATGTTGACCAGGCCTGGAATTTGCGACAGGTAGACCTTCTCAGTCGTGAAGGGATAACTTTCACGGAAGAAGATGCGCAGGAAAAGCGGATCGAATTTGAATTTCTTCTCATTGACCGCCAGCAGTTGGGCTGTTGTATAAACTGACATAGATTTTTCCCGTAAAAAAAGCCGCAAAGGCGGCTTTTATGAATGATGAAATTGGTAAAGGAGTCGGTTAAACGATGCTGATAGCAGTGCCAGCAAAGGCATTACGTTTAATGCTGTCGTCGGTGACTGCATCCGGCCAGTGAATATCTTCAACACGGAAAGAGCCGGATTTATAAAAGGTAAGTTCTGTGCTGTTCTGGTCGGCGGCTACCGCCAGGATGCCGCATGCCGCGCCAGCATGCTCGCCGTCCCAGGCAACGAGTTTTCCCGCCGTCGCCTCCAGCATTAACGGAGTCATAACGGGCGTTGCCGCTGCCAGTGCGCCAACTCCATAAGCGGTGTGGGCTGGATCGCTATTACCCAGCGGCTGGTAGTGTGTAAATTCTTCAGTGTTAGCCATGTGAGCCTCTTAAACAGGGGTATTCATCAAATCATCGGTTTCACTGGCAGCCGGTGCTCCGGACGCCAGCGTTTCTGGTGCGGTTTCCATCAGGCGATCCAACGCTGTTTCGCTTCGGGCCTGTGAACTTTGCGGCGCCGCCGCCAGAATGCGTTGTGCATGCTCAACCGTCATTCCCGGCGTTTCTGCCAGCGCACGGGCCTGTTCCTCCCGACCGCTTGCGGCCTCACAGTTCAGGATCCCCATAATTCGGGCATTCTCAGCAGAGACCGCCGCGGCAACCTGAGCATTTACATCCGGTGTGGGTGCAGCAGCCGCTGGCACTGCCGGAGCAGTTACAATTGCTCCATTGGCTTCCGCTGCGGCATTGGCGTCTGGTTGGGTTGCAGCTGCATTCGTCGTCGTTGTCTTCATCGTTCCTCCGATATGGATGGTCTTTTTGGTATCCAGCGCGCTGCGCATTACGCCGATCGCATCTGTACTGTTAACAAGTTCGTCCGCCAGCCCATGATCAATGGACTCCTGCCCGGAGAAGACCGCAGCCTCAGTATCGAGAACCGCCCTCACCGACATTCCCGTATAACCTGCCACTTTTTCAGCAAACATCTGCCGGGTGGCATCGATACGGGACTGAAAAGCTTCACGAACATCTTTCGGCAATTTTTCGTAAGGGTTGCCATCAACCTTGTGGTCGCCGCTGTAAATCAACGTGACCTCGACCCCCTGCGATTTCAGCACCTGACCATAATTGCTGTGGGCCATCATCACACCGATGGACCCTGTCCTTGCTGTCTGTGTCACAAGCCGACGTGATGCCGCACTGGCGATAAGCTGTCCGGCGCTGCAGTTCATATCGTTCGCCAGCGCCCAAACGGGTTTAATATCGCGGGCCCGGGCAATAATGTCGGCGCAGTCAAAAGCTCCGGCGACCATCCCGCCCGGCGTATCCATATCCAGCAAAACTCCGTCAACATCAGGATCGCTGATAGCCTGCTGCAGGCGGGCAATAACACCGTTGTACCCGGTCATGCCGGAATACGGCTGGAGTGAACGGGTTTTATTGACCAGGGTCCCGGCAACCGGTAATACCGCGATGCCATTCATTACCTGATAGCTACGAGCCGGACGCGGCCCGGCCTCCTCGTTACCGAATAGCATCAGTGGTTCCGCCATTTGCTCGGTGCCCAGGGTTGTCCCCGATACGGTATCAGTCAGGCGGGTAATGCCCAGTTGGCCTGCCAGCGCGCAAAAGAAAACCCGCGCATAGGCGGGTTCAAGGAGCAGCGGTTCGTTAAATGCCAGGCTGGCAATATGTGGAAGGTTACGCAGCTCGGGCGTCATCTTGTTCCTCCTTACCGGAATTCTCCAGACCAGACTGGAACGCCGCAGCTGCCCACGAAGGCGGTCTTAACCCTGCCTGTCGCCGTTCCATCGTTTCACGCACCTGCTGGGCAAAGATTTCCTGATAATCATCGCCGCGCTTCGCGCATTCTTTTTCATAGGTACTGAGGCCTGCTTCAATCAGCATAACCGCCTCCTGCACCTCCTTAAGGCCGTCAATCGCCATCCTGCCGGAGCCGATCCAGTCGCAGTTCGCCCAGCTTGTCCTGGCCTCCTGGAAACTGTAACGGGCGCGGGATGGCAGGCTGACGACACGACGGACGATCGCCTCTTCCAGCCAGCACAAAAACATCATGCTCGCCTGCCGGGCAGCGATAAATTTGCGCCGGCCCATGAAATAGGCCCAGGACTCATTGGCGCTCGCGCGTGCGGTGGAATAACTCATTTGTGAGTAGTTACGGGATAACTGCTCGTAAGAAACGCCAAGCCCTGCGGCGATGTAACGTAAGAGCGATTGCTCGAATACGGAATACCCATTATCGGTATTCTGAGCAGATTGCAGATTCAGTGAATCCCCGGGCATCAGGTGTGGCACCTTCGCCCCTCCAAGTCTGACCGGGGCGGCCGCATAATACGTTGCGATTTCCCCAAGCCATCCGGTCAGCTTTTTCGTCTGCTCCGGATTGTCCGCACCGAGGATAAAATCCATTGCTGTCTGGGTATCCATCTCACTTTCAATCGTGGCGGCATACATCGCCTTGACGATGGCGCTTTGCAGTTGGGTGTTTTGCAGCGTATCGAGCATTTTCATCTGCTCCATAACGCTATAAAACTGATTCGCTCCCCTTGTCTGTCCATCTTCCATTGGCTCAAACACATGGATAAAGGCCGTTCGCCCGCCAGGTAGCTCACGCGGAATATAATTCCACTTCTGAGCCATCCACCCGGGATAGTTATCCTCGCTGACGTAGTAACCCTGGGCGGCACCAGCATCATTAATTCTTACCCCTGCCCGGCAATTTCGGGTATCGCCCTGATTGCCTGGATTACCGATCCGCTTAGGACTGACCATCTTAAACTGTGTTCTAAATAGCCTGTTCGCGCTGGTATCCCAGGTCGCCTGAGTAAATAACTCTCCGTTAAAAGTGTGCATGGCCACCCCTTCACGGATCATCATGGTGAACGTGCGTTTACGTTCGGCATCAATAAAACAGTGGTCGTCCTCCGCGTATTCTTTCCAGGCATCCTCGCACTCACGGGCAAACGCACGCGCATCCTCTTCGCTGATCCCAAGATAGCGCCAGGCAGGCCGGTGGCTAAGACGGAAAAATGAACCAACGATATGATCCTGGTGAAGCTGTACCGCATTCGCCGCGAGGCCGTTATTACGAACAAGATCGTCGGCGCGGGCGTTTCCACGCTGGAAGTTCGGCAGTAGTGCGGCATCACCACTTTCACTGGGTGGATTCCACGCGCGAAGCTGGCCACCAAAGCCACCAGCCCCACCATGGTATCCGGCATATTCCCGGAGCGACGTTTTACCGTCGGGTCCAACAAGTGCTGGTAATTTCATGCGTAAAATCCTGCTGGCCCGCGCCGGCGACTGGTGATGCCAATCTGAACTTCAAGTTCGGCAATATATTTTTTCAAATCAGCAACTGACGTGGCAGTAAACTCAACGCGGCGGCCATCTTTCTGTACCGTCGCAACGCGTTTCCCTGTCATCAGGTCATGAAGTGCGGCGCGGGCACTGTCCAGTTCAGACTGTGTTGCCATTATTCATCTCCGGCTAATGCCCGGGCATAATCCGCCAGGGTCTTTTTCGGTTTAGAGGTAAGTTCGTCCTCCTGCATGCTGATCAGAAGAGACTCAAGATTCAGCTGCCAGCGGGAAACACTTATCCGCAGAGCTGCCAGCGCGTAGACAAAACAGTCCAGCGCCTCATTACGACGTTTTTTACTGTCCCAGAGTATTTTCCGCTCGCCGTTTACCCATTTTTCAACCTGCTCCTCTGCTGTCAGCTGCTGAGCCTCGGTCAGGTCGAAGATTTCCGGGTTGTTAGGAAAATGAACGGCGCCGGCCGTTGGCTCATCACCAACCGGAATAAGCGTTAATCGGTTATAAATCTGCTCCTTCGCCGTATCGGTACCAACCTCCGTCAGATACACCCCGTTTTTATTTCGTTTACGGGGCATATTCGCTACAGGTTTACCGTATACAGAAGCACCTTTGATGGGAATTACGCGAAAAAGACCATGCTTTTTCGAACGGCTATAAACGATTGTTGGGTCAATCCCCCCGATATCCCAGCAGATGCGGGAAATACTCATCTCCGCGCCATTTCGGCGTTTATAGGTCTTGTTGATCGCCTCATCTACGCGTTGAAGGGTCTGCTCGTCATCATGACGCCCCATGATTATCTGTCGGTCCACCAGCCAGCTTTCTTCACCAGGTCCCCAACCCCAGACTCGCATTTCATAACGATCAAGCTGTGAATCAATTCCGGCAGTAAGGTAGACAACGCGATCCGGCACTGCGGCAGCAAAGAGTTCCTTTCGCTCTGCGATAAGATCGGCATCAGGCCGTTCACCAATTTTCGCCTCCCAGGTTTCCCCGAGAGTGGTATTGGTGAAAGTTTTGCGTTTGCCTGTATCACCCTTGGTTTTAATCCACTCTTTAACAATCTGCACCCATGTGGTGAACGGGCTGTAAGCCGTCCAGATATGGAAGGTCACACTGTCAGGCGGGTCTATTTCTCCACCCGAGGAAGAGAACCAGTTAAGACCGTCCCCCGTCCAGATACCGGTTCGCTCGCAGATATAGCGTGCATGAGTGAAATCCAGCTCCTGTTGCTTAATGACGCACCCGTTATGCTCGCACAGGTAAAAAACGCTGGCAGGCTCACCGGGAGACCATTTAAAACCAAAAGGCGTTTCCTTATCGCCGAACTTGAGGTATTGCTCTTCCCCGCAATGCGGGCACGCAACATGGAAACGCATAAAATGCTGCGATTCGCTGGCGGCTCGCTCAATCTGGCAGGTACCGCGAATTTTTGGGGTAGAGCCGCGGATCGATTTGGGCCAGACAGAGCCCTCAATTCGCTTATCACCCAGAAACGTTGGCGAACCTTCTTTCTCGATGTCCTCATCGAATGCCGCCAGCTCATCATAACCGGCAACATCGACCGATTTCTCACGGTAGTTCTTGGCAGCCTTACCGCCGAGACACCAGAAGCCGCGGCCGTTAGAGAATCGTTTCATGCTGAGCGTGTTATTGCGGTGTTTTTTCCCATACCACGGCGCCAGCGCCAGCAATGCTGGAATATCACGGATCGTCGGCTCAACGTGCGACTTCATAAAGTTTTCGGCATCGCCGTCGGTCGGCAGCCAGATGAGGGAATTTCGCTGCTTATGC
Source organism: Klebsiella sp. JN_Kp122 (assembly GCF_040062085.1). Taxonomy (NCBI): domain Bacteria; kingdom Pseudomonadati; phylum Pseudomonadota; class Gammaproteobacteria; order Enterobacterales; family Enterobacteriaceae; genus Klebsiella; species Klebsiella sp. JN_Kp122. The sequence goes on from NZ_JBEAHW010000047.1 coordinate 115,243, forward strand.
TCAATAAAATAGGAATAGACGCCCAGCAGCATCTTTGAGTAACCGACACGGGCAGACTTAACAACGTTCACTTCCCGTATGTAGTCATTTCCCATCGCATTCATTATCGCGCGCTGAAAAGGCAGCGTGACCCAGCGCCCTTCCTGGTATGCCGACTCTTTCGGCAGGTAATAATTTTTGTCTGCCCATTCCACTGCCGTTTGCGGCTCCGGGCGATAGAGTGAGCGCAGCCCGGCGCGTGCGGATGACTGCAGCCCCTTAATCTGACTGTTCGATATATTCACTCAGCAACCCCGGTATAATTTCATCCAGCGCAGCTGCCTTGTTCATGGCTTTGATTACGTCCTTTTTAAGGAAATCAATGTGTCGATTCTCCAGCTCAGGAAACCGCCGCTGCACCGACAGGGGGATCCCGTCCAGGATACTGGCTATTTCGCCGGCCACGCGTGAAAGCACGAACGTGCAGAATGCGGTCTCCACCACCTCAGCAGAACTTTTGGCGTTTTTTAGCTCCTGGGCATCAGCCTGCGACCGGGTCAGACGGTAGCGCTCATAATCAATCGTTCCAGGCTGTAGCTCTGATTCACCAGCCTTACGGAGCTCTTCTACTTCCTTTCTCAACTTTTCGTTTTCGATATCAGCATCGCGCTCGGCAAACCACTTAATCGCAGCGGCGGAATCGTAAAGCACCTCATTACCTTTGCCGCCGCCGCGTACAACCGGCATACCCTGATCCTGCCAGTTCTGGATCGTACGAACGCTGACACCAAAAATATCGGAGAGCTGTTTTTTGTTCACCTCCATACGCACTCCTTGAGTGAAAACGGGGTACGGAAACGATCTTGAGTGATCCGGGCAGGAAACTAACTCCTGGCTTCCTTTCTTCTCATGTAACAACCTATTAATAAACAATGAGTTACACAGAAGAAGAACGGAAACGCCTTAAACTCAGAAATTTTCATATGTAGCGAGAATCCGCGAGGTCGCCGCCCCGTAACTGCTCGAACTCCCGGAAAGGACCCGCAACGATAACGGTTATCATTACCGTTTGAATGGTTATTCATCGAGGCCACTCACAGAATGACCTCTGTGAATGCTCAGCCTGCGGATGCGCCGCCGTCGGCCTGCAGCACATCCTCGGGGATGCGTGCCGGCAGGGGTTCATTCTCGAAGACCTTCAACCCATTGAAGCCGAGGAACGTTGAGGACTGGCTGATGTGGCCTGCAATGAAGTCACCAACATCGACCAGTAACCCGGTTACGACCGCCTCAGTGTTCTGGCGCCAGTAGCTCTCCAGAGCAACCAGCAACGGATCAGAGCCATTGGAGACCATCTGCTCGCCGATGGAATAAGCCTTCTTACCAGCCTTATCAGTGATGCACTGCAGCTTGTTGCTCTGCATGGCCACCATGTCGGAATTGTTCACCTGAACGGTCAATGTCGCGACTTTTTCGCCTTCTACATTCGTGCTGGAAGCATAGAAAAGCGAAAGGGTCAGATCATTACGATTAAGCATTACTGGCTCCGGTTGCGGTTACGGTTGCGATGACGGGGACGACGCGCCGGTCGTGGCGCAGTATCCCCCGGCAGCAAGAGTTCACCTTCTTTTGCTGGCTGCACTTCTTCTACAGCAGCTGGTGGCTGTTCTGGCTCTGCCGGTTGTGGTTGCGCTGGTACTGCCGGTACGAATGGTGCACCACCAGCTTCAATCTCAATCTTGAGGTGAGGGAAAATCTTAGCGGTATGGTCAAAATGGATAGCTGAGACAGGCAGATGCGCGTAAGACACACCGTCACGCTCCAGCGCCACCAGCGCGCCATTAATGTATTCAATCTTGATATTTTGCATCATGTACCTTTATGAATAAAAAAGCCCCGCACAGGCGAGGCTACTGGTTAAACATCATGGCGTTACTGGGCGGCATTAAGAAAACTCTATTCAAAGGCTATTTGGCAAAAGAAACATCCGGATTTAAAACTTGATGTATCCAGTGCATTGAAATGTCCGAAAAATGTGATAACGTCAGTTCTGACCTAAATGATAACTGCTTTATTCATATTACATCTCGCCCTGCTCCCCCATAAAGCAGGGCTATTTTTTTATTTACTCCCTACAAAACCAACATAAATCATGCGGACTTGATGCATCAATGCCCATAAAAAAGGTCGCATCAGCGACCGTAATAGATAAGGAAAAATATATTTCCACATTCAGGCATACATCCAACCTAACACACTAATTATTATTGCTAGTACGATTAAAATTATGGCCGTCTTGCGCATGAATACGCCATAAAACGCCAATGCCATCCCAATACAAACGACTATCAATACAGGCCACATGTTAAGTAATAATAATAAGTAAGCTTCCAAATCGCTGTGAATCGTCACAATTACTCCGAATTCATTAATTCAGCCATTCCATAGTTTATAACTTCGTCACACGATATCATGTGATTGCCCCTTATAAAGCCTGACCTTATCACATGTTTTTAACAAATGTATGTAGTAATGGGAAGATCTACTCTTTCGCTGGGATAGAAGTCCTCACCGATTCGTAAATCCGCTCGCAGGTCATCCCTGCTGTGTAGCGTTCGTCAGCGATTGCAGCATATCGTCGAGCCTCTTCTGCAAGGTCTCCAAGCATGTCGGCGAGCATTCCGGCGGTGGCGCCGGTTGTTTTGCTTCTGACGGTAGCGGCGAGACTCGCGGTGTGCTTTGCGGCGTCCAGGCGGGTGGCAAGGTGTTTTGCCTGCTGGCGCAGCTGGTTAACAGTGCCAGAGAGATTAGCGGCAGCAGCGCGCGCTGCAGCGGTTTGGGCTTGAGCATCTTGTACGGCCTCATCGCGGGCGATCAAGCGCCCCTGTTCAATCATCCGGGCGGCGGTTTGCGCGTTAACTTCCTGAGCCGATTCGGCGCTATCACGTTCAGCCCACCGCTTTTCCCATGCCCGATCGCTCCAGGCTAAACCAGCAACAAAGGCACCAGTAATAATCACCGCGGCGATAGCTGGCTTTAAGTAAGTTGCATTCACTGGTCAATCCCCCAGCACGTCAGCGCACTTTCCTGATCCCGGCGCGTTACCTGCCCGTAGCAGTTATTAGAGCGTATGCGGCAATCCTTCCCACCGTCCTTAATCCACCAGCGAATCGCTTCACATGCGCCTTTACGGTCGCCGGCGTTGATGCGCTGGTAGAACGTAGACGGGAAGCATTTACCGGGGCCGATGTTGTACGGACAGAATGAAGCAATGCCGACTTTCTGCGGAGGCGTCAACGGTACGCGGATATTACGATCAACCCACGCCAGCGCCTTATCACGTTCGATAGCATTCACCTCGTCGCATTTTGCCTGGGTTAACTTCATTCCCTGCGTGACGGGTTTACCATCAATTCGCGTGGCGCCTCGGCAAATAGTCCAGATCCCCTGGCTACCATCGCGATAAGCGGTAAGGCTGTTACCTTCTTTCTCATCAAGGAACTGATCCATCAGAGTTGGCGCAGATGCACCAGCAGCTATTAATCCCAGCATGGCTGCGCTGAGTTTCGTTTTCAGGTTAGCCATTTCAATGATCCTGTGGTGGCGGGCCACCGTAGCCTCGGTCAAGTGACTGCTGATACATCTTCGTCCAGCGGCGTTTGAAATAGAGGTTGGTTAGATATGTAGCCACACCGATTATCACGCCACTTGCCAGGGCAATGAAATTCCAGTCAAGCCCATGAAACCAGTCATACGCTCTTGCCAGCCCAGTACAAATTAAGCCACCCGACGTGCAGTACGAGGCCGCCGAAAAGATTTTGTCAGGCATTTTCATAGTCTCCACCTCGCATAGTTAGCGGGTGCTGTGCATTTAAAATGGTCAGGCTCATCGGGCTGATTTATCAACAAAGCGTATCGATGATGATTCCCGTGAGCCTGAAATAGAAAAGCCCACGCGTTAACGTGGGCTAAAATGAGGGGATTGTGGTGCCGGGTGCCTCCCGGAGAGCTCGCCCCAGCCGGCATAGCTCGCGCTGCATTTACAGGATTTCTGTAATTGACTGGTCGCCCCTCCGCATAGGGGGATTCACCACACCGATAAATTAACCAGAAACTATTTTTCAGGTCAATATTTTGCAATATCAAAGCGTTGCACTTATGAACAAAACGCTGTGCGCTATTGCACTTTGCAAATTAAAAATTCCAAGCGTTAACGTAGGCTAAGGTAAGGGGGTGTGGTGCCGGGTGCTTCCCGGAGAATCGGCCAGCGAACCGATCCGTGTGCTTACGATAAAAGATAGGAACCGCTGTACACTCCACCGCGTTGGGGATTCACCACGCAGGAAAAGTAACAAAAATCTTCACCCACCACACTCAAGATTTTGTCTAAATCTGGAAAATACAACTCGACGATATGACAGGGGTACTGATGCTCAGCATCTCGCGAATACCCCTGTCGTATCGCCGGAAAGCAAAAACCCCGCACTGGCGGGGCTCTCGTTATAATCAAATTGTCGCTTTTTGTCGCTGCCGAGTGGCGCAGCTCTGCCAAGCATGAATGGATTATCTGATTTTTTGGCCCATTTTCAACATCAAAAGGGATTTATAGCACTTTTTGTTAATCATCCTGAATTCCCTTTCGTACCGACAGAAATGTTTTTGCTCTGAATATTTCCAGGCACCATCGCACGCGCTTGCGGGCTTCACCATCTGTTAGCCACGGGGCCACCAGCTGTAATTCCCGGGTTATGTCAGAAATTTTTTTGCGTGTGGTGTAATAACTAACTCCTACCAGATAAACCGGATCCGCAGCTTCAAATGCTCCGAGAACACAGCGCTCTACAAATTCGGCATCATCATCATGAATAGCGGAATCTATCAGGCTGATGACTGGCTGAGGCCATAAAATCGCATGTGCTCGGTTTAAGGCTTGCTGGCCTCGATATCCCTCCTCCCTCGCCTGTTCTATCGCTGCAGTAAATCGTTCCAGCGCTTTATCTGACCAGCGGTCTCCTTTCAAACCTCGCCAGCAGGAGTGGCCTGTGGGCTTTCGGGGAGCTGTTCCCCCACGCATGCTCTCTCCCCATATTGTTAGCAGTGATTTAATCCAGGCAGACTGAATGCCATTCAGGGTCGTAAACCGGCCTAACCAGCTTTTGCGAGGCGCGGCGGCCACTGTTTCTAATCCTGCGCGCTGCAGCCGGCGTTGACGTGGTGTCATCATGCTCTTCTCCTTACGCCAGAACGCCGAGCGCATAGGCCCGGTCCAGCAATTTAATAATTAATTCCGGCTGACTGCCGTACTCACGCTCGAAAGCAACTGGATCGTGATGAAGCGTCCGGTGATGCTTACGGCAAAGCGGGATAGTAAAAATATCGTGTGCTTTGGTACCGACGCCGCCCTGCCCCCATCCGATAAGGTGATGCGCATCGTCGGCAGACTGACCACAGCACATACATGGCTGAGTCTTTACCCAGGAAATAAAACCATCTGACACCCAGCGGATCCGCTTAGGTCTGGTGAATAAAGTGGCTGGTGCCACGGGATCAACTACCACTGGCACCTCTGGTTTTACAGGGGCTGGTGGTTCAGGATGCCTGGCAACCTTAGCAACAAGCGGGGAAAGAATGCTGGTGGCAGGCACCGATGGGACGATTTCGCTTTCTTTGTAGACTGACTGGAAAACCTCTTCTTTAAGCCGGAGGGAACGGCGCGCCATCTCTTCTGTGATTTCTTCCCCTATCCCAACGCTGACAGCCCACCAGCACAATTCAGCAAGTGACAGGGAGCGTTCAGGGTCAAATCCCAGTGCGAGACGGGCAGCATCGATTATCAGATCTGCGTTATTGATACCTACCAGCCTATCAAGGGTTTGATCGGTCTGGTACTTCAGCTCGTTATCACAATGCCAGCATGCGACGATTGCCCCGGTTGAATGCCGGAACGTTACCAGCTCTGAATGGTGATAATCAGAATGTGGCCACTGGCAATGCTTAACCCTCTTAAGCAACCAGGATTCGAGACTATTCACACCACCAGCAGCCCTCACTACCCGCTCTTTCATAAAGAATGGGCGAATATCGGGATCATCTCGTAAAGGTTGCCCGGCGTCAGGAATTCGCCCGCTTGGTAGAGTCTTCATTTTTTCTGGCAGAGTCTCCACCAGCACGCGCCCACCGCTGAATAAAGACATCAACTCTTTACCGGGTTTAAGCAACACAATTCCCAGGTGCCGGGCAACATCAACATTTAGTAAGGCGCGCATCACTCCCTCCACATTTTTTGTGTGTAGGTTCTGTTAACGCGCGGTGGCTTGCTGGATTCCTGCAACAGCACACGGACTTCCCATGAGATAAAGTCGCTCGACAGACTTTTCTCAACCGGACAATTCTTTTTCCGGTAGCGTTCCGCCAGTTCCAGAGCCTGAGACTCTGAAAGTTGTTCATGGAGAAACCAGCTTTTCTTCATGGCCGGGCCTCGTACACTCGGAGGAACTCCAGCGCCCGATCACGCGCTCCCGGTTCGTCAGCGATCATTTCCTGCAGCAGCTGCACGGCAAGTACCGGTTCCTTTCTTCCGACGACAGAAATTCCACGGGAAACACCGCGAGATAATTTTATGAAGTTCTTTTTTTGTAACGCACGAAGGTGCAATGCAACAGCGTTTGGTGAGCTAACGCCGATTAGCCCTGCCAGTTCCTGAAAGGTCGGCGGGTAGCCATGCTGATTGATAAACGCCACCAGCAGATCAAAAACTTCCTGCTGTCGTGGTGTCAAGTTGTGGAATGAAGAAAGACCAGCGCCATCAACATGATCGCCAGCCTGTTCCGCATCAGATATTAATTTTGTTTGCGCCATGGTTTCTCTCCGTGACGCAGCAGGCATAGGTTGTTCAGGCCTATGAAGGGAGTGTAACAGAGCCCGGAGGAATCTGGTAACCCCCTCCGGTTTTTGCTCTTTCAATCATCTGCGAAAACAGCGAGAGAGTCCCCACGATCTCATCGGGCTGCAGAGGCATAAACGAAACAGTATCACCGCGACGGTACATTAAAGCGCGCTCACATACGGGAAAAGAGGTGAGACGGGCAACAATTACCCCGTCATCGCATCTGATTACTACATAGCCGGTGTTCGGCATTTGTTGTTTTTTAGCCACAGCAAAATCCTCAAAATAAACCAGGTCAGCCACTGGACCTCTACTCAATAGAACCAGTCGTCAGCACTTTCCCAAGTATCCTGAAGGATTTGCTCCACCCGCTTTTTGTCCCCATCCATCCCACCAAACACACTCAGACCATCAGTACCGGTTCGGCGAATGATCAAACTGCAGTTGTTAAAGTTTTGGTCAAGCCTCCGCAGCAGCTCTTTCTCTAATGCCGGGACAGCGCCCTCTGGTAGCTTTTTGCGACGATCAATTGTGATTTCCACTTTCATAATTAGCTCCTCACGCAAACACTGTATAAATAAACAGTATACTTGTTAGATGAAATGTTCAAGCCCTTGATGTCACTTTTTGCTAATCACATGCTCATGTTTAACTTGAAGTTTTCCCCAAAAAAAACAAAACCCGCCGTAGCGGGTCGGGGTTAAATCGCAGGGTTCGGGTCTTCCTCGACGTAATTTGCCCGGTTGATCAAGAACGTTAAAACGCCCTTCACGTCCACATCGTCCAGGGCATCGCCTTCTATCGCTTCACCATCTGAAGTAATGAGTGCGCGACCGCGAACAATGCCAAACTGAATTATCCCGCAGAATGAAATCAGTACGTGATCTCCCTGCTTAGGACGGCGGGAAACATCCACAACGGCGAAACCCGCGCTCGTCTCTAACACCCGGCAATTAGCGTCAATCTGGCACAGCCTGTTTATAGTAAGTGTTTGTTCTGCATAGTCTTTAGCTGGTGATGGGAAGCCCATAAAAGTACCTCACACAATATTACTGTATATATATACAGTAATACTATTAAAGAAAATTCTCAAGCAACCAGTAGCCTTTGGCAATCATACATCTATGTTTTCAATAGATTTTTTTATAAAAAGGAACATGAACTTAGATTTTATTGAGAAAGAGTCTTGATGTGCTACCCCACCCATATCAAAGAATTTATCGGGCTGGGGTAATTTCATGGGCGTTTTTAAAAATTATCTTCAATCATTTTTGGCGAAACACAAGATATAGGGTTTATTCCATTGAATTGTGATTGAGGAGGGAGGGAAAGAAGTCACTTTACAGGACCGAACCAAGGTGGCTAAGCTTTTTTGTTCTATAAATGAAGCACTCGATCAAATTTTCATTTTTTTTCTGTTTTATTGACTTCTTCTCCAGGCCTTATACGGCGTGCACTTAGCGATTATTACGCCTGCGAAACCTCAAATTAACGTCAAAATCAACCCTTGTACTCAAAAGTTCCCATTACTAAAATACTCACCATATAGAGCACCTTATCGTAATGAATCACTATATATAGTGTTTATAGATAAGCTGACTTATAGATTCGTTGTAAAAATGAAAAAGCCCGGCTGATTAGACCGGGCTTTTCAAGCGGAAGAAGAGTTTGCGGCTCTTTTTCCGTGCCAAATGTATCTGGCGACTGGACTTAGCTTAAACAATTGGACGGTATTCATCAAGCTGCTAAAGACCCGCCCGTGTGCGCTAAGTATGTTAAGTACTGATTTTTAATATGATATTTAGCCTGGGTTTTTGGTGATTCGAAGACCCCACCCAAACCAATAACGTGCTGAATGTATCTGGCGACTACTGATACTGAAACTGCAAAGGCGAGCCCAAGGGTGTTTGCAGCTAGGCACGAAAAAATAAGTGAAACCACCATGGTCAACTTAATTTTTAAAATCGTACCGCCGCTGGTCGTGATAGTTCAAGCGATCGTCGAGTACGTAAATCAGCGCCCATAAGCATGATTTTAATCAAAGGCCCGACATCGCGGGCCTTTTTCCCATATTTCCTGTATCAAATCTTACGCAGCAACTTTTCTCGAGCACATTTCAGGTAAGTTTGCCCTCACCAGAGCCTCTGCGAACGGAGGCGGCACAGCGTTGCCGCAGCGCGCAACTTGTTTATCCTTCGCATACTTAACGCCGCGGTAATCCTGGTCGATGATGTACCAGTCCGGGAAGCCCTGCGCGCGGTACAGTTCATGTGGCTGAAGCATACGCATGCCGATATCAACGATGCGGTAAGTTACCCCGGCGATTTCCACCAGCCCGGTGCTATCGGCTCCACAATACTCTTTCAGAAACGCTAGCACCTGTTGCGCGCGCTGCTCGTCGTAATGCTCAAAAGCGAGAGTGGTCTCAACTTCCCCGACATGCTGGCCGCCGGCGGTAAGGGTCGGCATCGGTGCATCAGTCCGCTGTCCATCACGGCAGGTACCGCGCAACTTGACCAAGTGAGAGGCAACAACGGCATGGTGATCGACAGTCGTCACGGAATGGGCAGGTTCGTCAAGGCTGACGCCGGCGCCGGTATAGTTCCCGCCGTAGTGCTTCGCCAGGAATGCGCTCACCGTTGCGAATTTATTGCCGCCGGCGGTAACAGTGCCCAGCGGGTTGCCTAGTTGCAGCACGCGCGGCTCCTGCCCGGGGCGTTCGCCATATCCCATCTGAATCAGCGTCGGCGTCACCAACTGCGATTTGCCTCCACCGCCCGCCGTGATAGTCGCGTTCGGCACATCCGCCCGGTGGCCGATGCTGGCACCAAACTGCCGGGCAATAACCGGAGCGACGACGCAGGCACGGGACTCTTTCAGGATGGTGTGAGCGGGTTTATCGAGCGGACGTGGTTTGGCCTGGTACTCGCTTCCACCGCTTCCAGCCATGAACGGCGTGATCGCAGCTTCGACTATCCCTAACGTATGACCATTCCCGCCCGGGCGCCTGGACGTGCCAGCCGTCACCGTTGGTACCGGTTCGGTGACTGGTCGCCCGGTTGCGCCGGAGCGGAACTTCGTCAGATGAGGTACCGCGATTGCGTAACCGTGGGTTTTCGTAATCGTCTGCAGCGGTTCAGAGAGTGCCTGTCCCCGGAAGCAATCATATTTGCCTTTAGTGGTAGTGTGATTGCACTTCACGATAAACGGCGACGCGCTCTCGATAACAAAGCGTTGGATGCCGCGCGCGATCCGCTTCAGCGTATTCTCTGCCAGAGACTTTTTGCGGTCGAAAATGCTTGGCGCTGGAATTGACCAGTCGATGCATTCTGCAGCTGTGCGCCATGGTGCCAGTTTGCCAGAAATCACCGCCGGCGATTTCGGATCCCCGTGAGTAGCTGCCGGCCAGACTATCGGCTGCCCGTCCCGGCGCATAACCATGAAGAAACGTTTTCGGATAGTTGGCGCTCCGTAGTCGCAGGCGCGCAGTTCGCGATAATCGACGTCATAGCCCAACCCGGCAATCAAACGCTTTGCCTGTTCGCTATCCGGCGATAACTCCAGAAACTCGCAGCATTCTGCCAGCGCCGGATGGTTCACCGGGATACCATTTGTCAGCATGCCGACAAATGCCCGGAATGTTTCGCCAACGCGCGCCGGATCTGGACGGCTGTGGCCTGGGTAAACAGGACCGATAAAACTACCAATCATTTCATGAGGTAAATTTGGCTTCGGAGGGATTTCAATAAGTGGCCCCCAAGTTTTAAACTCTTCCACGTTTTCCAGCATCATTACCCGCGGGCCAACATCCAGCGCCCAGCGGATAACGATCCACGCCAGCCCACGAATTGCTTTTTCAACTGGTTTAGCCCCTTTCGCTTTGGAAAAGTGGCGGCAGTCCGGCGAGAACCAGGCCAAACCAACGCGGCGGCCGGCAGTCGCAACTTTCGGGCGAACTGAATAAACAGACTCGCAATAGTGCAGCGTGTCCGGGTGATTGGTGGTATGCATCGCTACCGCGTTCGGGTCGTGGTTTATCGCGATGTCCACACTACGCCCAATCGCTAGCTCGATGCCCGTCGATGCGCCGCCGCCACCAGCAAAGTTATCAACAATGATTTCTCTATTAATCACGCGTATTTCTCCATAGCGCTGGCCAGCGAACCTGCCGCGGCGATAATTGATGGTACCGGCATTTTTTCCAGCCACATGCGGTTGATATGGTGCTGCAGTCGGCGCTGGTGGTGTGCCGGGAGTGTCCCGGCGTTTTCAATCTGAGCGAAGACCATGCCGACTTCCGCTGGCCATACTGTTTCCGGTATATCCACCAGCAGCAGGCTTTCCAGTTCCTGCACTCGCTTGCAGGCGTATTCCAGTGAAGGGTCCATTACTACACCTCTTTTTTGCGGTTAGAGCGGCACACCAGCGCCCAAAAATTCATATCGCAAATCAGCGCTACGCGCATTTCCGCAGTAAAGCGACAGCCAAGCTTATTTGACTTGCCGACCGACCGCCGACGCTTACGCATTAGCTTGCGAGTGTGAGCAGCCTGTACCTCAATCTGGCGCTGTCTTGAGGAATAAACACCCTTTGCAGGAATTTTCCGCGCCTGTTTCTGGTAAGCGGTTAATAGGTCATGTACGTCTGTTGATTTAGCCATTACTCAGCCTCCCGCTTATGGCAGTAGTGCCACCCCTCAGGATGGGTTGTTGTCCTTCCGCATCGCGGGCAAGTGAACGGCTCGGCAGCAACGGGGCGGGACTCCAGTTCGGCGACGTGCCTTTCCGTAACATCCAATTCATCCCCCAGTTTCTGAGCCATCTGGAACCAGTTTGCGCGTTGCTCTTCTTTTGTCTCTAACGCTTCTACCAGCGCATCAATATCTTTTAACTTTACGAACAGGACGTCATGGCCGAACTCTTTTGCATGGGCTGAGCGGCGCTTGAGGCTGGCTAACAACCGGGTAATATCAGTCATGCTGCGAACTCCCTACCTTTCGAACGTTGTGCCTGCAGCAGTTGTTCGAACCTCATTCTGATCGGGTTACCGCAACCAAACGGCATATCGTTTACTCTCCACATTGGAGAACCGTTTTTAGTGCCCGTCTGGACAATCCGTCCGGTACCCGCCAGTTGTCTAACCTGCCCACTGACAGAGCTGCCACTACGCCCCATTGCTCTAGCTATTTCACCGGACGTCATATCCGGATTAGCCCTGAGGAATTCAAAGGCGGTTATTTCATTGCGATATTTGGATTTGATTTTTTTGGTCATGGTCAAAACTCGTTTACCTGGTTAAACCTGCCGCTTTGCGGCGTTTGTACTCTTCCATCAGAAGCTGTGCTGGTGTCGGCCCTGCCGGATGTCGCGGCGCTTCAAGCTGTCGGCGAATCGGCGGGATCGAGAATCCATTAGCCAGATGCTTCGTCCACTTCGTGAGTAATTTTTCTGCCAGTTTTTTTAGTTCCCCCTCTGTGAGGTTTCGCTCAACTCCAGTTCTGCGCATCTCAACGCAGATGTGATACAGCACGTCCTGTTTCCAGGGGTATCTGTCGCTACCCGAATAGCGATAAGACTCATTGCGCCAGCGCTTGTATTCAGCTATCACAGCTTCGGATGTCAGGTTGAATGGGTTGGCTCCACTCGCCGAAACCAGCGCTACGAATTCAGCCAGATCCGGTGGCCATGTGTTACCCGCGGCGCAGCGCTCCATGCACTGACGGCAGACCAGGGTAATCTGGGCATCACTCATCGATCCAATCTGGGCAATCCACATATCCGATGGCGCCGCCCCGTTCTTCTGGGTCCACCGGTTCGAGAATATTTCTCCCATGACCGTCCATAGCCGCCATGCCGTATCCGCCGCCAGCAAGTCCGCGTTGCTTCTCCCAGAGCTCTCTGGCTTCCTGAATTTGCTGGACTGCCCGGGATGCGGTGTTAACTGATTGAATTCTTGCATTGCCGTTACCTCCGGTTGCTGGTTGTGGTTTGGATTTGGCTCTGGCATTTATCACGCTGCGGGCAAATTTCTGCTCCCACTGAACCTGAGTGAACACTTTCCCCTCGGATTTCCAGTACGCGGTGAACTCTGCCAGCTCTGTCGGCAGGTATGCCGGTTCGGGAAGCGCTATTCCCCAGGTAGCAGCCAGTCTCGGCCAGTCCTGTGACGGCAGCCAAAGGTCGTGCATAGTGAATTTCCCGATCGGAATATCCAGACCTTGCAAATATTGAGGTTCCTGAAAAACATTTCCCTTGTGCGCGTAGAGAGTGGGGTTTGATCCTTTTCCCTTCCCTTCCCTTCCTTTTCCGTCAGTGAGTCCTCCATGAGGATTCACTGAGTCCTCATGGAGCCCTCCTTGATTAGGCGCTCTCTTTTCTTCCTTTCCTGCCTTAGCCTCAGTGAATTCTGGCGGAAGAGGTATTTTTGAGGCCGAAGGTCTGTTTATTTTTTGATGCTTAAGGAAACCTTTAATCTGCAAATAGCAGACATCATTCACTGAATACTCAGTGAGTAATCCATGAGTAATCAGCTCCTGTATTAGTGGTTCGCAATCGAGCGCGTCCGCAGGGAAGATTTGCATCTTCAACCGTTTTGGCGAACGCTCAAGGCATCCCATGTCGTTGGCGAAGTTGAACAACCCGATAAACAGGAGACGCGCTGGAATTGAACATTCCACCACCTTCTCATCTGTCCAGAATTCAGGTTTAACTGTTCTGATGCGGGCCATCTGAAACCTCTTATTAACCAGCTGGTGCTGGTGGTCATTGTCAAAACTCGATTAGAAAAACTGCGGCGCTACGGCGCTGATACTCGCCAGTAGTGGTCCCGCCGCATCTGCAGGGAGCATGTTAAAAAGTGAAATTGCAGCTTCCCGTATTTCACGCTCTAGCTTCTGCAGAGGTGCGCCAAGTAACTTGGCCTGGTGCGCTTCGCTGCATTCTTTGATTGCATTGGCCACCAGCTCGGTTTCAGTTAAGCCACGTTTTAGGCCATGTTTGCGCGCGATCTCTATCGGCATTGCATCAGCGATCGCCGCCGAAAGCTGGATGACATAACTGGTGTACTTCTCTGAACCGCCCTCGTTTTTCAGGTAGCGATACAGATTTTGTTTATTGACGCTGATACCGCGCCCGTTTTGTTTCTCCCACTGTTCGGCCACCAGCTGCGCGACGTGGTCTTGCGCACGTCCAGGTAATGAGGACTCCCATTCCTGAACGGCGGTATAAATGGCCCTGCACTTAATGCGATCGCGGCGCATCGGTAAATACTGATTTTCTGTTTTCAGCTGCACACCCTTCACCAGGGTATGATTTTCAAAAGAGATGGTTTGCATGGTTACTCCTTTGGAAGTCCATCAGCAGGGTTCGGATAAAGATCTGGGCGCAATTCGTGCGGTGTTACCTTCCAGTCGACAGCTTTGCTCACCTTGATCACTAGCTCTCCTGGTATTTTATTTTTGAACCACCCATTAACTGTTTGGGCTCTCCTTTTCATACGACGGCCGAGCTCGGCTTGACTGCAGATGTTCAAGAGCTTTTTTTGGGTTGATGTCTTCATCGGTTGATCTCATTGGTTGTCGATGGAAGACAATAAAACAAATTAAATCGATATCGTCAAATTATTTCGATAGTTAGACCTACAGAAAAAATCTGTATAATCAGTTGTAACTTTATGAATTGGATGAAGAGATGAACTTCGGAAAGAGATTGCAAAGGGCTATAAAAGATCTCGACATATCTCAATCTGAGCTAGCCCGCAGGTTGGGAGTTAAGGCTCAGTCGGTAAGCGGCTGGTGTAACTCTGATATTCTGCCTAGATCTGAAATCTTAAATCTTCTGCCGGCAGCTACTGGTTATCCGCTTTCATGGTTTTTTATGGAAGATGGCGAAGTATCTCAAGATAGGGACCCGTGGGAGACAAACGTTCAAATCAAGCCGTCTTCTGAACTCCAGACAAGGCTTCTTAATGCGTTTGAACAGTTACCAACTGATGATGAAAAAGAGAGAATTATCAGCCTTATAGAGATGCGTCTTGAAGAACTTGATAATTTCGCAAAGGCCTATCTACAAAAAAGAAACCTGATTCCCCCTACTAAATAAACCCTTCTATCTCCTTCCACATTTCGTGGGTCATGATTTGACCTGCTGGTTTTTTTTACCCCTACCTATCGATTTAATTTGACGTATATCGATTACTTCGATAATAATACGTCCATCGCAACACGTCATCGAGGCAGGAAGCCCACGTAGTAGCTGCCGGCGGCATACGAAACACCGGATGAGATGACAGCAATAACACTCGCAGCAGGTTTCAACGTTCGGCGACCCGGCCTTAAGGGAAGGAAACAGTGATGGAAAAGGAATACGAAGCATATTTTGAAAGCCTGTCAGAAGGCGACGAAGTATTGAGTTTTGCAGAGTTCAAAGAGGCGCTTTTAGATAAGCGGATTGATACGACTGCACCAGAGTTCTAATCGCAAATTTTGCTTTGCACCACGGTGAATGCGGCTAAGCGCACGCGACACAGTTAAAAGGTAAACATGGGCGGTTTCCATGTTGCGGGAAAAAGCAGGTCGGCAGCAGTTGTTAACTGGCTGCTGCCACCGGGAGGCACCCGGCGCCGTGCTGCAAAGCCCCTACCCATCAATAAACGGGAGATGAATATGACGGATTTTGCCCGAGTACCGACTGGCCACCAGGCAACACGACTGAACTGGTTTGAAGCAAGGCTACGTCAGCTTTGCTACCTGTTAGCCCAGAAAGGGAACCCTGAGGCTAAAGCATGAATACGCTGTTTGCCCTTGTCATCAGCGTGTGCGCTCTGACCGGCGAGTGCTCTGATGTCCTGATAGGCGTGTATCCATCTGAGACCAGTTGTAACAGCGATGCTGAGGCCCAGAAGGTAAAAGGCACATGCCAGCCATACAAAAAGGCATTGAAGACGGCTGACGACCAACAGCCTGCAGTAAGTTTCTGATTCGGGTTTTGAGAATGACTACTGAACACCACCAGCCTGAAAAAGGCCCATAAAGCACAAAACCCGCGCAAGGCGGGTTAAGTACCCCGGTTAGCCGACCAAAGCTTTCCGGATTCGAGTTTTGACAATGACCACTACCCAGAGGGAGCTTTCACAGTCCCGGGTATCTTACAGCCTTAAGGAACCCAAACGCAATGAACAACTACGCGTATCTCATTAAAGCAAAGGCAAAAGCCACCGAAGCGAAAAACCTCTTCTGCTGGTTTTCTGCTAAATCAGATTCTCGCGCCGAACGCCGTATCCTGGACATTCTGGAAGACGCTGAGATTAATGTTGGCCGCGGCGCCAACCACCAGCTCCCTATCCGCACTAACTGGCTCATCGTGGATGATCTACCAGAAGAAGGTGTGCTGGATGACACCTGGTGTGATCGCTACGAACTTGGCGAGGATGGATTGAGCTGGCAAAAAATTGCTGCTCCAGCCCCTGCAGAGCCAGAAGTAAGCAATGAACCGGCAGCTAATCCCCCTGCCAGCAAGAATGATGAAGAGGACTATTCAAACAATGAAGATGCCCTGTTCAAGCTGGCCGAAATGCCATTCCGCACGCAGCTGCTGGCTCAGTACATGGCCGACGAACGCCATGTGTATCACATTAGCATTCCACACCGGGACCGCCTTTCCTTAATGGAAATGGATACAGAGAATCACGCTATACAGAATCTGATCCTGGCTGCTGAAAATGTACCGGAAATTAAGAAATACGATATTCCCGGTCTGTGGAAATTCACCAGTGCATTCAAAACCGTTTTCCCTGAAGGGAAACGCTATGAGCTTGGTAAGCAGGTTCAGTTTGCCAAATTATGGTTTCAAACGGCGCACATTGACCGCGGGATTCTGACTAAAGAATGGGCTGCTGGTAATAGTATTTCTGCCGTAAATCGCACGCCCTCCGGCGCGAATGCCGGCGGCGGTAACGCAACAGATCGCCTGACTCCGTTAACGCCCCTCGGCCTTGAATTCGAGATCTGCCTGGGATTGATAGCCCGTACCCAGGAGTTCGACATCTACAGCCCACCGCTGGACGTCGATATTAAGGCAAACAGCATGATGAATAAGATGGAAAACGCTGAGTTCCTGGCAACTCGCGAGCTTTTCATGTCCATGCCTGGTGGTCGCGATTACTCACGGGCCTGTAATGTCGCGACGGTTAAAACAACGCCAGAGGGTTTGTGGAAAGATCCGGTGAAACATCGCGAATATCTGAACCGTGTCATGACTGAAGCCGACCACGCTCACCCGGACGAGCTTATTGTTGATATCGCCTGCGGCCGTTCCTCGATGCCTATGCCAATGCGTAAAGTTGAAGAACCTGACAATAGTGATGCAGATAAGATGACCGGCGCGAATGATCAGGCCGATGATACGCCGGCGCGCGAACTTGAAATCAGGCCTCAGGTAGAACTGGTTATTTCCGGTAAAACTCCAGTAATGGATCTGTCAGAAGCAAGTGAACTGCTTAACCTTTTAGAAATCGAACGGGATAATTTTATCAAATCCCTTTCATTCGACCTTTATTTTATGGAGGTAGGTGGTCTCTCCATTTCAGATGACGAAATTCATCACCTCACATTACAGGCACTGCATAAGTGGATTAAGGTTCCGGCCAGACGTGTGCGAATGCTTGAAGAAGCACTGGCGAACATCCGCACATCAAACGCAATGCCTGAAAACCCGGAGCAAGGTGATCTGCAGGACAAAACAAATCAGATATTAGCCGCTAACCGTGGTGAATATATCGAAGGCATCAGCGATCCTAACGACGGCAAATGGGTTACAGAAGATCTAACCAGAACTAATTCTACCGCAGAGTCCACCAGTGATGTGCAGATGGAAGAGAATTTCGGTAATGAAACCGAAGTTGTTAATGAAATTTCTGAAAGCGAAACAGCACCTGAGACAGGTACAAGTAATGCTGACATTGGTAGCGAAACAACTACCGTAAATATTGAATCCGGTCATCATAATGATGTTGAAGAATTACCAGCAGATGACGTTCACGTCATGGTTGATCTTGAGGTTATGGGTAAAAAACAAAATGCCCCCATCGTTGCTATCGGAGCGGTCGTGTTTAATCCGGCTACAGGCTCAATCGGGGAAAGTTTCTATAAAGTCATAAGCCTCGAGTCGTCTGTAAATTGGGGTGCGGAAATGGATGCACCAACCGTTATATGGTGGCTTAAGCAGTCCTCCGAAGCGCGCTCAGCGATCGTGAATGATGACGCCATCCCGCTACTTGATGCCCTACTCCAGTTCCGTGAATTTATTTTCGAAAATATCCCTGGAGGTCGCAAAACTGCTCAGGTCTGGGGTAATGGCGCATCTTTCGATAATTGTATTCTGCGTTCTTCATTTGATTACATCGCTGAAGAATACCCGTGGGAATACTGGAATGATCGCGATGTTCGAACAATTGTAGAGCTCGGTAAAGCAATTGGAATCGACCCGAAGAAAACCATCCCATTTGAGGGAGAACGGCACAACGCCCTTGCCGATGCTATACACCAGGCCCGGTATGTTTCTGCAATCTGGCAGCGTCTCATTGAGGGTAATAGAGTGCTGCAAAAACTGACTCAAAACTGATTTTTTATTTTCAGAATTACGCCCACCAGCCAGTTATCTTTTACTGGCTGGCTATCTGAGGTGATAGCTATGTACGAACTCACACTGTCACCAGTGGAAATTGCTGAAATTACTGGATACAGACGGTACACAGAACAGCAGCGTCAACTTCGATGTCACGGCATTCCGTTTACTACGGATCGAAGAAATCGCCCAATTGTCCTGCGTAGAAGTCTGGCACCTAATATTACTGAATTGCCAAAGGTTGACGAGTATGTTGCAACAGAACCCAACTTTGACGCCATCTATGGGAAGACCACGTAAAGATCCGAAGGATATACAACTTCCGCCTCGGGTCACAAAAAATAAATATAGCTATGTCTGGAAACCAAAAGGTACAAAGAAAAGTATTAGTTTGGGGAAGATACGCGAAACAAGTATGTCAAAACTCTGGGCCAATTACGAAAAAGCAAAAGCTGAGCGCCATGACGTAATGACATTTGCCAAGCTATGGGGAATGTTCCTCGACAGCCCGACATTCACTGAGCTGGCGACTCGTACCCAGAGTGATTATCGCCAACACCAGAAGAAGCTACTGGCGGTATTCGGAAAGATGAAAGCAGACGACATTAAAATTGAGCAGGTTCGTATTTATATGGATAAGCGCGGCGTTTCCAGTAAGAACCAGGCAAATCAGGAAGTATCCAGCATGTCGCGGGTTTTTGGTTGGGGCTTTGAACGTGGCTATGTGAAGGGAAATCCATGTCGCGGGATCCGTAAGTTCACTCTCGCAGATCGTGACGTTTATATTCCAGATGAAGATTATCTGGCTGTTTACGAATGCGCACGAATAGAAGTAAAGGTTGCGATGGAAATATCTTATCTCTGTGCAGCCCGCGAAGGCGACGTTTTTGATTTGATAGTTTCCGAGCTAATGGAAGATGGGATTTTTATTGAGCAAAATAAGACGGGTAAAAAACAGATCAAGAAATGGACACCCCGTCTACGTGCGGCGATTGATTTGGCTAAAAAACATCTTATCGGAAAATCAGCAGCCGGTTATGTAATCCCTTCACCATCAGGTGGACGGATGAATAAAAAAACATTCAATACATGGTGGAATAACGCGAAAAAGCAAGCCGCGCTGAAACTGGGTCGACCTGTTCCGGGTACGTTCCACGATATTAAAGCCAAGGCGATTTCAGACTATGAAGGTAGTAGCAAAGAGAAGCAGATGTTTAGTGGACACAAAACAGAAAGCCAGGTTGTGACGTATGATCGTAAGGTCAAAATATCGCCGACGCTGGACGTTCCGATGATGAGCAAGGAGAAGTGAAAGCGGCAGTTGGGCAGCAAAATATACCAAGTGAATATACCAACACTATACCAACAGCCCAAAGCAACAAGGGGCTACCTTTCGGTAACCCCTTGTTTAATTTGGCGGAAGCGTAGAGATTCGAACTCTAGAACCCTTTCGGGTCGCCGGTTTTCAAGACCGGTGCCTTCAACCGCTCGGCCACGCTTCCGGTATGGGGCGCACTATAAACACCTCTGCCGATGCTGTAAAGCATCATTTTGTTCAACTGCCTTAAAAACAAACAAATCTGTGTTATTCGTCTGAATTTCAGGCAGTTTGCACAGAAATTCGGCGTTAAGAGCGCCCTTTGACTCAATGTTTTATGATGTACATATCTTTGGTGTAGTAGTAACCCAGCTTATCCGGCTCGAAGCCGCCGACCCACGGCTTCACTAAATGGGTACGTACATAGTGATAAACCGGAATCGCGGGCACATCCTCAGCCAACAGATCCTCCGCCTGCTGATAGAATTTGCCTCGCGCGGCAGTATCCGCCGCCTTCGCCGCATCATGCAGCGCTTTATCATAGGCCGGGTTACTGTATTGGCTGGTGTTTTCGCTGTCGCCGGTGCGGAAGTTATTCAGGAATGACGCCGCATCGTCATAATCGGCGATCCAGGCATAACGCACGGCATCAAAATTATGCGTATGCATGGTATCCAGCATGGTCTTCCACTCCTGGTTCTGCAGCTTCGCCTCTACGCCGAGATTTTTCTTCCACATCGAACTGGCGGCGATAGCAATGCGCTGGTGCGTCTCCGAGGTGTTATACAGCAGATTAAAGACCAGCGGATGGCTTTCATTAAAGCCCGCCTCGTTAAGCAGTTTTTTTGCCTCGGCAATGCGTTTGTCGCGCGGCCAGCTGGCGTAATCCGGTTGTTTCAGCGTGACGCCGCCGATATCGGGCTGGCTAATCAGCCATGCCGGACGTTGTCCCTGCCCCATCACTTTATCGGCGATGATATCTTTATCCAGTCCCATGTTGAGCGCCCGGCGCACTCGGGGGTCATTAAAGGGCGGTTTAGTGGTATTGAGTTCGTAATAGTAGGTCGCCAGCTGTGGCGCAACGTTCAACTGCGAACCCATCGTTTTCTTGAGTAACGCAAACTGGTTCACCGGCACCGTATAAACAATATCTATCTCACCGGCTTTATAACGATTCACATCCGCCGCTTCGGAAGTAATCGGCAGATAGGTCACTTTATTGATTACCGTATGTTCATTATCCCAGTACTTAGGATTGCGTTGCGCCACGATGCGCTCGTTGACGACCCACTTCGACAGCGTGTAAGGGCCGCTGGTGACAATATGTTCCGGTTTAGTCCATTTATCCCCAAAACGCTCCACCAGCACCTTATCAATAGGCACCAGCGACGGGTGAGCAAGCATTGCGAGGAAGGCGGCGTTAGGCTGGTTTAACGTGACCTGCAGCGTGGTATCGTCCAGCGCTTTTACGCCGAGAGTTTCCGGCGGCTGTTTCCCCTCCGAGATGTCGCGGGCGTTAACAATATGCATATTGCCCGGATAGCTGGCGTACGGCGAAGCGGTGGTCGGTGTGACCAGGCGCTGCCAGCTCCAGACGATATCCTGCGCGGTAATCGCTGAACCATCGGACCAGGTGATCCCCGGACGCAGATGGAAAGTCCAGATGAGGTTATCTTTATTCTCCCACTTCAGCGCCAGCCGCGGCTGAATCTCGCCCTGCGGCGAAACGCTTACCAGCCCTTCGAACAGATCGCTAATGATATTAAACTCGACGTCGCTTTCGACCTTATGCGGGTCGAGCGAAGCGGGTTCATTACCGTTGTTCCTGACAAGCTCCTGTTTTGCTGCAAGTTCGGTACCCTGCGGGACCTGGGCGGCTATTGCCGTGGCCGCGCTGCCGAGTAAACCCAAAACCAGTAATGCGTGTGTGATGTGGTTATATTGTTGTCGTTTCATTTCCCTTGCCTTTATGCTTCGTTGATACCCCTTCCACACTTAGTCGCTGACTGGCAATAAGGCAATATTTTTCAGTGACCTATAAGATTCAGATCTGCTTTCCGCCGCTGAACGCATAAACATACTGCATTAATCTGTTTTACCAGAATAAAACGCTGTCCCACCGACACCGGGATCTGAGTAAAGATGGGTAAAAGCATTATGGCTTTCGGCTCGCTTTTCTTATGCTTCATAACTAATTACATCTGTCATAAGAGAGTGACTCATGGATCGTATAATTACCTCATCGCGTGACCGTTCATCGCTGCTCAGCACGCACAAAGTTCTGCGTAACACCTATTTTCTGCTCAGCCTGACGCTGGCGTTTTCGGCGATCACCGCCACCGCCAGTACCGTGCTGATGCTGCCTTCTCCGGGCCTTATCCTCACCCTGGTGGGTATGTATGGTCTGATGTTCCTGACCTACAAACTGGCTAATAAGCCAAGCGGTATTCTGGCGGCCTTCGCCTTTACCGGCTTCCTCGGCTACATTCTGGGGCCAATGCTGAACGCTTACCTGTCCGCAGGCATGGGCGATTTGATCGGCCTGGCGTTGGGCGGCACCGCCCTGGTCTTCTTCTGCTGCTCGGCTTACGTGTTGACGACGCGCAAAGACATGTCTTTCCTCGGCGGCATGCTGATGGCGGGCGTGGTGGTCGTTCTGATTGGTATGGTGGCGAACATCTTCCTTCAGCTGCCGGCTCTACATCTGGCCATCAGCGCGGTGTTCATCCTTATCTCTTCCGGCGCGATTTTGTTTGAAACCAGCAACATCATCCGCGGCGGCGAGACCAACTACATTCGCGCCACCGTTAGCCTGTATGTTTCGCTGTACAACATCTTCGTCAGCCTGCTGAGCATCCTCGGCTTCGCTAGCAGAGACTAACCTTCTCTCCTGCAACACCAGGCCTCGCTTATGCGGGGCCTTATTTTTTGCTACACTGCGCGCAGTTTCCGCATTATGTGACAAATCATGTTTATCTTTGAAGGCAGTGAAATAGAGACCGATAGCGAAGGCTATCTGAAAGAGACGACTCAGTGGAGTGAAGCGATGGCGGAAGTTATCGCCGCGCAGGAAGGGATCAGCCTGTCCGTCGAACACTGGGAAGTGGTGCGCTTCGTGCGCGATTTTTATCTGGAGTTCAACACTTCGCCAGCCATCCGTATGCTGGTCAAAGCAATGGCGAATAAATTCGGTGAAGAGAAAGGCAACAGCCGCTATCTGTACCGGTTATTCCCCAAAGGGCCGGCCAAGCAGGCGACGAAAATCGCCGGCCTGCCGAAGCCTGTAAAGTGCATTTAATAGAGAATAGCGAATTTTTGCCACTCTCTGGTGGGTTGATGGGGCTCAGTTAACACCCTGTCGACCCTTGCGCTACGCGGCCCGCCGGCCTTAAGCCAGGCAATCAGTTTTTCCACCTGCTCCGCTTCCCCGCAGGCCAGCACTTCTACGCTACCATCATCCAAATTTCGCGCATAACCGGTCAGCCCCAGCTGCAGCGCTTCACGCTGCGTTGAATAGCGGAATCCCACGCCCTGGACGACTCCGTGAACCCACGCCATCGTGCATACCTTCGCCATTATTACCCCCTCAACTGCGCTATCCTGATGCAGAGAATAGCAAATTCCCACCAGCATACTCACTTTTGCCTGACGCTAAAACATCCGCCCGGCGGCGGCAGGAATGGTGCTTGCCCCAGCCAGTTATGCTAATCTACGCGCCATTTTTCGGTGCCGACACTCCGTCGCTTAAAGGTAGCTCCATGACAGATTCCATTATCCCCCGCTTAGTATTAGCCAAAGGACGCGAGAAATCCCTGCTGCGTCGCCATCCATGGATTTTCTCCGGCGCCGTCGCCCGGATGGAAGGTAAAGCTCGCTCCGGCGAGACGATCGATATCGTTGATTCGCAGGGGAAATGGCTTGCTCGCGGCGCCTATTCGCCCTCCTCGCAGATCCGCGCCCGCGTCTGGAGTTTCGATCGTCATGAAGCTATCGATAATGCTTTTTTTGAGCGTCGCCTGCAGCAGGCGCAAACCTGGCGTCAATGGCTGGCCGAACGCGATGGTCTTGACAGCTATCGTTTAATCGCCGGGGAATCCGACGGCCTGCCAGGCGTGACAATCGATCGCTTTGGCGATTTCTTCGTCCTGCAGCTGTTGAGCGCCGGCGCGGAATATCAGCGTGCGGCCATCGTCAGCGCTCTGCAGACCCTGTTCCCGCAATGCTCGATCTACGATCGCAGCGATGTGGCGGTGCGTAAAAAAGAAGGATTGGACCTGGCGCAAGGCCCGGTGGTAGGCGAACTGCCGCCAGCGCTACTGCCCATTACCGAACACGGCATGCAGCTGCTGGTAGATATTCAGGGCGGCCATAAAACCGGCTACTATCTCGATCAGCGCGATAGCCGTCTGGCGACCCGCCGCTACGTCGCCGATAAGCGCGTCCTCAACTGCTTCTCTTATACCGGCGGATTCGCGGTTTCTGCGCTGATGGGCGGCTGCCGCCAGGTCACCAGCGTTGATACCTCTCAAGAGGCGCTGGATGTCGCCAGACAGAACGTTGAGCTCAATAAGCTGGATCTGTCGAAAGCCGAATTCGTACGCGACGACGTGTTCAAACTGCTACGTAAATATCGCGATCAGGGGGAAAAATTCGATGTCATCGTCATGGATCCGCCGAAATTCGTCGAAAACAAAAGCCAACTGATGGGCGCCTGCCGCGGTTATAAAGACATTAATATGCTGGCGATCCAGCTGTTAAACCCAGGCGGCGTGCTGCTGACTTTCTCCTGTTCCGGCCTGATGACCACCGATTTATTTCAGAAAATCATCGCCGACGCCGCAATAGATGCCGGGCGTGATGTACAATTTATAGAGCAGTTCCGTCAGGCTGCCGATCACCCGGTGATCGCAACCTACCCGGAAGGACTGTATCTGAAAGGGTTTGCCTGTCGCGTCATGTAACTTGAAAAGCGGAACATCGCCCACACGTTATTCTCATGACTCAAGAACATTTGAAGATGATGGATACAGTGGGCGCCAGCGTTTCCCGGGAGGTGACTATGATTGCCAGCAAATTCGGTATCGGCCAACAGGTTCGCCATACGCTACTCGGCTACCTTGGCGTAATCGTTGATATCGATCCAGAGTATTCGCTTGACGAGCCCGCCGCGGATGAAATCGGCGCCAACGATGAACTGCGCGCGGCCCCCTGGTATCATGTTGTGATGGAAGATGAGGACGGCCAGCCGGTCCACACCTACCTCGCGGAAGCGCAGCTCAGCAGTGAAGCCAGCGATGAACATCCCGAACAGCCGTCGATGGACGAACTGGCGCAGACTATCCGTAAGCAGTTGCAGGCGCCGCGTCTGCGTAACTGACTGGCCTTCACCGCGATGTTTCTGTTAAAAACCCCGCAAATGCGGGGTTTTATTTTACTTCGCTAACCCTAGTCGGGGAATTTCAATAGCCGGACAACGGTCCATAACCACATTTAATCCCGCTTCACGCGCCATCACCGCCGCCTGTTCATTAATCACGCCGAGCTGCATCCACAACGTCTTTGCCCCGATGGCAACCGCCTCTTGCGCCACACCCCACGCCGCTTCAGAGTTGCGGAACACATCAACCATATCGACTTTTTCCGGAACTTCCGCCAGGGTGGCGTAGCCTTGTTGACCAAGTAGGGTTTTACCTGCGACCTTCGGTGAAACCGGAATGACGTGGTAG
This sequence comes from Klebsiella sp. JN_Kp122, assembly GCF_040062085.1. NCBI lineage: Bacteria > Pseudomonadati > Pseudomonadota > Gammaproteobacteria > Enterobacterales > Enterobacteriaceae > Klebsiella > Klebsiella sp. JN_Kp122. The sequence continues at coordinate 140,773 of NZ_JBEAHW010000047.1, forward strand.
CCCTGTTCCAGCAGATATTTCATTACCCGATAGCTCGGGCGATCGGGTTTGTCGCTGGCGCCTACCAGCGCAATCGTCCGGGTGGTGGTCAGAATGCTAGCAATATCGTTCTCTTTCATCATAATCCTCCTGCGCTTTAGCCCTAGTGTAAGCTAATCCATGTAAACCAGCCATCAAGCCTAACTCACAGATACGGCAAAATTTTTCTTTCCGACGCTTGCAGCATCAGTCACTTCCAGTACTCTGTCTGCAGGTTAATATAAGTGGAACCCAATTATGGAACTGACAACACGTACCTTACCCGCACGCAAACATATCGCGCTGGTAGCACACGATCACTGCAAAGATCTGCTGATGAAATGGGTCGAACGTCACCAGGCGCTACTGGCTCAGCACCAGCTCTATGCAACCGGGACCACCGGCAACCTGGTCTCACGCGCCACCGGGCTGGAAGTGAAAGCAATGTTGAGCGGACCGATGGGCGGCGACCAGCAGGTGGGCGCGCTGATTTCGGAAGGGAAAATTGATGTACTGATCTTCTTCTGGGATCCGCTCAATGCGGTACCTCACGATCCTGACGTCAAAGCGCTCCTGCGTCTGGCGACGGTGTGGAATATCCCGGTAGCCACGAATGCCGCCACCGCTGACTTTATTATCCAGTCGCCGGACTTTAATCAACCGATTGAAATTTTAATCCCTGATTACCAACGCTACCTTGCCGAGCGCCTGAAGTAATCCCCACGGCGGCCTGATGGCCGCCGACGATCAGGGCTTTCGCGCCACCGGCACGCCCAGTTCCTGCAGTATCTCAACAAATGACGAAGGCCGTTCTTTATTGAACAGCAGCCAGACCCGCAGGCGAGCGCGGGTTATCGCCACATACAGTAGCCGACGCTCTTCAGCATCCGGGAAATCTTCCGGCTGTGGCAACAACGCTTGTTCCATTACCGACTCTCTTGCCGGCGCCGGGAAGGCGTCATCCCCCTCCTGCAGGCCCAACACAATAACAAAGTCAGCCTGCTGGCCTTTGCTGGCATGAATTGTCATAAAATCTAGCTGCAGATGCGGCCAGCGGGTCGCGGCTTTTTCCAGCGCGGCGGGTTTCAGATGGTGATAGCGTGCCAGCAGCAAAATTCGCTGTTCGGGTTTAACGTAGCCGCTCAACTTGTCGAGCAGATCGTCGAGTTTATCGTCGGGCAGCAGGGTCACCGCTTTCTTATCGCCAGCCGTGAGGCTATTCAGCGGTTTAGCCAGCTGATGCGGGTTTTGCTGAATAAAATCATTAGCAATCTCGCCGATACGACCGTTAAATCGATAGGTGGTATCCAGCGCGCAGCAATCTCCTTCGCCAAAGTAGTGGTTAAACGCCGTGGTTAAAGAGAGCTGCGCGCCGCTGAAGCGATAAATCGCCTGCCAGTCGTCACCCACCGCAAATAACGAGGTCTGTTTATTTTGCCGGCGCAACGCCGCCAGCAATTCAGCACGCTGTGGAGAGATATCCTGAAACTCATCAACCAGAATATGTTTCCAGGGGCTCACAAAACGGCCTTTATCCAGTATGTTGACCGCCTGGTGTATAAGCCCGGAGAAATCAACGGCATTTTCCTCTTTCAACGCTGCTTTCCAGGCTTTCAGCAGCGGGGCCATCAGTTTCACACGCTTATTAAAAAGATCGCGAACTTCTTCAGGGGCGCAGGCGATCATCTCCGCCTGCGAGCCGCCGTGCATGCGCATTAAACTAACCCAGCGGTCAAGGCGGCCGGCCAGGCGGCGCAGCAGCACGCGATCCTGCCAGAAATCACCTTCGTCAATCTGCCACTCCATCTCATCCACCAGCCACTGACGCCAGCCTTTGGCCTGCGCTTTTTTCTCCTGACACTGCTGCTGCCAGGCCTTCAACAATAGCTTTTGCCGGGCGGCTGTATCGTTTTCCAGCTTACTGATCGCCGGCACTTTCTTGCTGCCCTGCTGAATAATATGCAACGCCAGTGAATGGAAAGTTCGCGCGGCAATCTCGTCAGTTCCCAACCGCTCCTGAATACGTTCATCCATTTCCTGAGCAGCCTGACGGCCAAAGGCCAGTAGGAGGATCTGATCCGCCGCTGCTTCGCCGCGATTTAATAACCACCCGGCACGAGCGACCAGTACCGACGTTTTGCCGCTACCGGCGCCAGCAAGAACCAGCAGCGAACGCTCGCCGTTAACCACCGCCCGCGCCTGCGCCGGGTTGAGCGGCGAAGACTCAATCTTATCGAAGAAACCGCGATACTGTTCCAGCATAGCTTCGGTATAGGCTTGATTATGCGCCAGGCGAGCCTCGTCGATATCGCTAAGCCAACATTGACACTGGCGCCACAGTTCGCGGCAATTATCGAATTCATCCAGACGGCTCTCAGGGAAAGGCAACCCGGTTAAAGCCCGGCGGATTTTATCCTGCACGTCCGCGACCTGCTGGCGCGTCAACCACTTACCTTCGGCGCTGGCTCGTTCAATTTCACTTAACTGCTGGCGCAGCAAGTCCGCGGCGATTTCGCTCATCTCCGCGCTCCACTGCTGCCAGAGATTATTGAGATGATGAAAGAAATGCTGCGTCTCAGTCCATTCGGTACCATGCAAACGCACAACTTTGCTTTCCGGCAGCACGAACTCCAGCTCGCCCCACACCAGGCCACGCTTACATTGAACTGACAATAACTGATTGAAAGGTATAAGATACTCATGACGATCGCCTGAGACTTTGACCCCGGCATTAAGCAACTGCACCCGATCATAAGGATGCTGTGCCATGCGTTTGCCCAATGTTGTCGCTTTAAGTTCCATATATCGCCAAATTTCAATCAGTTTGAATGTTTTTAAGTTTAACCGCCCGCGAGCAGGTGCTCCAGCGCAAAAAAACGTTACAATTGCCGGGTCTTATTATCCACAGGGTAAACCAGAGGGTTTATGCGTACCATTCTGAATATTTTGAACTTTGTTCTTGGCGGTTTCGCCACCACGCTCGGTTGGCTACTGGCGACGCTGGTCAGTATTATTTTGATCTTCACGTTACCGCTGACGCGTTCATGTTGGGAAATCACCAGACTATCGCTGTTACCCTACGGTAATGAAGCAATTCATGTTGATGAACTGGAACCTGAAGCAAAAAACAGTTTACTGAACGCGGGCGGCACTATTTTGAATATTTTGTGGTTCATGTTCTTCGGTTGGTGGCTGTGCCTGATGCATATTTTCAGCGGTATTGCGCAGTGCCTGACCATCATTGGTATCCCCGTGGGGATCGCCAATTTTAAAATTGCCGCCATTGCTCTTTGGCCGGTAGGACGCCGCGTGGTCTCCGTTGAAACGGCTCGCGCCGCGCGCGAAGCCAACGCCCGCCGTCGCTTTCAGTAATTGTACGGAACACTGTTATGTTAAGCCCCCTGCTCCGCCGTTATACATGGAATAGCGCCTGGCTATATAACGCCAGGATATTTATTGCGCTTTGTGGCACCACGGTTGCGCCGTGGTGGATTGGCGAAGTCAAACTCACCATCCCGTTAACGCTTGGGGTGGTTGCCGCGGCGTTGACCGACCTCGACGATCGCCTTACCGGGCGGTTACGTAATCTCGCTATTACGCTGGTCTGCTTCTTTATTGCCTCCGCGTCGGTGGAGTTACTGTTTCCATGGCCATGGCTGTTTGCTATTGGGTTAACCCTGTCCACGACGGGTTTTATCCTGCTCGGCGGGCTGGGTCAACGCTATGCCACCATTGCTTTCGGCGCCTTACTGATCGCTATCTACACCATGTTAGGGGTCACTCTGTATAACAGTTGGTACCTGCAGCCGCTCTTTTTGCTGGCTGGTGCCATCTGGTACAACGTATTGACACTCGCAGGGCATCTTATTTTTCCCATCCGCCCACTGCAGGATAACCTTGCGCGCAGCTATGAACAGCTGGCCCAATACCTTGAACTTAAATCCCGACTGTTCGATCCGGATATCGAAGATGAAAGTCAGGCCCCGTTGTACGATCTGGCGCTCGCTAACGGCAAGCTGGTTGCGATGCTTAACCAGACGAAAGCGTCTTTACTGACACGCCTGCGCGGCGACCGCGGGCAACGCGGCACTCGTCGCACCCTTCAGTATTATTTCGTCGCCCAGGACATTCATGAGCGTGCCAGCTCATCACATATTCAGTATCAGACGCTTCGCGACCATTTCCGCTACAGCGATGTGATGTTCCGTTTCCAACGGATGTTGTCAATGCAGGCGCAGGCCTGTCAAAAACTTTCCCGCGCCATTCTCTTACGCATCCCGTATCAGCATGATGCGCACTTTGAACGCGCCTTTATGCATCTGGACGCGGCGCTGGATCGCGTCCGCGCCAGCGGCGCGCCGCAAGATCAGGTCAAAGCGCTGGGTTTTCTGCTCAATAACCTACGCGCTATTGATGCGCAATTGGCAACTATCGAATCGGTGCAGACCAGCGTGCTGGCCAGCAACCATCCCGAAAATCTGCTTGCCGACGATCGCCCTAGCGGGTTTAGCGATATCTGGTTACGACTGCGCAGCAATATGACGCCGGAATCGGCGCTTTTCCGCCACGCGGTGCGAATGTCACTGGTGCTGTGCGCGGGCTATGCGTTCATTCAGTTTACCGGCCTCAACCACGGTTACTGGATTCTGCTTACCAGCCTGTTTGTTTGTCAGCCGAACTATAACGCGACCCGGCATCGTCTGGCGTTAAGGATCATCGGTACATTGATTGGCGTCGCGATCGGCCTACCGGTGCTGCTGCTGGTTCCCTCGGTTGAAGGCCAGCTTCTGCTCATTGTACTAACCGGCGTGCTGTTTTTCGCTTTTCGCAACGTGCAGTATGCGCACGCCACTATGTTTATCACGCTGCTGGTACTGCTGTGCTTTAACCTGTTAGGTGAAGGATTCGAAGTCGCTTTACCGCGTATCCTTGATACGCTGATCGGCTGCGCCATCGCCTGGGCGGCAGTGACCTTTATCTGGCCTGACTGGAACTTCCGTAACTTACCTCGCGTACTGGATCAGGCCATCAACGCTAACTGCCGTTATCTTGACGCTATTCTCGAGCAGTATCATCAGGGGCGCGATAACCGTCTTGAGTATCGCGTTGCCCGGCGTAACGCACATAATCGGGATAGCGAACTGGCATCAGTGGTATCAAATTTATCCACAGAGCCTAAAGCCGACAACACGATGCGTGAAACGGCATTCCGCCTGTTGTGTCTTAACCATACCTTTACCAGCTATATTTCCGCGTTGGGGGCGCACAGGGAAAAACTGACGACTCCGGAAATACTGGCGTTACTCGATGATGCCGTCTGCTACGTCGATGATGCGCTGCATCATTCTCCCGCAGACGAACAGCGTGTTCAGCAGGCGCTCAGCAACCTGCAATCGCGAATTCAACATCTGGAGCCGCGAGCCGACAGTAAAGAACCATTGGTCCTGCAGCAGATTGGGCTACTGCTCGCACTGCTGCCGGAAATATGTCGTCTGCAGCGCCGGATTGCTGGTCAACCGGAATAATCCTCCACGCTGTATCCTTGTGTATTAGCCCACTCCCGTAGCTCCTGGCGCCGCTGCGCCGGGAGCGCGGCGGAATGAATGCCGGCAATCGCGCCCGCCAGGGACTCAAGGACATTGATTGATATTCCTTTATTATGCTCTCTCAATTTTAACCAGCTCTTTTCCGCCCCGAGTGTACGCAGCATTTTCACATCGGTTATTCCGGCATGGATCAACATCAACTCCATATGGAAGCTGATATTAGGCAAATTCTTTAGTCTGCCGGAATCACGCTGATGCTGCTTTTCGCTTCGCGCCGAATGCAATGACAGCTGCGATAGGTGAAACAGCATTTTACTGTCCTGCCATAGTGCTTCATCTATCCGGTAATACTTTAAGGCCACTGGCCGGCCATTCTTGCGCATCATCAGCATCGGGCTGTGATGTTCAACCCGATAAGAGGCGCTTTGTTCGCAAACCCTAAGATAGATTTCGCCCTCAGCCACCATGGCGAATACGGTATTTTCAATCGCCAGACTATACCCGCCGAATAAAGGCCGGCTACTGATTTTACCTAAGGGGGAAAGGCACTCCTGAAACTGGAGGAACCGTAATTTTGAAATTTTCTTCATGATCATTCCTTTGGTAATCATGCACATAAAAGTAATTTTATTAACGGATCCGTTATTGAAGAAAATAAGTGAGTTCGTTTTGTGCAGCAAGATGAATTTTGGCTTCATCTCAATCAGCTCGCTGTTTTGCGAGGCGCTTTCAGGAAAAAGTTATTCTGCAAATTGTGTTACAGAGACTCGCTGAATACTTAAGCAATGTTAATTGATGAACAGCATATCGGCCCCATTGACGACACGCCCGGTAGCCGTGAAGTAAAGATTAACGGAGGAAAATGTCGCCTGCGGGTTCAGCATAGAGACAGTGAATTCATATAAATAAGTCGCCGCAGCGATAATTCATAGCCGGGTAGAGTGCATAAAATATATGCAAAAATGGGAAAATGAGGTTGACGACGCCCCCTGGCAGATATACTGTATATGCATACAGTAACCCACAGGCGAGATAGACTATGTTTACTTCAGCTCACGCAAATCGTTCACCACTGACTTCGGCTTCAGTACGTCGCCCTTCGCACAGCGTCGTCGAACATTCAGCCACTGGGCTGATTAGTGAAATCGTCTATCGCGAAGATCAACCCATGATGACGCAGCTTTTGCTGCTACCTTTATTACAGCAGCTTGGCCAGCAGTCGCGCTGGCAACTGTGGCTCACCCCGCAGCAAAAGCTGAGTAAAGAATGGGTACAGTCGTCCGGCCTTCCGCTTTCAAAAGTGATGCAGATTAACCAGATGTCGCCCTGCAATACTCTGGAATCGATGATTCGCGCTTTACGTACCGGGAATTATAGCGTGGTTATTGGCTGGCTGACGGATGAACTTACTGAACAAGAACATAAACGTCTGGCGCTCGCCGCAGAAGAAGGTCATGCGATGGGCTTTATCATGCGCCCGGTGAGAAATACAAGCCAGCCTGGGAGACAATTAAGTGGGCTAAAAATTCACTCAAATTTATATCATTGAGTGAAATTAGGATTAATCCTGGAATTTTTTTTGCCTCGTCAAAAACCATTCTCGTAAAGTGGTTAATTTCACAGAGATCCCGGTGTGGTGCGGTTTTGCGACTTTTCACCGCGTTCACAAATTAACCATATTTGTTAAATATTGTGTATACAACCCTTTTTTTTCATATGCCTGACCGAGTTCACACTTGTAAGTTTCTAACTAAGTTGTAGACTTTACATCGCCAGGGGTGATCGGCTTACGCTGCATGTATCAGCATAGTTAACAACGAGTCACGCCCCCGGTGAAGGATTTAACCGTGAGGTCTTATGTACCTTCATGGCGAATTTTGGATGATAATGAGGCGCAAAAAATGAAAAAGACAGCTATCGCGATTGCAGTGGCACTGGCTGGCTTCGCTACCGTAGCGCAGGCCGCTCCGAAAGATAACACTTGGTATGCAGGTGGTAAACTGGGTTGGTCCCAGTTCCATGACACCGGCTGGTACAACAGCAACCTGAATAACAATGGTCCGACCCACGAAAGCCAGCTGGGCGCTGGTGCGTTCGGTGGTTATCAGGTTAACCCGTACCTCGGTTTCGAAATGGGTTACGACTGGCTGGGCCGTATGCCTTACAAAGGCGACAACGTTAACGGCGCATTCAAAGCTCAGGGCGTTCAGCTGACCGCTAAACTGGGTTACCCGATCACTGACGATCTGGACATCTACACCCGTCTGGGCGGCATGGTATGGCGCGCTGACTCCAGCAACAACCGTATCGGTGACAACCATGACACCGGCGTTTCCCCAGTATTCGCTGGCGGCGTTGAGTGGGCAATGACCCGTGACATCGCTACCCGTCTGGAATACCAGTGGGTTAACAACATCGGCGACGCTGGCACTGTAGGCGTTCGTCCGGACAACGGCATGCTGAGCGTTGGTGTTTCCTACCGTTTCGGTCAGGAAGACAATGCACCGGTTGTAGCTCCGGCTCCAGCTCCGGCTCCGGAAGTCACCACCAAGACCTTCACCCTGAAGTCTGACGTTCTGTTCAACTTCAACAAAGCAACTCTGAAACCAGAAGGTCAGCAGGCTCTGGATCAGCTGTACACCCAGCTGAGCAACATGGACCCGAAAGACGGTTCTGCAGTTGTTCTGGGTTACACCGACCGCATCGGTTCCGAGCAGTACAACCAGAAACTGTCTGAGAAACGTGCTCAGTCCGTTGTTGACTACCTCGTAGCTAAAGGCATCCCGGCTAACAAGATCTCTGCTCGCGGTATGGGCGAATCTGATCCGGTTACCGGCAACACCTGTGACAACGTGAAAGCTCGCGCTGCACTGATCGACTGCCTGGCTCCGGATCGTCGTGTTGCGATCGAAGTTAAAGGTTACAAAGACGTAGTAACTCAGCCGCAGGCTTAAGTTTCCTACGATAAAAAACCCCGCTGATGCGGGGTTTTTTTTGGCCTGATTTTGAGTTCAGAGGAAAATCTCAAGCAACGTTGGCCGCTACTTACTCTTTTCCTAAGAGCACCTGCAGATCGTGCTTCAGGCTCGACATCTTGCTGGCATATTTTTCTTTATGCTCGGCGTCTTCAATTAGCTGTACGATGGTTTCTGATAATGTCTTGCCTCGCCGTTGCGCAAGCCCGGCCAGGCGTTGCCAGACAACGAACTCCAGATCGATGGACTTTTTCCGCGTATGCTGATGCTCGGCGTTAAAATGACGCTTGCGTCGTGCGCGAATAGTCTGCTTCATCCGGTTAGCGAGCTCCGGATTCATATGCTGATCGATCCAGGTATTCACCAGAACAGGTTCATTTTCGAGCGTCAGCAAGACATCGACCGCGGCTTGCGCAGCGCTGGCTTCAATGTAGCGGGTAATCAACTCACCTTCCCGGTGCTTCTTTACCAGATATTTCCATTTCCAGCCGCTTTCAAGGTTTTCCAGTTGTTGATATTTCATTGCGATCTCAATGTGACCGTGTAACTCATTTCAGGATATCAGTTTTTTCTGGATGTGCTGAGAATAAATCATCTTTCGTGAAGTGGACGATTCCATTATCAGCGTGATAAACGCAATCCTCCGTGTGCGCAGACGCGGTATCGGGTATAATCGCTCGTTTTACATCTGACTAAAAAACAGCGACTTTGACCATTACGAAACTTACCCGAAACGACCTCGCTCCTGATACGGAAAGTTATCAGGCGCTGTTTACCCAGGTCAATCTCGCCGAGACAGAGGCATCCCTCGCCGGCGATCTACAACCCCGTTTATTTTATGCGCTGGAACAGCTTCTGATCACGCCAGCCATTTCATCATTTATGCTGGTAAAGGCGCCGGAAGAGCCGGAGTATCTGCATTGGGTAGCCGAAGCCGCGCGCAGCCTGCAGCAGTCCACGACAGCGCTATGCGGTGTACGCTATCAGGTCAACGGCGGCAACGTAACCATGTCGCCGGCACAAAGCGCGGAAGACAATTTTGCCAGCAACGGTCCGGTTGAATCCGCCGACTGGATTGAAGCGGAACAGCTCTTTGGTTGCGTACGCCAGTTTAACGGCGAAATTTCGCTGCAGCCGGGTCTGGTGCACCGCGCGAACGGCGGCGTCCTGTTGCTCTCCCTGCGTGCGCTACTGGCCCAGCCGCTGCTGTGGATGCGCCTGAAGAACATGGTGACCCGTCAGCGCTTTGACTGGTTGCCCATTGATGAATCCCGCCCTCTTCCCGTTAGCATTCCTTCCATGCCGCTGAACCTGAGGATCATTCTGATCGGCGAGCGTGATGCTCTGGCCGATTTTCAGGAGATGGAACCGGAACTCGCGTCGCAGGCCATTTACAGCGAGTATGAAGATAACCTGCAGATAGCCGATGCCGACACCCTGAAACTCTGGTGCCAGTGGGTCTGGCAACATGCTCGTCAGCTTTCGCTGCCGGGGCCGGCGGCTGACGCATGGCCGCTGCTGATTGCAGAAGGCGTGCGCGATACCGGCGATCAGGAGACGCTTCCGCTTTCCCCTCTCTGGATTGGCCGCCAGCTGCGTGAAGCGGCAGCCTTCTGCGAAGGCGATTTGATTAGCGGCGCGGAGATGCAAACCATGCTCGAGCGCCGTGAATGGCGTGAAGGCTATCTTGCCGAGCGGATGCGCGATGAAATTCTTCTCGATCAAATCATGATTGATACCGAAGGCGAATGCATCGGCCAAATCAATGCCCTGTCGGTAATCGAGTTTCCGGGCCACCCGCGCGCCTTTGGCGAACCTTCGCGCATCAGCTGCGTGGTACATATCGGCGACGGCGAATTTATTGACGTTGAGCGTAAAGCTGAACTGGGCGGTAATATTCACGCCAAAGGCATGATGATCATGCAGGCGTTTATTATGTCCGAGCTCGAACTTGAACAGCAGCTGCCGTTTAGCGCATCGCTGACCTTCGAGCAGTCCTACAGTGAAGTAGATGGCGATAGCGCCTCAATGGCTGAGCTGTGCGCGCTTATCAGCGCGCTGGCCAATGTGCCGATTAACCAGAGTATTGCGATTACCGGCTCGGTCGATCAGTTCGGTCGCGTCCAGCCGGTCGGCGGACTGAATGAAAAGATTGAAGGTTTCTTCACCATCTGCCAGCAGCGCGGATTAACAGGCAAGCAAGGCGTTATTATTCCGTCTGCCAACGTCCGCCATCTGAGCCTGGCACAGGAGCTTCGCCAGGCGGTGGCTGACGAACAGTTCTTTATCTGGGCCATTGACGACGTTACCGAAGCCCTGCCGCTTCTCACCCAGCTGCAATGGGATGGTGAAGGACAAACGCTACGACAAACTATTCAGGAACGGATTGCGCAGGCGATGCAACAAGAGACTCGCCATCGTTTTCCATGGCCGCTACGCTGGTTAGGCGGATCAAATTCGAACTGATCGGACTTGTTCAGCTTACACGTGTTAGCTATCCTGCGTCCCGAACTCAAAATAAGGCTTACTGAAAACATGGTAGATAAACGCGAATCCTATACAAAAGAAGATCTTCTTGCCTCTGGTCGTGGTGAACTGTTTGGCGCGAAAGGCCCGCAACTGCCGGCGCCGAGCATGCTGATGATGGACCGCGTCGTCAAGATGACCGAAACCGGCGGCAACTACGACAAAGGTTACGTTGAAGCTGAGCTCGACATCAACCCGGACCTGTGGTTCTTCGGTTGTCACTTCATTGGCGACCCGGTAATGCCTGGCTGCCTGGGTCTGGACGCAATGTGGCAACTGGTTGGCTTCTATCTGGGCTGGCTGGGCGGCGAAGGGAAAGGCCGTGCGCTGGGCGTAGGCGAAGTGAAATTTACCGGTCAGATTCTGCCGACGGCGAAAAAAGTCACCTATCGTATCCACTTCAAACGCATCGTAAACCGTCGCCTGATCATGGGCCTGGCGGATGGCGAAGTGCTGGTAGATGGTCGTCTGATCTACTCTGCAACTGACCTGAAAGTAGGTCTGTTCCAGGATACTTCCGCGTTCTGATTTACCTTCCGTACTTATCCTCAAGTACAAAAGGCGAAGCCTTCGCAATGCGAAGGCTTCTTTTTTAAAGAGACAGTCAGGCAGTTTGCACCCTGTCCTCCATGGCTTCTCGCCAACCTCCTAGCCAATGGGACCTCTGATTAAGGGTCTGGTAGGGACACATTTCTTTCGATCTACCGGTAATGCCGGCCTGATATCCACGCTGATGTGCCCGTTCCAGGCGATCTCGTTTTTGTCTCTTCATGCCTCGTTTCCCTCATTATTTGATCTGGTGGAAAAGAAAACAGTGGTCACTAAATATGCAACCACGTATAACCTTTACCGCGAAACGCAGGCAGCGTCAATGCGCAAAATTCACGCCAGTGTCATATTTGTGAGCTATATGAAAGTTCATTTGTACAAAAATCGTGAGCCAGCACAACTATCAACCTGATGCGGCAAATAAAAAAGCCGCGGCGATTTTTCAGGTCGCGGCGGCTTTAATTTTATTAATTTTACTTATGGCAGGCGGTTCAACTCACTCGCAATTGCGGTGGCTTCCTGGCTCCAGGCCTGCGCCAGAGTCTTAACCATCGCGTCATAGCCATCCTGCTGTTGCTTAAGTTCAATATTGAACGGACGCTTGATTAACTGCCCCTGATGCTTAAGCAGCCATTCACCGCTAACAATGACCCGGCCGTCGTAGCGGCCGTGGAAGCCGCTAACGGAGACATTAAGCGTATCCTGCTCGCTGCCTAACGGCTGCGATGCCACCACCCAACCCGGCAGTTGATTGCTCAGATTCACCACCAGCGTGGTACGTAACTGCTGGTCCAGCGGGCTCGCCCACAGATTGTTATTAGCAATCACATACTGCACATCGGTAGTCTGATAAACCACGCCATTCCCGGCCAGATAATCAGGGATACTGACCTGCTCAACCCACAGCAAATTCTTGCTCTGGTGAGCGGCGCTTTGCGCGCCGCTCTTTGCTACCGGTAATTGATAGTAAGTTTTACTCTCACCACCGCTGCTGCAGGCCGTCAGTACGCATACCGCTGCCGCTACTAACCACTTTTTCATTATTTCGCTCCCTTCGGCTGCGGATCTTTTTTATCCTTGGCCTCAAATACCAGCGCATTGCTCTTGTCGTTGAGGGTTTTCAGTACCGGCTGCAGTTCACGAAGCACCTGATCCAGTCGCTGCATATCCGCAACCATCTTATTGTAGGCCGCCGAGCCTGGCTGGAAGCCCTGCATACTGCGGTTCAACTCGCGCAACGTACTCTGCATATCAGCTGGAAGCTGCTGCATCGACTGGCTTGAAGTGATCTTATTCAAGTTGTCGAGCGTAGTCTGGACACGCTGCATGGTTTTCTGGCTCTGCGCCAGGGTACTGGTCGCCTGCTCCAGCAGCGGGTTAATCGGCAGATTGTTAATCTTATCGAGCGCATCCATCAGACGCTGCTGGATCTGTGCCAGACCGCCGCTGACGGTTGGAATGATCGGATAGCCGCCGAACTCCTGAATCTTGCCGCGCGGAGGCGCTTTCGGATAGAAGTCGAGATCGATATACAGCGCGCCGGTTACCAGGTTGCCGGTTTTCAGCGAAGCACGAAGCCCGCGGTTGATCAGATCGTCAATATGCGCGCGAATGTTCGGATCGCCGCCCAGTTGATTGATCAGACGTTCCGGCTCGATACGTATTTCAACCGGGATACGATAATCATCGTTCAGGCTCTGTTTCAAACCGGGGATAAAGAACGGCACTTTGCCGACGGTACCAAGACGAATACCGCGGAATTCAACCGGCGCCCCTGGCTGCAGACCACGCACTGAATCTTTAAAGAACAGGACGTAATCAATATGCTGGGTGAACACCGAATCCTGAATACTCTTCTGATCGTCAAACAGGTGGTATTCCGTTTTATTCGCCACCGGCTCGCCGAGATCAAGTCCTTCCGGAATGTCAAAGCTCACACCGCCGCCAAACAGCGTCGACAGCGATCCCATCTCGACGCGCATTCCCGCGGACGTGAGGTCAACCGCGATACCGCTATCTTTCCAGAAGCGAACGTTGGTCGTCACCAGACGGTCGTTCGGCGCATTGATAAACAGCTGATAGGTGATGCGGCGCTTCTGCGTATCAAAGGTACTGGTTTCAACCGAACCGACGCGATAGCCGCGGAACAGCACCGGATCACCAGGCGAGAGTTGCCCGGCTTTGCTACTTTCCAGCAGAACACGGATACCTTTGGCATCCGGTGAAGCCAATGGCGGCGAATCCAACAGCGGATACTGCGGCGCCACAGAACCTTCTTTACCTGGCTGCAATTCGATATAGGCACCGGAAAGCAAGGTGCCGAGGCCGCTAATCCCCTCGCGCCCCACCTGCGGTTTCACCACCCAGAACACCGAGTCTTTATGCAGCAGCTTCTGCATCCCCGAGTTCAGACGCGCTTTAATTTCTACATGTTTCAGGTCATCAGTCAGGATAGCGCTTTCCACTACCCCGACATCAACGCTGCGGCTCTTGATACGCGTTTTACCCCCTTCAATGCCTTCGGCGTTGGTGGTGATAAGCGTCACCTCCGGCCCCTGGTGGCTGTAGTGGTAAAACAGTATCCATGCGCCGATGAGCACAGTCACAATCGGAAAGATCCAGACCGGTGACCAGTTCTTCACCTTCTGCACTTTCGCTTCTCCGCTCTTATTTTCCATGCTGTTGCATTTCCTCATGGCTTGGATCTGGTTCACGGTCCCACAATAGACGTGGGTCAAACATCATGGCCGAGAACATGGTCATAACAACGACCAGCGCGAACATCACCGCGCCTATCGCCGGATAGATATTCATCAAGCCTCCCATACGCACCAGCGCCGAGAGTACCGCGATGACAAAAACGTCGATCATTGACCAACGGCCAACAAATTCAACCACTTCATAAATCAGGTGCATACGCTCTGAATCGCGCGCGCCGTTTCCGTTCGCACTCCAGCATAGCCAGCCGATAGCGATCATTTTTAACGTCGGCACCATGATACTGGCGATAAAGATAACCAGCGCGACCGGGTAAGAGCCCTCACTCCACAGCAGAACGACTCCCGCCATGATTGTCGACGGCATTTTATCGCCCAGCAGATCGGTAATCATAATCGGCAGAATATTGGCGGGTAAATAGAGCACAAATGACGTCATCAGCAGCGCCAGCGTCCACTGCAGGCTGTTTTTACGCCGCGGGGTACCTTTGGTGTGACAGCGCGGACACTCTTTCTCATCCGCTGGCAGCACCGCCGTGCAGCACGAGCAGGAACGCAATCCCTGACGAAGCCCCGGCACGCCAGGGCGCAGCGGCTGCTTAATGACCGGCATTGGCGCAATGTCGTCCCACAGCCAGCGGCGATCGACGCACTGAAACGCCCGCAATTGCAGCAGGCAGAACAGACACCAGGGAACAAAGCTCAGCCCAACGCCGATATCACCATAGGCCATGAGTTTAACGAAGCTGACCAGCACCCCGGCGAGGAAAATCTCCGCCATCCCCCAGCTTTTGAGGTGAAACAAAATCCGCGCCAGAAACGCCTTCAAGCGTGAAGGCATATGAACGCGATTGACCAACAATAAGATGGTCACCAGACAAAACGCCGGGACCAGTTGGACAAAGAGTAAAAAGAACGTACCGAGGCTGGCGTAATCCTCGCTGAACAGCACATTAGGGATTTCCAGCAGCTCAATTTCGCTGCTGATCCCGCCGACTTTCATATAAACAAAAGGAAACAGGTTCGCCAGCAGCAACATGAACAGCGCCACCAGCGCATAGGCCGTGGGGCGCTGCCGCGGCGCGTCCCACGATGTGGTGAGCGTGGTGCCGCAGCGTGGGCATGCGGCTTTCTGGCGATGCTCCAGCGGCGGCAAAGCCACCAGCAGATCACATTGTGGGCACAATATGTGCCGCGCAGCATGATGATGATCGCACATGAACACTCCTCAGCTTAAGCGCCGTTTTTGAGTCCTTCGAGATATTCCCAGCGTTCAAAGGCCGCTTCCAGGGCCTGTTCCGCTTCCGCTAACTGCGCCAGCACCTGCTGGGTCTGGTCATGCGGCTGGCCGAAGAAAGAAGGATCGGCAACTTTTTCCTGCAGCGTCTGCAGTTGAGTTTCCAGATCTTCCAGCTTCTGCGGCAGCTGTTCCAGTTCGCGCTGCAGGTTATAGCTTAGTTTGCTGGCAGAGCGTTTGACACTTTCTGCTTTCGGTTGAGCGACTTCCGCCGGTTTTTTTACAATCGGCTGTTTATTCGCCAGCGACTGCGCTTGCTGTCCGCGCGCGTCGTGATAACCGCCGATATATTGGCCGATACGCCCGCCGCCCTCGAAGATCCAGCACTCGGTCACGGTGTTGTCAACAAATTGACGGTCGTGGCTCACCAGCATCACGGTGCCCTGGTAGCCATCGATCAGCTCTTCCAGCAGTTCCAGCGTTTCGACATCAAGGTCGTTAGTCGGTTCATCAAGAATCAATAAGTTACTGGGTTTCAGGAACAAGCGCGCGAGCAGCAGACGGTTACGCTCCCCGCCGGACAACGCGCGTACCGGGGTCATCGCCCGTTTTGGATGGAACAGGAAGTCCTGCAGATAGCCCAGCACGTGACGCGGCTTACCGTTAACCATCACCTCTTGTTTACCTTCCGCAAGGTTATCCATCACCGTGCGGTCCGGATCCAACTCCGCGCGGTGCTGATCGAAGTAGGCGACTTCCAGCTTGGTACCGACGTGGATACGCCCGCTATCGGCCTGCAACTGGCCGAGCATCAGCTTCAGCAGCGTGGTTTTACCGCAGCCGTTCGGGCCAATCAGCGCAATCTTGTCGCCACGCTGGATTTGCGCGGAGAAATCTTTGACCAGCACTTTGCCGTCAACCTGATAGTTGACGTTTTCCATCTCAAAGACGATTTTGCCGGAGCGAGAAGCCTCCTCGACCTGCATCTTCGCGCTGCCCATCACTTCACGGCGTTCGCCGCGCTCGCGACGCATCGCCTTCAGCGCGCGGACGCGCCCTTCGTTGCGGGTACGACGCGCTTTAATCCCCTGGCGGATCCACACCTCTTCCTGCGCCAGCTTGCGGTCGAATTCAGCATTCTGCAGCTCTTCGACGCGCAGCGCTTCTTCTTTATCCAGCAGATATTGATCGTAATTGCCCGGATAGGTCACCAGCTTGCCGCGATCGAGGTCGACAATGCGCGTTGCCATATTGCGGATAAAAGAACGGTCGTGCGAAATGAAGATAATGGTGCCTTTGAAGGATTTGAGGAACCCTTCCAGCCAGTCGATAGTTTCGATATCGAGGTGGTTAGTCGGTTCATCCAGCAACAGCACGCGCGGCCCGCTAACCAGCGCGCGGCCCAGCGCCGCTTTACGCAGCCAGCCGCCGGACAGCGACGCCAGCTGCGCGTCGGCGTTAAGGCCAAGCTGCTCGATCACTTCGTTGATACGGCTATCTAACTGCCACAGCCCCAGGTTATCCAGCTGTTCCTGCAGGCGAGCCAATTCATTTAAATTTTTATCGCTCGGATCGGTCATCACCTGATGCGAAACATCATGATAGGCCTTCAGATACGCCGCCTGTTCGGCGATCCCTTCCGCGACAAAATCGTACACCGTACCTGCGACATTACGCGGAGGATCCTGCTGCAGACGCGCAACGATCAGATCCTGTTCATAAATAATACGCCCATCGTCCAGACCCTGCTCGCGGTTGAGGATTTTCATCAGGGTCGATTTACCGGCGCCGTTACGCCCTACCAGGCAGACGCGTTCGTTATCTTCGATATGTAGTTCAGCATTATCCAGCAGCGGCGCATCGCTGAACGAAAGCCAGGCGCCGTGCATACTAATCAGTGACATTCTTTATTCCTTTCAGGCCGCGGTAATCAGCCAGCAGTTGTGGATCTGACGGTTGCGGGCAAAATCCTGCGACAGCGTTTTTTGCGAAATTTCTTGCGCCTTCAGGCCAAGCGCCGCCAGCCCGTCATGATCCATACGGAAACCGCGTTTGTTATTCGAGAACATAATCGTGCCGCCTTTACGCAGCAGACGTTTTAGATCGGTCATCAGACGGATATGATCGCGCTGCACATCAAAGGCATCTTCCATTCGTTTGGAGTTGGAGAAGGTCGGCGGATCGATAAAGATCAGATCGAACTGCTCGGTGCTTTCCCGCAGCCAACCCAGCACGTCCGCCTGCATCAGGCGATGCGCACGGCCGGTTAAACCATTGAGACGCAGGTTGCGTTCCGCCCATTCCAGATAGGTGCGTGACATATCGACAGTCGTAGTTGAGCGCGCGCCGCCCAGACCGGCGTGAACGCTGGCGCTGCCGGTATAGGAGAACAGGTTAAGGAAATCCTTACCCTTGCTCATCTGGCCGAGCATACGACGGGCGATACGGTGGTCAAGGAACAGACCGGTGTCGAGATAGTCGGTAAGGTTAACCCACAGACGCGCGTTATACTCCTGTACCTCGATAAAGTCGCCCTTCTCCGCCATCTTCTGGTACTGATTTTTACCCTTCTGCCGCTCGCGGGTCTTCAGCACCAGTTTATTCGGCGCAATCCCTAACACCGCGATAGTCGCGGCGATAATATCGAACAGACGCTGGCGCGCTTTGTGCGCATCGACGGTTTTCGGCGGCGCGTACTCCTGCACCACTACCCACTCGCCGTAGCGGTCGATAGCTACGTTATATTCCGGCAAATCGGCATCGTACAGGCGATAGCATTCAATGCCTTCCTGACGCGCCCACTTTTCAAACTTCTTCAGGTTTTTACGTAAGCGGTTGGCAAAATCTTCCGCCAGCATCGCCGGCTTGCCGCCTTCGCTTTCCGCCAGATGATAGTTCTTCTGTACGCAGTCCAGCGGGCCGTTTTTGGCTTTAAACTGTTTATCGGCGCGCAGCTGCAGGCAGCTCAGCAATTCCGGCGAGGCGCTGAAGACCGACAGGTTCCAACCGCCAAACTGGTTTTTCATAATCCGCCCCAGCAGGCTGTGCAGGGCAATCAGCGCCGGTTCGCTTTCCAGACGCTCGCCGTACGGCGGGTTACTGATAACGGTGCCATACGGGCCTTTCGGCAGCGGATTATTGAGCTGCGCGACGTCTTTTACTTCGAAATTGATAAGCTCGCCAATACCGGCGCGGCGGGCGTTGCGGCGCGCGCGTTCAATCACGCGCTCGTCGACATCAGAGCCGTAGAAGCGTGATTCATAAGCCGCCAGCCCCTGGCGAGCGCGCGTTTGCGCCTCGGCTTTCACCTCTTTCCAGATAGCGTCATCGTGTTGCGCCCATCCGCCGAAGCCCCAGTGGCCGCGGTGCAGGCCCGGCGCGCGATCGGTCGCCAGCATCGCCGCTTCAATCAGCAACGTGCCGGAACCACACATCGGATCGAGCAGCGGCGTTCCCGCCACCCAGCCGGAGCGCATGACGATTGCCGCCGCGAGGTTTTCTTTGATCGGCGCCATGCCGGTGCCATCACGGTAGCCGCGCAGATGCAGACCTTCGCCGCTTAGATCCAGTGAAATATGCGCCGTTTCTTTGTTCAGCCAGACGTTGATACGCAGATCGGGATTCTCACGATCGACATTCGGACGCGGCAGATTTTTACGCGTGAAGCTATCGACGATAGCGTCTTTGACTTTTAATGCGCCATACTGACTGTTGCGGATTTCCTCATTGAGGCCGCTAAAATGCACCGCAAAGGTGGCGTCAGTGGTAAAGATCTCCGTCCACGGAATCGATTGAACCCCCAGGTAGAGATCCAGATCGCTATACACGCTGCACTCGCCCAGCGGCAGCATGATGCGCGAGGCCAGCCGGCTCCACATCAGGCTTTGATACAGCAGGCGCGTATCTCCCTGAAAATGAACCCCGCCCTGGACGACCTGGCACGCCGTGGCGCCAAGTCCTTCCAGTTCAGTTTTTAACAGCTCTTCAAGACCACGAGCCGTGCTGGCAAACAGAGATTTCATATCGTCACTTTTACTTAAAGAAAATTGGTGCGCATTATAGCCAATATGTGCCCTATGTCATAAAGTTAAAGGCTTATTTTTGAACCCAGGGGCAGCGTATGGTAACGCTATCGAAACTTTTTATTCATCCCGTCAAATCCATGCGCGGAATTGGCGTCACCCATGCCTTTGCCGATATTAGCGGCATGGCCTTCGACCGCATCTTTATGCTGACCGAAACCGACGGTACGTTTATTACCGCACGCCAGTTTCCGCAGATGGTGAAATTCCTGCCTTCGCCGCTTCATGACGGCCTGCACTTGACCGCGCCGGATGGCAGCAGCGCGCTGGTGCGCTTTGATGATTTCGCTCCCCAGGGCGAGCCGACGGAGGTGTGGGGCAACCATTTCACCGCCTTAATCGCGCCAGCCGCCATCAACCAGTGGCTCAGCGGCTTCTTCAACCGCGACGTCCAACTGCGCTGGCTCGGGCCGCAGCTAACCCGGCGAGTAAAACGCCACGACGCGGTGCCGCTCTCCTTCGCCGATGGTTATCCCTACCTGCTCGCCAATGAAGCCTCGCTTCGCGATCTGCAGCAACGTTGCCCTGCCAGCGTAAGCATAGAACAGTTTCGCCCTAATCTGGTGGTCACCGGCGCCGCGGCGTGGGATGAAGATAGCTGGAAAGTCATTCGCATCGGCGAGGTGGTATTTGACGTCGCCAAACCCTGCAGCCGCTGCATTTTCACCACCGTCAGCCCGGAGCGTGGGCAAAAACATCCGTCCGGCGAGCCGCTGGAGACGTTAAAGCGTTTTCGTACCGCGCAGGATAATGGCGATGTCGATTTTGGCCAGAATCTGATCGCCCGCAACAGCGGCGTTATCCGCGTGGGTGATGAGGTGGAAGTGCTGACGCGCGGCCCGGCGAAAGTCTATGGCGCTGGCGATAGCGACGATACTCTGACGGCCGATGCGCAGCCAAACGCGACGGTTGAGATTGAGTGGCAAGGGCAACAGTTCACCGGCAATAACCAGCAGGTGCTGCTGGAGCAACTGGAACAACAGGGCATTCGTATCCCTTATTCCTGCCGCGCCGGGATCTGCGGCAGTTGTCGTATCCGCCTGGAAGAGGGTGAAGTGAGTCCGTTAAAGAAAAATGCGGTCGCCGCCGATGGCACCATTTTATGCTGCAGCTGCGTACCGAAAACCGCGCTGCGCCTGGCGCCTTAAACCGCCTGCCCCAGGCTGTAGCTGGCCGCGCTCTGTGCCGGCTGCAGTCTGTCGTTCATAATTTTAATCACATCGCCTAACTGCATCACCCGCCCTGCCAGAGTCAATCCCGGCTGCGCCAGCAGGCAAAGCGTGGCGTTTTCACCCGGTTCGACCACCAGCAAATTGACCTGCTCGCCGGTATCGCTGATCCACACGCTGGCGGCGTCGCCGCTGGTCGGCTGCCAGTTCTGCTGGTGAGTAGTGAAATGCCAGCTCTTCGGCATCTGCGGTTTCAGAAAACGGATCGCGGTTAAGGCATTTAATACTAATTCGGCACGCTGCTCTTTGTTTAATTCAATATCGCGGCATTTTTCTTCAAAAGAAAAATAGAGCGCCGCGTCATCGACGCAAAATCCCGACGGTGCGAAAGCGTCAGGCGTTAACATGCGCCGGGCGAAACGTGAGCGAAATAACATACCATTGGCCAGATCGAGCATCATGCGGTCATGCTCTTCGTCGTAATACCAACGCCAGTTATCGTCAGGTTTAATCCGCATTTCTACCCCCGTCCTCTTCCACTTCCTTCTGCAAAGCAATGGCATCCTGCTACAGAATAATTTCTAAAATTAAGAAAAGACTAAAATGTCTAAATAAGCAACAATGAAGGAATATAAAACAACCAGGGCCGGAAATAAAGCCCTGGGGAAGATTCAGAAGGGGAAAAGATTAGATGTGTGTAACAATTTCTTTAATCAGCGGTGGCCCTTTAAAAATAAACCCGGAATAAATCTGCACCAGTGTGGCGCCAGCAGCCAGCTTTTCACGAGCGGCAATCACCGAGTCAATACCGCCAACTCCGATAATGGGCAAACGACCATTTAATTCCGTGGCCAGCATACGAATAATCTCGGTGCTTTTTAATTGTAATGGACGACCACTCAACCCACCGGTTTCATCACAATGCTTCATCCCCTGGACCAGTGAACGATCGAGGGTGGTATTGGTAGCAATGACGCCATCAATATTATGGCGGACTAAGCTGTCGGCTACCTGGATCAATTCTTCGACAGAAAGATCCGGGGCGATCTTCACCGCCACAGGAACATATTTTTGATGTTTCTGTTGAAGTTCGAGCTGCTTATTTTTAATACCGCTGAGTAAATCATCCAGCGCTTCACCATATTGCAGAGTACGTAACCCTGGGGTATTCGGCGAGGAGATATTAATGGCGATATATCCAGCGTATGGATAGACTTTTTCCATACAAATCAGATAATCATCTTTACCCTGTTCAACCGGGGTATCTTTATTTTTACCGATATTAATCCCCAGCACGCCGTCAAAATGCGCTTTTTTCACATTCTCGACCAGGTTATCAACGCCGTGGTTATTAAAGCCCATGCGGTTGATCAAACCTTCGGCATCGACGAGACGGAAGATCCTCGGCTTGTCATTGCCCGGCTGCGGACGCGGAGTCACGGTACCAATTTCGATTGAGCCGAAGCCCATCGCACCGAGCGCATCAATGCACTCGCCGTTTTTATCAAGCCCGGCCGCCAGCCCCAGCGGATTCTTGAAAGTCAGCCCCATGCAGGTAACGGGTTTCGACGGTACTTTTTGTCGAACCAGCATTTCCAGCGGCGTGCCGGTGACGCGGCGTAATTGTTGGAAGGTTACTTCATGAGCGCGCTCAGGATCGAGCTGAAAAAGAGCTTTACGAACGAAGGGATAGTACATGAACTCTCCTGGATTCCCGGTGTGCAAACCGGGGGCGTATTATGTTCGATCCGCGCCCGAAAGGGAATTGACCTGCGACAAAAAATCACGCGTCCAACGCAAACGTTTACTTCTCTGCGGCCTGTTATGCGCATTTTGGCAATTTAACCCCGGAAAAATCATTTAGGGAAATAAACGCCCTCTGTCACACTGCCACAAAATGTTATCAATTATAGATAAATGCAAACATTTGGTTATAAGGAGAGAGTATGCGCGTTATTACACTCGCGGGCAGCCCCCGCTACCCTTCTCGCTCAAGCGCATTGCTGGAGTACACCAGAGAGAAACTTACCGCGGCCGACATCGAAGTCTATCACTGGCATTTACAGAATTTTGATCCCGAAGATCTGCTTTACGCCCGCTTCGATAACCCCGCGCTACATACCTTAAATGAACAACTGGCCGGCGCTGATGGCCTGATTATCGCCACTCCCGTCTATAAAGCCTCTTTTTCCGGCGCGCTGAAGACGCTACTGGATTTGCTCCCCGAACGCGCTCTGGAAGGCAAAATTGTCCTGCCGCTGGCGACAGGCGGCACCATCGCCCATATGCTGGCGGTCGATTACGCCCTGAAGCCGGTGCTTAATGCTCTCAAAGCGCAGGAGATCCTCCATGGCGTATTCGCCGATGACAGCCAGGTCACCGATTATCAACATAAACCGCAGTTCACACCGAATCTGCAAAACCGTCTCGACCAGGCGCTGGAGACCTTCTGGCAGGCGCTGAATCGCCGCAACAGCCGCATCCCGGGGCTAAAGACGTTACAGGGGGTTGAGCATGCTTAATCCTCTGCGTGCCCTGACCCTCGGCGGGCTACTCGCGCTTTCCTTTATTACGCATGCGGCCCCGCAGGCGCCGGAAGCCCTACGCATCGGCTACCAGAAAGGCAGCGTCAGTATGGTGCTGGCGAAAAGCCATCAGCTGCTGGAGCAGCGCTATCCGCAAACTAAGATTTCGTGGGTTGAGTTTCCCGCCGGGCCGCAAATGCTGGAAGCGCTGAACGTCGGCAGTATTGATATCGGCAGCACCGGCGATATTCCACCGATTTTCGCTCAGGCTGCCGGCGCCGATCTGGTCTATATCGGCGCTGAACCCGCGAAACCGAAAGCGGAAGTGATTCTGGTCGCCGATAACAGCCCAATCAACAGCGTGGCTGAACTGAAAGGCCGTAAGGTGGCGTTCCAGAAAGGCTCCAGTTCGCACAATCTGCTGCTGCGCGCTCTACAGCAGGCAGGGCTGAAATTCAGCGATATCCAGCCGGTGTATCTTGCCCCCGCCGATGCCCGCGCCGCTTTTCAGCAGGGTAATGTCGATGCCTGGGCTATCTGGGATCCCTATTACTCTGCGGCGCTGCTGCAAGGCGGGGTACGGGTACTGAAAGATGGTAGCGACCTGAAGCAAACCGGTTCGTTCTATCTTGCCGCCCGTCCTTATGCCGAAAAGAACGGCGCCTTTATCGAAGGGGTGCTGGCGACCTTTAGCCAGGCGGATGCCCTGACCATCAGCCATCGCCAGCAAAGTATTGCCCTGTTGGCTAAAACGATGGGGCTACCCGAAGCGGTGATTGCCAGCTATCTCGACCATCGTCCGCCAACTGCGATATCGCCGGTAAGCGCTGAAACGGCCGCTCGCCAACAGCAAACCGCCGATCTGTTCTATGAGAACAAGCTGGTACCGAAAAAAATCACTATTCAAAACCGTATCTGGCAGCCTGCCCCCGCACAAGGAGCGAAATCATGAGTCTGAATATGTTCTGGTTCTTACCCACCCACGGTGACGGCCGCTATCTGGGCACCGACGAAGGCGCGCGCCCGGTAGACTACAGCTATCTGCAGCAAATCGCCCAGGCCGCCGACCGCCTCGGCTTCACCGGCGTACTGATTCCCACCGGGCGCTCGTGCGAAGATGCCTGGCTGGTTGCCGCTTCAATGATCCCCGTCACCCAGCGGCTGAAGTTTCTTGTCGCGCTGCGCCCAAGCGTGGTATCCCCCACCGTCGCCGCGCGCCAGGCGGCTACCCTTGACCGGCTCTCTAATGGCCGGGCATTGTTCAATCTGGTCACCGGCAGCGATCCGAATGAATTAGCTGGCGATGGGGTATTCCTCGACCACACCGAACGCTACGAAGCCTCCGCCGAGTTCACCCATATCTGGCGCAAACTGATGGAAGGTGAAACCGTGACTTTCCACGGCAAGCACCAGCACGTGCGCGGCGCGAAACTGCTCTTCCCACCGCAGCAGCAACCGCGACCGCCGCTCTACTTTGGCGGCTCCTCGGACGTTGCGCAGGATCTGGCCGCCGAACAGGTCGACCTCTACCTGACCTGGGGCGAACCGCCGGCGCAGGTGGCGGAAAAAATCGCCCAGGTGCGTGAGAAAGCCGCGCGCCTCGGCCGCAGCGTCCGCTTTGGTATTCGTTTACACGTCATCGTCCGCGAAACCAATGAAGAGGCATGGCAAGCGGCGGAGAGCTTAATCTCCCATCTGGATGACGAGACCATCGCCCGCGCGCAGGCCGCCTTCGCGCAAACCGATTCTGTTGGCCAACATCGCATGGCGGCGCTGCACAACGGCCGTCGCGACAAGCTGGAAATCAGCCCGAACCTGTGGGCCGGGGTCGGGCTGGCGCGCGGCGGCGCGGGTACCGCGCTGGTTGGCGATGCGGCAACCGTCGCTGAACGTATTAATGAATACGCTGAACTTGGCATCGACAGTTTTATCTTCTCCGGCTACCCGCACCTTGAGGAAGCCTGGCGAGTCGGCGAACTGCTGTTCCCACTGCTTGATGTCAACGTCCCGACGATCCCTCAGCCGCAAAACCTGCGTCTGCAGGGCGAAGCGGTAGCGAATGAATTTATCCCGCGTAAAGCGGCGCAAAGTTAGGGAGCGAACTATGGCAGCTTCTTCGCAGAAACTTCTGTTACGCCTCGCCCCCTGGTTTTTACCGGTGGGCACCGTGCTGATCTGGCAATTGGCGTCATCGGTAGGCTGGCTCTCAACCCGTATTCTCCCCTCTCCGGAGGGGGTATTGAAAGCCTTCTGGACGCTCTCGGCCAGCGGCGAACTGTGGCAACACCTGGCGATCAGTTCCTGGCGCGCCTTACTTGGCTTCGCCATTGGCGGCTCCATCGGCCTGACGCTCGGGCTCATTAGCGGGCTCTCGCGTTGGGGCGAACGCCTGCTGGATACGTCCATCCAGATGCTGCGCAATGTACCGCATCTGGCGCTAATCCCATTGGTGATTTTGTGGTTTGGTATTGACGAAAGCGCCAAAATATTTCTTGTCGCGCTGGGGACGATGTTTCCGATTTACATCAATACCTGGCACGGCATCCGCAATATCGATCGCGGTCTGGTGGAAATGGCGCGTAGCTATGGCTTATCAGGATTTGCCCTCTTTCGCCACGTGATCCTTCCCGGCGCCTTGCCCTCGATTATGGTCGGCATTCGCTTCGCCCTCGGATTGATGTGGCTGACGCTTATCGTCGCTGAGACCATCTCCGCGAATGCCGGAATCGGCTATCTGGCTATGAACGCCCGCGAGTTTCTGCAAACTGACGTGGTGGTGGTCGCCATAATTCTTTACGCCATTCTCGGCAAGCTCGCCGATTTTAGCGCGCAACTGCTGGAACGCGTCTGGCTACGCTGGAACCCGGCGTACCGTCTTCAGGAGGCTAACGCATGAATACTGCTCGTCTTAATCCCGGGATCCCGCTGTTACTCAATGGGGTCAGCAAACGCTACGGCGACAATGTCATTCTCAATGAGCTGGATTTACGTATTCCTACCGGGCAATTTGTCGCGGTGGTCGGTCGCAGCGGCGGCGGTAAAAGCACCCTGTTGCGCCTGCTGGCCGGGCTGGAAAAACCCAACGGCGGCGAACTACTGGCAGGCGCGACGCCGCTTGCGCAGATTCAGGATGATACGCGTATGATGTTCCAGGACGCGCGGTTGCTGCCGTGGAAGACGGTTATCGACAACGTTGGACTTGGGCTGAAGGGCCAGTGGCGCGATGCCGCCCGCCAGGCGCTGGCCAGCGTCGGGCTGGAAGAGAGAGCCGATGAGTGGCCGGCGGCCCTCTCCGGCGGGCAAAAACAGCGTGTTGCGCTGGCCCGCGCGCTGATCCATCGCCCGCGTCTGCTGCTGCTGGATGAACCGCTGGGAGCGCTTGACGCCCTCACCCGTCTGGAAATGCAGGAATTGATTGTCTCGCTCTGGCAAGAACACGGCTTTACCGTGTTGCTGGTAACTCATGATGTGAGTGAAGCGGTGGCGATGGCCGACCGGGTGCTGTTAATAGAAGAAAAGAAAATTGGCCTCGATTTGAACGTGGATATTCCACGTCCGCGGCGGTTCGGCTCGGCGAAGCTGGCGGAACTGGAAGCGCAGGTACTCGATCGGGTGATGAAGCGCGGCGACAACGAGCGTGCGCCGCGTTTGTTTAGTCATGGCTAACTGACGTTCCCGGCCCGCGCTTCGCTCGGCCGGGCTACCAAATCGCACAGCGCTGTAGCCCCGGTAAGCGAGAGCGCCACCGGGGATTTTGCGGCCGTTACGCCAGCGCTTTGCTGATCTTCTCGAACAGATCGCCGGAGAGATTCTCCAGCCCTTTCAGCTGTTCCAGCGCCGCACGCATCTTGGCCTGACGTTTCTCATCGTAGCGTTTTAGACGAATCAGCGGCTCAATCAGACGCGACGCCACCTGCGGGTTGCGGCTATTGAGCTCGGTCAGCATTTCCACCAGGAACTGGTAACCGCTGCCGTCTTCGGCGTGGAACGCCGCCGGGTTGCTACTCGCGAAGGCGCCGATCAGCGAACGTACGCGGTTCGGGTTGCTCATCGTGAATGAACGGTGCTTGAGCAAGCCGCGTACCGTCTCAACCACATTGGCCGCCGGGCTGGTGGACTGCAGGATGAACCACTTGTCCATCACCAGGCCGTCCTGGTGCCACTTATCGTCATACTCCTGCATCAATGCATCACGGCACGGCAACTCCGCCGCCACCGCCGACGACAGCGCAGCCAACGCGTCGGTCATGTTGTCAGCATGGTGATACTGGGCTTGCACCAGCTTATCTGCCAGTTCAACATCGCCAAAAGCCAGATAGCGCAGGCAGGTATTGCGCAGGGAACGTTTACCGATATCGGCATGGTCTACGCGATAGCTGTCGAGCTTGTTGGCGTTGTAAACCACCAGCAGCTCATCGGCCAGCTCTTTCGCCAGCGTACGGGTCAGCGCTTCGCGCACCGCCGCGATGGCAATCGGATCGATGATGGTGAACAGTTCGGCGATTTCGTTGGCCGACGGCAGCGTTAAAATTTCCGCGGCCAGCGCCGGATCGATCTTCTCGTCGAGCAGGATCGCGCGGAAAGCGTCAGCGACGTGGATCGGCAGCGACAGCGGCTGCCCCTGCTGATGACGGTTAACGTTGAGCTTGATGTAGGTCGCCAGCAGGCTCTGCGCGGCATCCCAACGCGAGAAATCGTTACGCGCGTGGCGCATCAGGAACGTCAGCTGCTGGTCGCTCCACTTATATTCAAGTTTGACCGGCGCGGAGAATTCACACAGCAGCGCCGGTACCGGCTGGAAGTAAACGTTATCAAAGACGAACGTCTGTTCCGCCTGGGTGACATTCAACACGTGGTGCACCGGATGGCCGCCCTTCTGCAGCGGGATCGCTTTGCCTTCGTTATCGTACAGCTCGATACTGAACGGGATGTGCAGTGGCTGCTTGTCGGCCTGTTCCGCGGTCGGCGGCGTACGCTGGCTGATAGTCAGGGTGTACTGCTCGGTTTCCGGGTTATAGTCGTCATGCACGGTAACGACCGGCGTACCGGACTGGCTGTACCAGCGACGGAAATGCGACAGATCGACGTTCGAAGCATCTTCCATCGCCTGCACGAAATCATCGCAGGTGGCGGCGCTGCCGTCGTGGCGCTCAAAGTACAATTGCATCCCTTTCTGGAAATTGGCTTCGCCGAGCAGGGTGTGCAGCATACGGATCACTTCCGCGCCCTTTTCGTAAACCGTCAGGGTGTAGAAGTTGTTCATCTCAATAACCATATCCGGACGGATCGGGTGCGCCATCGGGCTGGCGTCTTCAGCAAACTGCAGCCCACGCATGGTACGAACGTTGTTGATGCGGTTCACCGCGCGCGAGCCGAGGTCGGAACTGAACTCCTGATCGCGGAATACGGTCAGCCCTTCTTTCAGGCTGAGCTGGAACCAGTCGCGACAGGTCACGCGGTTGCCGGTCCAGTTATGGAAATATTCGTGACCAATGACGCGCTCAATATCGAGGTAATCTTTATCGGTCGCGGTATCGGTACGGGCCAGCACGTATTTAGAGTTAAAGACGTTGAGGCCTTTGTTCTCCATCGCCCCCATATTGAAGAAGTCGACGGCGACGATCATATAGATGTCGAGGTCATATTCGAGACCGAAACGGGTTTCGTCCCACTTCATTGAATTCTTCAGCGAGGTCATCGCCCACGGCGCGCGGTCGAGGTTGCCGCGGTCAACGTACAGTTCAAGGGCGACTTCACGCCCGGAGCGGGTGGTGAAGGTGTCACGCAGCACGTCGAAATCGCCGGCCACCAGCGCGAACAGGTAACAGGGTTTTGGGAATGGATCCTGCCACTGGATCCAGTGACGGCCATTGTCCAGCTCGCCCTGCGCGACGCGGTTGCCGTTGGAGAGCAGGAACGGATATTTCGCTTTATCGGCAATGATTTTGGTGGTGAAGCGCGCCAGCACATCCGGGCGGTCGAGGTACCAGGTAATGTGACGGAAACCTTCTGCTTCGCACTGGGTACATAGCGCTTCGCCTGACTGATACAGGCCTTCCAGCGCGGTGTTCGCCGCCGGGCTAATTTCGTTGACGATAGTCAGGCTGAAGCTGTCCGGCAAACCGCCAATCACCAGCTGATTATTTTCTTCTTTATAGTCGTTCCACGGCTGGCCGTTCACCTGCAGTGAAATCAGGGTCAGGTCTTCGCCATCCAGACGCAATGGCACATCAGACGCAGCCGCGTGACGGGAAACCTTACTCTCGGCCGTGACAACGGTTTTCGCGGCATCCAGGTCAAAGGTCAAATCAATATCGCTAATCAGATAATCCGGCGCACGGTAGTCGTGGCGGTATTTGGCTTGGGGCTGTTGTGTCATAAAAAACCTTTAGCGTGTCTGTAAAGTATCGGCTCCAGTCTATTCCTGTTGCGCAGATCGCGCTATGCAGAATCTTCATCTTTTCAACGTTCAACACGAAAATCGCTACATATTGATAACACATGAGGCACGAAATGCGCTCGACCCGGCGCAAAGCTTGTGGTGTGATCCGTGTTCAATATATTAAACTAGGCCTCGCAAATGACCGTCAGCGTTACCGTCGAGCCATCGCAGCAGGACAGCACCGGGTATTAAAGGTATACTCCGCCTCCTTTTTTCTGCTTTGGTTTGAATGGAACGCCCCAGTGAGAGGATGCTACTGCGCACCATGACACAATTCACTTCTCCTGTACTGCACTCGCTGCTTGATACGGATGCCTATAAGCTGCATATGCAGCAGGCCGTCTTCCACCGCTACTATGATGTGGAGGTGGCGGCAGAGTTCCGCTGCCGCGGAGACGACCTGCTCGGCATCTATGCCGACGCGATTCGCGAGCAGGTTGAAACCATGCGCGACCTGAAGCTGCAGGACGATGAGTATCGCTGGCTGTCCACCCTGCCGTTCTTCTCGCAGGACTATCTCGCCTGGCTGCGCGACTTCCGTTACGACCCAAGCCAGGTCACCGTCATCAACGATCATGGTAAGCTGAATATTCGCCTCGCCGGGCCGTGGCGCGAAGTGATCATGTGGGAAGTGCCGCTGCTGGCGGTCATCAGCGAACTGGTGCACCACTACCGTTCGCCGGAAATCAGCGTCGGCCTGGCGCTGGAGACGCTCGAACATAAGCTTGCCGACTTCGCCGACATGACCGCCGACATCGATATGTCGGCATTCCGCCTGATGGATTTCGGCACCCGCCGCCGCTTCTCCCGCGAAGTACAGCAGGCTATCGTGCAGCGCTTGCAGCAGGAGCCGTGGTTTGTCGGCACCAGCAACTACGATCTGGCCCGCCGATTGAATTTAACCCCGATGGGTACCCAGGCGCACGAATGGTTCCAGGCCCACCAGCAGATCAGTCCAAACCTGGCCAGCAGCCAACGCGCGGCGCTTGCCGCCTGGCTGGCGGAATATCCGGATCAGCTGGGTATTGCCCTGACCGACTGCATCACCATGGACGCTTTCCTGCGTGATTTCGGTCCTGAATTCGCCACCCGCTATCAGGGGCTGCGCCATGACTCCGGGGATCCGCTGGAGTGGGGCGAGAAAGCAATCGCTCATTATCAGAAATTGGGTATCGACCCGATGAGTAAAGTGCTGGTGTTCTCCGATAACCTCGACCTCGGCAAAGCGGTCGATCTGTATCGCCACTTCTCCTCGCGGGTGAAGCTCAGCTTCGGTATCGGCACCCGTTTGACCTGCGATATCCCACAGGTTAAACCGCTAAATATCGTGATAAAACTAGTAGAATGTAACGGCAAGCCGGTGGCGAAACTCTCCGACAGCCCGGGTAAAACCATCTGCCACGATAAGGCGTTCGTCCGCGCCCTGCGCGAGGCGTTTGACCTGCCGCCGATTAAAAAGGCGAGTTAATTTCAACAAGGAGCCTGGCAGGCTCCTTTTTCTTTATTAATTATTATCAAATTATCCCTTTATGATGCGAATTCTGCTTGTCTGATGGAAGATGACAGGTAACATAGATATCCCCCCGTTGCAGGGGAAGAGACTTTTTTATTGGACTATATAGAGAGAATATTATGAGCGTTGTGCCTGTAGCCGACGTACTCCAGGGCCGCGTTGCCGTTGACAGCGAAGTCACCGTGCGCGGATGGGTGCGTACCCGCCGAGATTCTAAAGCTGGCTTTTCTTTCCTCGCCGTCTATGACGGTTCCTGCTTTGATCCTGTACAGGCCGTTATTAATAATTCTCTGCCCAATTACAATCAGGAAGTGTTGCGCCTGACCACCGGCTGCTCGGTTATCGTCACCGGTAAAGTCGTGGCCTCCCAGGGTCAGGGACAGAGCTTTGAAATCCAGGCCTCCAATGTGGAAGTCACCGGCTGGGTTGAGGATCCGGACACCTACCCGATGGCGGCGAAGCGCCACAGCATCGAATATCTGCGTGAAGTGGCGCACCTGCGTCCGCGCACCAACCTGATTGGCGCGGTAGCGCGCGTACGTCACACCCTGGCGCAGGCGCTGCACCGTTTCTTCGACGAACATGGTTTCTTCTGGGTATCCACCCCGCTGATCACCGCTTCCGATACCGAAGGCGCCGGTGAAATGTTCCGCGTATCAACGCTGGATCTGGAAAACCTGCCGCGTAACGACCAGGGTAAAGTCGACTTCGATAAAGACTTCTTCGGTAAAGAGTCGTTCCTGACCGTTTCCGGTCAGTTGAACGGTGAGACCTATGCCTGCGCATTGTCCAAAATCTATACCTTCGGCCCAACCTTCCGCGCCGAAAACTCCAACACCAGCCGCCACCTGGCGGAGTTCTGGATGCTGGAGCCAGAGGTAGCCTTCGCCAGCCTCAACGATGTTGCCGGTCTGGCGGAAGCCATGCTGAAGTACGTCTTCAAGGCGGTGCTAGAAGAGCGTGCGGATGACATGAAGTTCTTCGCCGAGCGCGTAGATAAAGACGCCATCGACCGTCTGCAGCGTTTTGTCTCTGCTGATTTCGCCCAGGTTGATTACACCGACGCCGTCACTATCCTGGAAAACTGCGGCAAGCAGTTTGAGAACCCGGTGTATTGGGGCGTGGATCTCTCCTCCGAGCATGAGCGTTATCTGGCCGAAGAGCACTTCAAAGCGCCGGTGGTCGTGAAAAACTATCCGAAAGACATTAAGGCGTTCTACATGCGCCTTAACGAAGACGGTAAGACCGTCGCCGCAATGGACGTTCTGGCGCCGGGCATCGGCGAAATCATCGGCGGGTCCCAGCGTGAAGAGCGTCTCGACGTGCTGGACGCGCGTATGGCCGAAATGGGTCTGAATAAAGAAGATTACTGGTGGTATCGCGACCTGCGTCGTTACGGCACCGTACCGCATTCTGGCTTCGGACTGGGCTTCGAGCGTCTTATCGCCTACGTAACCGGCGTACAGAACGTTCGCGACGTGATTCCTTTCCCACGTACGCCACGTAACGCCACATTCTAATCGCGTTTCGCTAAAACACGGACAAGGCCGGCGCAAGCCGGCCTTTTTTTATGTCAATTTTCGTGAACGAATTTCAACAAACTTAAACATCAACCTTCACAATTCGTAATTATGTTACTCACTATTTCCTTACCCTTCGTACGTAGATTTCGCACCTTATGTTAAGACACAAGTGAATACACTGATTGATTTGATTATTTTTTAATCATTCTGCGCACGTTATGCAAAAATAGCGTCTGAGCAAAAAAGGGACCGAATTGAGCTAAAAAATAATCAAATCTGTCTTTAGCGAAAATATTCATAACTAATTCATATAGATATATATGAGAAGGTGACAATCTTCGCAAAGTGGAACGGAATTTTGATTGAGTTCACAAAGTTCCAAAAAATACACATTTGGTTACATGTTTTTTCTTCTAGTAACCAATTTACGATATTGGTAGCATTTTCCGGCTAGCGAAACGGCACTACCGATGGAAAGATGCCTTCAGACACCAAACTATCTTCAATAGTTCTGTAAATTTTCATTGACGGAAATTATTGCTGGCGGTGGCAAGTGTCATATAAAAAATATTAATGAGGGTAATAAATAATGATGAAGCGCAATATTCTGGCAGTGGTGATCCCTGCCCTGCTGGTAGCCGGTGCGGCCAACGCTGCGGAAATCTATAACAAAAATGGTAACAAACTGGATTTCTACGGAAAAATGGTTGGCGAACATGTCTGGACCACCAATGGTGACACCAGCAGCGACGACACCACCTATGCCCGTATCGGCCTGAAAGGCGAAACCCAGATCAACGACCAGTTGATCGGTTACGGCCAGTGGGAATACAACATGGATGCGTCCAACGTTGAAGGTTCCCAGACCACCAAAACCCGTCTGGCTTTCGCCGGTCTGAAAGCGGGTGAATATGGTTCATTCGATTACGGCCGTAACTACGGCGCCATCTACGATGTTGAATCCGCAACCGATATGCTGGTTGAGTGGGGCGGCGACGGCTGGAACTACACCGATAACTTCATGACCGGACGTACCAACGGCGTGGCCACCTAC
Source organism: Klebsiella sp. JN_Kp122 (assembly GCF_040062085.1). Taxonomy (NCBI): domain Bacteria; kingdom Pseudomonadati; phylum Pseudomonadota; class Gammaproteobacteria; order Enterobacterales; family Enterobacteriaceae; genus Klebsiella; species Klebsiella sp. JN_Kp122. Next base: position 174,649 of record NZ_JBEAHW010000047.1, read on the forward strand.
CGTAACTCAGACTTCTTCGGTCTGGTGGACGGCCTGAGCTTCGCGCTGCAGTATCAGGGTAAAAACGATCACGACCGCTCCATTCGCAAACAGAATGGCGACGGTTTCAGCACCGCGGCAACCTACGCGTTTGATAACGGTATCGCGCTGTCTGCAGGTTACGCTAACTCCAACCGTAGCGTTGACCAGAAACGTGACGGCAACGGTGACAAAGCTGAAGCATGGGCAACCTCTGCCAAGTACGATGCTAACAACATCTATGCCGCAGTTATGTACTCCCAGACTTACAACATGACGCCGGAAGAAGATGACCACTTCGCGGGCAAAACTCAGAACTTCGAAGCCGTAGTTCAGTACCAGTTCGATTTCGGTCTGCGTCCGTCCCTGGGCTACGTGCAGACTAAAGGTAAAAACCTGCAGGCTCGCGGTGGCTTCGGCGGCGGCGATGCGGACCTGGTTAAATACGTAGAACTGGGTACCTGGTACTACTTCAACAAAAACATGAACGTGTACGCGGCGTACAAGTTCAACCAACTGGATGATAATGCCTACACTCGCGCAGCTGGCGTAGCCACCGACGACCAGGCTGCGGTTGGTATCGTTTACCAGTTCTAATCTGTAGTACACCCCTTCGTGATATGCCTAAAAAGCAGGACTTCGGTCCTGCTTTTCTGCGTTACTAAGACGAAGATCGTAACTTGCAAAAACCTTCTCGCTTTTTGTCGCAAACGGTTGGCAATTTGTAAATCTACCGTTACCCTGATAGCGGATTTCCCTCAGTAATCACAATGGAACCTCGTCATGTTTGAGAACATTACAGCCGCCCCTGCCGACCCTATTCTGGGCCTGGCCGATCTGTTTCGTGCCGATGACCGCCCAGGCAAAATTAACCTCGGAATTGGTGTTTACAAAGATGAGACAGGTAAAACGCCTGTTCTGACCAGCGTAAAAAAAGCCGAGCAATATCTGCTGGAAAATGAAACCACCAAAAACTACCTCGGTATTGATGGTATTCCGGAGTTTGGTCGCTGCACTCAGGAGCTGCTGTTCGGTAAAGGAAGCGCAATTATCAACGATAAGCGCGCCCGCACCGCCCAGACCCCAGGCGGTACCGGCGGCCTGCGCGTTGCGGCTGATTTCCTTGCCAAAAACACCGACGTTAAACGGGTATGGGTAAGCAATCCAAGCTGGCCAAACCATAAAAGCGTTTTCGGCGCCGCCGGGCTGGAAGTGCGCGAATATGCTTATTATGATGCCGCCAACCACCAGCTTGATTTCGACGGCTTGCTGGCCAGCCTGAACGAGGCGCAAGCAGGTGATGTCGTACTGTTCCACGGCTGCTGCCACAACCCAACCGGCATCGATCCGACGCTGGAACAGTGGCAACAGCTGGCGCAAATGTCTGCTGAAAAAGGCTGGCTGCCGCTGTTTGACTTCGCCTACCAGGGCTTCGCCCGCGGTCTGGAAGAAGACGCTGAAGGCCTGCGCGCCTTTGCCGCGCTGCATAAAGAGTTGCTGGTCGCCAGTTCTTACTCGAAAAACTTCGGCCTGTATAACGAGCGCGTTGGCGCCTGTACGCTGGTTGCCGCCGATCAAGACACCGTCGATCGCGCATTCAGCCAGATGAAAGCGGTGATCCGCGCCAACTACTCTAACCCGCCGGCGCACGGCGCCTCCGTGGTGGCGACGATTCTCAGCAACGACGCGCTGCGCGCCATCTGGGAACAAGAGCTCACCGATATGCGCCAGCGTATTCAGCGCATGCGCTTACTGTTTGTGAATACCCTGCAGGAAAAAGGCGCCAGCCGCGACTTTACCTTCATCACCAAACAGAATGGGATGTTCTCATTTAGCGGCCTGACCAAAGAGCAAGTACTTCGTCTGCGTGAAGAGTTCGCTATTTATGCGGTCGCATCCGGGCGTATCAACGTTGCCGGCATGACGCCTGATAACATGTCGCCGCTGTGCGAAGCCATTGTCGCGGTGCTGTAATTTTCAGCCGTGACGCATAAGAAAAAGGCCGCAGACGCGGCCTTTTTTATTTCTTTGAGGTCAGGCATTACCAGACCGGCATTTCATCCTGCAGGAACGGATTGTGAAGTCGCTCATATCCCAGCGTCGACAAGGGGCCATGGCCGGGGATAAACGTCACGTCGTCGCCCAATGGCAACAGCTTACGTTTAATCGCATCAATCAGCTGGCCATGGTCGCCGCGCGGGAAGTCGCTGCGCCCTACTCCGCCTTTGAAAATCACATCGCCGGAAATCAGCAGACGAGAGGCATCGTCAAAGAAAACCACGTGCCCCGGCGTATGACCTGGACAGTGCAATACCTGCAAAGCGATATTGCCGACGGTCACCACATCGCCTTCATTTAGCCAGCGGTCCGGCTGCAACGGCTGACACTCATCCAGCCCGAACATACGGCTTTGCGCCGGCAATCCTTCCAGCCAGAACTCATCTTCTTTTTCCGGTCCAATAATTGGCACACCGTAATGTTGCGCCAGCTCGGCTGCGGCGCCGACGTGATCCAGGTGACCATGCGTCAACAGGATCTGCATCAGGCTGACGCCTGCCGCCGCCACTTCTTCCTTGATGCGCTCGGCATCGCCGCCAGGATCGACCAGCGCGGCAAGCCGGGTTTGTTCACACCAGATTAAAGAACAGTTCTGGGCGAACGCCGTGACCGGAATAATACGATAGTTCATGATGCTCCTTTCGTTACCAGTGCCGTACCGGACCGGTATCAATATGCACAAAGTTGCTACGTGGGTAGTATCCTACACCACCTGAGCGCATAGATAACGCCGCTTTGCGAATATTGCTTAAGGCAACGCCTTCAATGTGGAAATCCATCGCCTGGCCTTTGGTGTGATAGCTGTGTTTCGCTACACCACGGCTTCGTGCGCGAAGTTCATCGTTGGTATCGACGGAGCGATAACCGGAGATGAGCTGGACAGGCTTGTTGGTGCCGAGTAGTCCCTGCAGGCGGTAAAGCTGATCGAACAATCCTGGGTCAATAGACTTAATTTTGTTCGCGCGGAAATCACGGAAAAAGTGGTTAAGTCTTGCTAATTCATCCTGAATATAGCCTCTACCATCGAAAAACTCCGCCTTGAGTGATTCACCGGTGTGCAGGTTATTCAGCGTCAAAATACGCGGTCGGGGGGTCGAGAGGGTGGCAAATGCCGGCGCAGGGAGAATGGCGGCAGCACCGAGGGCAGCGCCACCCAACGCCAGCAATCTGCGGCGATTAGCGTCAAATTTGTCCATGATAATCAGGTCTACAGGTAAATGAATCGTAATATACTTTTCCGCTAAAATGTCCTTGGCTGGGTCGTATTGACCGCCGCAACACATTTTTGCGGATTATATGTATATGCACTTCTGGCGCACGAAAGGCACCTTACCGGGCATTATTGCCAACGTCAAGGCAGCCTCACCCCAGGAAATACGGGCCTTGTAGACGACCAGGGCCCGATTTCGTTCAGTGCTAGGACAACATTTTTCGCAGAACTACTTCATTTACCTGATTAATTGTTCCGCTTTTGGCAGAATTTGTGCGCTGGATCGCGCGGTGAGATCGTAATTGTAAATATCTGTTCGATATTGTGTACGTCCATCAGCACCAACAAAGGCGGTTAAATAATATAAATTAACCGGAATATTTTGCCGAATATTGACGTAGCGCGTATCCCCCTGCTTCAGCGCGTCGGAAATACGTGAATCATTCCAGCCCGCATCCTGCAATAGCATATTCGCCAGCTCAGAGGCTTTATTGACGCGAACGCAGCCCGAGCTCAACGCGCGAACATCTTTCTGGAACAGATTGTGGTTCGGCGTATCGTGGAGATAAATAGCATCCGAGCTTGGCATATTGAACTTATACCGCCCCAGCGAGTTGCGTGCGCCCGGCGCCTGCTGAAAACGGAACGGTAGATTCTTCTCGGTGATGGTAGACCAATCGACACCATACGGATCGATAGCTTCTTTGCTGTTCCAGCCGCGCATCAACGTATAGCCATGCTGCTCCAGATAGCCCGGATTGTTACGCACCTTCGGCAGAATATCTTTGCGCGCCAGCGTCGGCGGGACGTTCCACGGCGGGTTGACCACCACGTTGTTCAACGCGCTGCTCATCATCGGCGTTTTACGATCCGGACGACCGACAATGACCCTCGATGCCAGCACCTGACTGCCGTCCTGATAGTAGACCAGCGAGAACGCTGGAATATTGACCATGATGCCGGTGGACAATTTGCTCGGTAGCAAACGCAGACGCTGGATATTCAGCGCCAGCACCCCGGCACGCTGCGCCGAAGAGACGTTCAGCCAGTCGCGGGTGGACTGGCCGATGACGCCATCAGCGCCCAGCCCTTGCCAGGCCTGAAAGCGCTTAACGCCTTCTACCAGTTGACGATCGTAAACGCCACGCGCGGCAGGTTTTGCTTTCGACTTCGGTTTCGCCGATGGGCTAACCACATCGCCCGGTAGAGCGATTTTCGCCGAATCATCCAGCATGCCGGTACGCTGCAGGATTTCACGCAGCGCGCCGATATCGTTACTCCACTCTCCCGGACGAAGCGAGGCGTTGCTGGTCAGTTGTGGCCACGGACGGTTATCCGCCACCAGCGTCAGCAGCGCCTGATGCATTGCTTCATATTGTGAATGTTGTGGCGCCAGTCCGGCAATAAACTGCGGTAGCGAACCGTTATCCAGCGCCAGCTGCCACTGGTTAATCACCGACAGCGGCGGCGTCGCCATTTTGTACGGCGTTGAGCCATACAGCCAACGGTTCCCCTGCATCGGAATACCGCTAATAAAATGCAGATATCCCATCATGGCGTCGGAAAGCACGACATCGCGAGCCATGCCGCTGACGGACGGATCCGTCAGCAGGCTCACCCAGGTGGTGAACTGCGGCTGGAAACCGGCGATAGCGACCTCTGCCAGCTGCTGCTGGAAGGCCTGTACCGCTTCGCGGTTCTCCCACATGGGTTTCATGTCGCGGGCAGCGTATAGCGCAACCAGCGGGTTGATATAAACCGGATGATAACCCGACGGCAGTAAGGGCTCGATTTCAGTGCGGCTTTTCGCCACCGCATCCGCCGCCAGCGGCTGCTCGCCGGCCATTTGCGCGACCGCAGCGGATTGACCGTCGTTTTGTACTAATGCCGAAGAAAGATCGCCCACCGTCGCAGAGCTATCTGTGGGTATGACTTCAGGCTCTGCGGCCTGGACATTGAACAGCGGAGCAAATGCAAAAGCCAGGCTCAAGCTGAGCACTGACAATTGACGACCATACCGTTTTTTTAGCAACATCCCTTGCCCCCTGTTGACACATTGCCGCCCGCCAAATGGGGCTTTCTCTCAGTATATAAAGGCGAAAACGCTTTTGCCTTGCCAAATGTAAAGAAGTTTAAAGATCACATGTTGTAAGAATACTGTACAGAAAAACAAAAAGGGCGACAAATTGTCACCCTTTTTCCTATTAATCGACGCCCTTTCAGGAGGCGTCAGCGGTTCCAGGCAGCGCTTCCGGTACCGGCGCGGCAAAACCGCGCAGCCCGACAACGTGTACATGTTCGTGATTATTGAACACTTTACGCACCAGTTTATAGGTGGTGCCTTTTTCCGGGCTGATATTTTCCGGAGCCGCGATAATCAGCTGCATCTCCAGACGTTCGCACAGTTCGAACAGCGTGGCGATAGAGCGAGCATCCAGACGCGCAGCTTCATCGAGGAACAGCAGACGGCAAGGCGAGATATCCTTGCCGCGCAGGCGACGGGATTCATCTTCCCAGCTCTGCACCACCATCACCAGAATCGACATCCCGGTACCGATCGCTTCACCGGTCGACAGCGCGCCGGACTCCGCACGCAGCCAGCCGTCTGAACCACGGTTAACTTCCACTTCCATCTCCAGATAGTTGCGGTAGTCGAGCAGTTCCTCACCGATGGTTTGCGGCGTACGTTGCCCCATGTCAATCTGCGGATTCAGGCGCTGATACAGTTTGGCCAGCGCTTCCGAGAAGGTCAGGCGATTGCTGTTAAACAGATCCTGATGTTGCTCATGCTGTTCAGACAGGACATCCAGCAGCGTCGAGTGGGTCTCGCGCACGTTGACGTTCAGACGCACGCTGTTGACCTGGCCGAACGATACGCTCTGCAGCCCCTGGTTGAGCATGCGAATACGGTTCTGTTCACGCTGGATGGTCTTGCGAATGATATTCGCCACGCTGCGGGAGCTAATTGCCAGCTTCTGTTCGCGGTTGGTCAGCTCTTCGGTCAGACGGCTGAGCTCGATTTCCATCTGCTCGATCGCTTCTACCGGATCGTCAGTGCGAATAATATCCTGGCGGATTCGCTCGCGCAGATGCTGATAAACCGCAACGAAGAACTGAATTTTGCGCTCCGGACGTTTCGGATCTTCCGAAATACGCAGGACGTCGCGCAGGTGTTCGTTATCGGCGACCGCCAGACGCAGCGCGCCCAGCGCCTTATCCGACATCGAACGCAGTTCGTCGGCGGAGAGATAGGCCAGCTCGCGGCGGTGCAGACGACGTTCCACGCCGTTGTCTTTCACCAGACGCATCACCGCGCACCATCCCGCTTTAGCGCTCACCACCTGCTCGCGCATTTCGCAGTAATCGCGCTCCAGCTTGCGCAGTTTGCGGGTCAGGTTGTCCATCTCCGCTTCGCAGAAGGTCAACGCTTTCTCCAGTTGATTACGACGGGAGCGGTTGTTGCTCAGCTGCATATGCAGCTCATCACGACGCGCACGCGCACGCTCTTCCGCGCCGACATCGGCACGTACGCCGATATCCTGCAATTCTTTATACAGATCGTTGAGCAGCTCTTTCTTGGTGTCATACGAGCTTTTCAGCGACGCCAGCACCTGGTTGTACTGGTTCAACTGCGCAACGTGGCTACGCATCGCTTCGCGAGCGCGGCTACGTTCGGATTCTGCTTGTTGCAGGCGCTGGCGCAGCTTTTCGTTGAGATCGCTGTTGCCGCTGAGCATCTCCGCCGAGTCAGAGTAGCTGAAGTGGGCGCGGCGCTGCACGACTTCCGCCAACGCGAAAGCCTGCTGGCGCGCATCGCGCTGCATTTGCTGTGAGTAGGCATAGTCTTCTTTCAGCTGTTCGAACTGTTCCGGGTCGCTCTGCAGTACCGAGACGATCGGTTCCAGTTTCGCCAGCTGATTGCCATGCTGCTGGATAAAGCGCGCCGCTTCCTGCGCTTCGTCCAGACGCTCCTGGATTTCATCTACGCGATCGGCCAGCGTCTCATCGGCCAGCAGATTCAGACGCGGCAGCAGGCGGTTAAGCGCCGACACGCCCTCTTTCGCCTGCTCGTACTGGACGCGGTTCTGCTGGTTATCACTTTCATGCGCATTCAGCGCACGCTCGAGTTCGCCGCGGCGGCTATTGAGTTTACGGATCTCTTCTTCCGGATCGTCATCGAAGGCAACCGCCAGATGGCTACCGATGAAGCGGCTGAAGGCCTGATGCAGGCGCTGCGTTTTCTGCACGTCAAACGACAGCGTAGCAAAACGCTCGGAGAGACTTTCACGCTCGGCGTGCAGCGTTTCGATGCGGTTTTCACGGGCGGCGCGGCCAAACAGCGGCAGCGTCGGGAAACGCGAATAGCGCCACTGGCGGTCGGCAATCTTCACCACCACCGCTTTTTCCAGCTCATCGACGCTGAATACGCTGTCATCGAAGGACTGCGGATCGCCTTCGATCAGATACAGGTCTTCCGGGCAATCTTCCAGCCCTTCGAGCTGCTCCGCCACCTGTGACAGATCCGGAACCACGATCGCATGGCGCGATGGGCCATACAGCGCGGAGAAGTACGGCGCATCGTCGAGGCTAACGTCGTCATAGATTTCCGACAACAGCACGCCGCCAAAGCGCTCCGCTAGCGCGTTCAGACGCGGGTCTTCAGAGCCGCCCGGTTGGCTGAGACGCTCAATTTCTTCGTCAATGGCGCGCTTGCGGGCGCCGACTTCATCGCGCTCAACAATGGCTTCGCGCTCGCGCTCCAGCAGTTGCTGCAGGTATTCGGTGACGTCCTGGCTTGATTCAAACTGCTCGCCGCACTGCTCGCACAGTTGGTTGAGGCTGTTTTGCGCCGCCAGCCAAATCGGCGCTCGGCGCATCAGCGTCTGGGTACGCGACTGCAGCTGCTCAAGCTCCTGACGCAGAGCCATGCGCTGTTCCTGAGCGTTAGAGACGCTGTCGGCCAATGAGGCAATGCGCGCTTCCAGCTCCTGATGCAGCGTTTCCAAATCGTCAATATCGTAGCGTTTGCCCTGGCGCTTACAGAATTCGGCCAGCTGGCGCTCGGCGTCTTGTTGTTCACGCAGACGCTGTTCCAGCTCGTTGAGACGGCTACGCAGCCCATGCGCCTGCTCCGCCAGATGACGCTGGTTGACGCCGTCGCGTAGTAATTCACGCGCCACATCCCAGGCTTCATTACGCGCCAGCGGCCCGTTGATCGCCGCAACCAGCTGATACGCTTGTTCAAACTGGCTGTGCGCGGTTTGTGCCACGCTCATTTTCTGTTCCAGCGACAGCATTTTTTCCGTCGCTTCCAGCTCTTTCGCCTGGAACGTTTCCAGCCATTCGTCGGCGCTGTCGGCGGTTAGATCCGGCAGGTGACACAGCGCGCGCGCGCGTTCCAGCGCCTGTAGCGCCTGATTGTACTGAATGGCGCGAGTCTGCTGCACGTCGAGCGCCTGCTGGTAATCGGCGAGCTGGCTCTTCAGCTCATCCACTTCCAGTTCGGCGGCCTCGGCGCGGGCTTCGTTCTCTTCCTGCTGGTCGGCGGCTTCCGCCACCACTTCATTTTGCTCTTCCAGACGGATCTGCAGTTCGTCGAGATCCGCCTCGTAGCGCTCGATTTTTTCCTGCTGACGCAGCGCGGTTTGTACCAGGTTCAGGTGATCGCTGGCGGCCTGGTAGTCGGCTTCCAGATCGCCTTCTGCGCCGTTGTGCTCCTGCAGCTCGCGTGCCATATCGACATGTTTGTACTGCTCTGCCGCCAGCTGCGAACGCGAGGTAAAGAGCTCGCGACGGTACTCCAGCGCTTTATCCAGATGGATGCGCCGCTCGTTGGCGTGACGCATGTAGTCCGCCGCCACGTAGTTGGTGGCTTCACTGATAAGGTGCTTAAACAGATCGCGATCGGACTGGGTAACGCGAATCGCTTCCAGCGTCATACGGTTTTCACGCAGCGCCGCTTCCATATCCTGGAATGCCTTACGTACGCCGCTGTTTTCCGGCAGCAGGTAATCGCGCAGGGAGCGGGTAATGGTGCTGGAGATCCCGCCGTACAGCGAGGCCTCAATCAGGCGGTAGTATTTGCTACGATCGGATGCTGAACGCAGACGACGCGCTACCACGCCCAAATCAAACATCAGCGAGTGATATTCGGTAATCGAGTTAAACTGTTTGAACTGCACCCCTTCCATCGCGTCGAGCTTCTCTTTCAGCTCGTTGAGGCTCACGACGCGCGCCTGGCGCTCGTTAAGGGTTTCGGTCAACAGTTGGGTCGGCTGGATCGAGGTTGGCAATCCCTGGATGGCAAATGGCTTAATATCGACTTTACGGTCGCGCCCGGCAACCTGCTGCAGACGCACGCCAACCACCACGCGCTGGTGGCGCGAGTTGATCACGTCAAGCACCGAGTAACAGACGCCGGCGCGCAGTTTACCGTGCAGGCCTTTATCGCGCGAACCGCTGGTAGCGCCCGCTTCGGTGGTGTTACGGAAGTGCAGCAGGGTTAAATCCGGGATCAGCGCCGTGACGAAAGCCGCCATGGTCGTGGATTTACCGGCACCGTTACCCCCGGAAAGGGTGGTTACCAGCTCATCAAGATCGAAGGTCCGGGCAAAAAAACCGTTCCAGTTAACCAGCGTCAGCGAGCGAAACTTACCGCGTTCAATCATTATTCTTCCTCCCCGCTATCCGGCTGATTCTCTTCATTCTCATCATTGAGCTGCAGGTGATTCTCCAGCGCCATCGCTTCGCCGTCGCGGATCATGCGCAGCTGCGCTTCGCGCGGATCGTCGCCAACGCGCACGTCAGCGCCAAAGCGGAACACCGATTCGGTGATGCGGAATTTACTGCTGTCGTGGCCCATAAACCACACCATGCCGAGGCGGCGCAGGCGGTTGAGGGACGCGCGCATTTTTTCCTGCAGCTTCTGGCGGTCGAGGTCGGAACCGGTGGAACGGTTGTTGACCAGCTTCAGCAATTTGCTTTCATCCGCCAGCGTCAGCAGCTCATCGTAGAGCTCTTGCTGAGTGAAGATGCCTTCATTAGCCAGACGTTCGGGGCTGAGGTAGAGGTAGCACAGAATTTTGCCGACCATCATATCCAGCTCTGATAATACCGAGCGCGGGATCAACGTCGTGGAGCGCGGACGCAGGTAGAAGAACCCCTCCGGCGCGCGAATCAGCTCAACGTTGTAGCGCGCGTAAAACTCTTCCAGGTAATCCTGAAAATCCATCAAAAATGCGTGATTATCCAGCTCATCCAGGCCAATGTGGCGGCCCGCACGCAGGGCGCTGTCCAGCGCCGGAAATAACGGATTGGCCAACGCCTGCGCCAGCTTAGCTGGCATCACTTGTTCAATATTTGTCAATGACATGCGCCTGTACCTTGGCTCCGTAATCATTAATCGGCTGCCATTTTGCCGGCAGTCCGGTGAAATCTGCCTGGGCGACGCCCAGCTGTACCGCCTGGTCAACGACGATTCGCGCGACGTCAAAGTGACGCGCGCGCGGATACTGCGCCAGAAACTCTCGCGCCACCAGGCCGAGATCCAGCGGCATACCCTTCTCTTTGTAGACCGCCAGCTGCGCTTCAATCAGCGCGGCCAGCTGCTCGCGAATTTCGTTGAACTCCTCGAATTCAAGGTCTGCCGGCAGCTCGCCGGTGACTTCTTCATCGCGCAGCGCCATCTCTTCATCGCGCATATCCAGCAAACGGTCGGCGCTGGCATAGGTCAGCGCCCACGGTGCGTCGAAGTAGGTCTGTACCGACTGACGCAAACGCTGGGCGAAAACGCGGTTTTTATCCATATCGATGGCGGTACGGATAAATTTATGTACGTGACGATCGTAACCGATCCACAGGTCGATAGCCTGTTGACCCCAGCTGACAATACGGTCGAGCTTGCTTTGCAGGTCGAACACCAGACGGTCGACAAAATGCAGATCGTCGCGCGCGATGGTGGCGTCCTGGATACGCAGCAGGTTGGCCTGCAGCTTATCGCCCGCCGCATCCAGAGTATCTTGCAATTCGCGCAGAGTACCGGAGGTTTCGGACAGCAACAGTTCGCAGCTGGAAATCGCCGCGCGCCAGTCTTTGTTCAGCAACTGAGCGATATCGTCTTTCACCTGCTGTTGCTGCTCATCCATGATGCGTTGAGTCAGATCGATACTATCGAAGATTTCCGCCACCGAATATTTCAGCGGCGCAAAGACGTTGCGATGCCAGTGGAATTCATCGCCGCCCTCATCCGCGGAATCCGCAGCCCGCTTCAGTTCGCCGGCCACAATCGACAGCTGCATCGACAAACGCAGGGTGGAGAATTCACGCTGGCGAATATAGTAGTCGGTAATGCCAATACCTAACGGCGTCAGGCGGTAGATCGCATTCCCTTCCGTTATTTCGCTGGTAAAGCGGTTCAGCAGACGCTGGCGCACCATATCGTTGATGGCGTTATTGGCGCGCTGGCTGATGGTTTCGCTGGTCTGCTCAAACGCATCACTGACGTGGCGGAACGCGTCCACCAGTTCTCCCTCGGTCATTTCCCCTTCCAGCCGCTCGCCGTTCAGCGTGGCGACAGCCAGCAGAAAAGAGAGTCTGTCGACCGGCAGCGAGATGGAAAAATCATTTTTCCTGGCCCAGGCAACCAGTTCGGGGACTGTCTGGGAAAATTCACTCATAGTTTATCCTTGCATCTGCGGCTGTGCGCCTGGATCTTTCTTAAGCGCAGTGACATGAATATAGCGGCCCAGGCTGATATACGGCTCCTGGCGACAGTAGCGCGTTTCCAGCTCCAGCAGCGCAGTAAAGCTGTCATGCTGTTTACGTTTCTCACGCAGATAATCATGAAACACCCGCACGCCGGTTTTACCGGTTATCTGCCAACCGAGAGCTTCCAGCCAGCCGTATACCTGCTGCGGATCGCGCGGATAATCCGGCGACAGCGTGCGTTTTTTCTTTTTCGGCATGCCGATTTGCACGTAGTCGAAGTTTCCCGCAACCATATTGTGCATCAGCAGGCCGTTAGCATTGTAGAACATTAACGACAGCGCGCCGCCCGCGCGCAATACCGACCACAGCGTGCGCAACATTTCCTGCGGTTCCGCGACCCACTCAAGCACCGCATGAAACAGTATCAGATCGACGGGGCTTTCCAAATGCTGAGCAATATCCTGCGCCGCGCATTGTACAAAATGCATGTTGTCGATCACACCTTTATCGCAGGCGGCCTGCTGAGCACGAGCCACCATTTCGGCGGAAAGATCGCATAGCGTCACGTGATGGCCTAATTCCGCGACGCGGATCGCCGTTTGCCCTTCGCCGCCGCCGGCATCAAGTACCCGCAACGGCCCTGGCCCCATCTGCGCGAGCAGCGGTTCCAGATCCTGCCAAAGGATCGCCTGGCGCAGTTGGCCTTTGGTGGTGCCATAAATATTGCGCGAAAACTTTTCAGCGATGTCATCAAAATTGCGATCCTGCACGGACGACTCCACAAGCCAACACAAAACCGCTATTTTGTCATACCCACGGCGATAATGAAGCGATCTGTTATAAGATCCGTATATAACTTTGGTTATATGGTTAAAAAAGGAACCATTCGGGATGCTTTTCACACTGAAAAAGGTATTGGGCGGCATGATGCTGCCGCTTCCTCTGCTGTTATTGCTGATGGCGATCGGCATCATTCTGCTATGGCGCAGCCGTTTTCAAAAAACCGGCAAAGCGCTGGTCACCCTGAGCTGGCTGTTGCTGACGCTGTTAAGCCTGCAGCCGGTGGCCGACGGGTTGTTAAAACCTATCGAAAAAAGCTACCCGACCTGGCGTGGCGGCCAATCCGTTGAGTATGTCGTGGTGCTGGGCGGCGGCTATACCTGGAATCCGCAGTGGGCGCCGAGCTCCAATCTGATCAACAACAGCCTGCCGCGGCTGGCTGAGGGGATCCGCCTGTGGCGGGAAAACCCAGGCGCGAAAATGATCTTTACCGGCGCGGCGGCCAAAACCAACCCGGTTAGTACCGCCGAGGCGGGGGCGCGCGTCGCCGAAAGCCTCGGCGTACCGCGCAGCGCGATTATCGTCCTTGACCGACCAAAAGATACCGAACAGGAGGCGGCTGAAGTAAAAAAAGCCATCGGCGGCGCGCCATTCCTGCTGGTGACATCCGCCTCGCATCTGCCGCGAGCGATGATATTTTTCCGCCATGCCGGACTGAATCCATTACCGGCGCCAGCCAACCAGTTGGCGGTGGAATCGGCGCTTAACCCCTGGGAACGCGCGCTGCCGTCACCGTATTGGCTGATGCACAGCGAACGCGCGATTTACGAGACCCTGGGACGAAGCTGGCAGTGGCTGAAGGGAGCGTCAGGCGATCCAGGGCAGGATTGATTTCGCGGCAAGCGAGAAACGGGCGCGATCGAAGCGCCCGGTATTCACCAGATTTTCGACTTCATCCCATAACTGATATAGCCAACGCCGCCAGACGAAAGACTCCGCTACCGGCGCCCGCTGCAGGTAGCGCCATAGTAACTGCTCCCCTAATCCGCCGTCGGCGAGGCGGAACAGTTCGTACTCCCGCGGCGCCCACAGCATCATCCCCGGACCGACCATCGCCAACAGCTGATCGCTGCGCGCGTCTTTGAGCATACTTCGTAGCGTAAAGCAGCCATGGACCAGTACGCAGTTATCGTTGAAATCGCTAAACAACTGCGGCAGGCTCTCACGACTGCGGAATAAAATGCGCTTATCCTGCATCGTTAGCCCGGTGTCATGATAGAGGTTGAGCGTGCTCCACAGCATTTCTACCCGCTGGCGATACCAGTGCGGCCAGAGGTTTTCCTGAGTGCTATCGACCATCCCCACACAGCCGCCGCTATCATGCCGATGCCACGCCAGTAACCCCTCGACAATCTGATCCTGCAGCTGCTCCCAACGCTCGGGCGTGCGCGCTGGCGCTTCCACTGAAACGCCGCGTAACCGTTCAATGAGCAATACGTCAGGTCCCGGATGTTCTTCATGCGTCATGACGCCGTATACCACCGGCATACGAACGGTGCCGCTACGGGCAAGCAGCGAAATTTTCCACGCCAGCTGGCGCGCCACGCCGGGCGTGGTAAAGCTTTTCGCCAACAGCGGCATTGGGTTTCCCTGCGCATCATACAGCGACCATAGCGCTGACGAGGGTTTCTCGCTAACGCACTCCACGCGGCTTAGCTTCTCGCCAAGCAGGTGGCTCAGTTCGGCTCGCAACTGTTCCATCATAGATACCCTCATGAAGACTACTGTTTTCATAATGAGCGTCTGGGGGCGACTTGTCAGCGGATAAGATCAAAAATGGGCTAATTAGAGGCAGAAATATGTCCCCTTCAGCCGAAGGGGACGGCAAGGATTAACGCAGCTCGGCGCGGACGCGCTCCAGATCTTCCGGCGTATCAACGCCGGTGCCAGGAACCACTTCCGCCACCGCGACGTGGATTTTTTCGCCGTACCATAGTACGCGCAGCTGTTCGAGCATCTCAATTTGCTCCAGTGGGCTTGGCGCCCAGCTGACGTAGCGGCGAATAAAACCGGCGCGATAAGCGTAAATACCAATATGGCGCAGCAGGGAATCACCAATTTCTTCGCGCGATTTTGCAAAACGATCGCGATCCCAGGGAATAGTCGCTCGAGAAAAATAGAGCGCATAGCCGTCGGCATCCATGACCACTTTGACCGCATTCGGGTTAAATGCTTCTTCGGCATCGTGGATAGGCACCGCCAGCGTTGCCATCCCGCTGGTGCTGGCCGCAAGGTTTTCCGCCACCTGGCGCACGATCGCCGACGGGATCATCGGTTCATCACCCTGAATATTGACGATGATAGTGTCATCGCTGAAAGCACATTTTTCAACGACTTCCGCCAGACGTTCGGTGCCGGACTGATGATCGGCGCGGGTCATGCAAACCTCGCCGCCCGCGGCTTCAACCGCACGCGCGACATCTTCATGATCGGTGGCGACGATAATGCGATCCGCGCCGGATTCGCGGGCGCGTTCCAGTACATGGACGATCATCGGCTTACCGTTGATATCCTGCAGAGGTTTCCCCGGCAGGCGCGTGGAGGCAAATCGCGCGGGAATAATGACGACAAAACTCATGGCTGGCTCTCTTCTACCGCGAGCGAGCGCGCTTCGTTTTCAAGTAGTACCGGGATCCCGTCGCGCAGCGGGAAGGCCAGGCTGTCGGCTTTGCAGATAAGCTCTTGCTTATCCTGGCTGTAGTACAGCTTACCGTTACAAACCGGGCAGGCGATAATTTCGAGTAAACGGTGATCCATGATTCCTCCTGATGGACCGAATAGATTTGGCAGCAGCATATCACAGGATGGTAGCCCGCGTATCACGCGGCATCAACACCCCAACCTTGCCGCTGGTTAGCAAATAGCGCCGCGGGTAACTGGCGCAGCACAACCTCTTCTGCCCCTTGCCAGCGCGCAAAATCATTAATTGCTCGCTGGAGTCCGCTCTCCAGCCCGGCAGTCACTTTAACCCCCTCTTCCAGCCACAGCGAAAAGATCTCCAGCACGCCGCCCTTACGGTGCAACTTGCTGTCCATCCTGCCAACCAGTTTTCCCTGATGCAGCAACGGTAGTACAAAGTAGCCGTATTGCCGTTTCGGCGCTGGGGTATAACATTCCAGCCGATAGCTGAAGTTGAATAACTGCTCGGCGCGTTTACGGTCCCAGACTACCGGATCAAACGGCGAGAGCACGGCGCTGTGGCTGGCGGTTAACTTACCGCCGGATGCCGATTCCAGCACAGCTTGCAGATCGCGATGCAGCCACATCTCACCCAGTTCCTCAACCATGACCGGCACCACCAGCCCCTCATCCTGCCAGCCCTTCAGCAGCGCCGGTAATGCAGGCTGGCGTAGACGATAATAATCGGCCAGCCACTGCGGGCGAAAAATGCCCAGGCTGCGCGCGCTGTTGCGCAGCATAATGGACTCGGCCTCCTGACGGGAGAGCGCATCGCGCCCATCATCCCAGTGCGGCATCGCACGATGGGTTAAATCATAGACGCGATGAAAATTACGCCGCTCAACGACCATCAGTTTGCCGGCGGTGAACAACCCTTCCAGATGACGTTTATGTGGTTTCCACTCCCACCAGCCGCTGGCGCCTTTACGTGGATGGGAAAAATCCGCCGAGCGAACCGGGCCATTTTGCGCAATATGCTCCAGCAACTCTTCTATGCTCGCGGCATGCTCGAGCATCCACTCTTTATGGTATTTCCAGCCCATCTTGTCGGGATTCAACATCCGGTGGCGCACGAGGGCGAAATCGCTGCGTGGCAAAAAACAGGCTTCATGCGCCCAGTATTCCATCAGTTCGCCGCTACGCAAGGAATCATCCAGCCAGTGCTGCGGATAGCTACCAAGGCGGCTAAACAGCACCAGATAAGGGCTACGGGCGACCACGTTGATCGTATCGATTTGCAGCAGCGATATCTGCTGGATGGTGGAAAGGATGTCAGTCTGGCGAGCGCGACGTCGGGGCTTTTTCAGTAACCCCTGCGCCGCAAGATGAAGATGGCGAGCCTCTTTTAGCGACAGTTGCAATACCGACATGCAGGTTCTCCGTAGGGGATTCAAGCACAGCGGCGAGCAAAGCCAGCACGCAGGTTAACGTTGCGCCAGCGTCACTAAGTCCGCGAGCAACCGCTGTGCGCGATCATCGGTCATTATGGCGTCAACCGGCAGATACCACCAGTTAGCGGCGGCGAATTCACGGCATTTTACCGCGTCTTTCTCGGTCATCAACAACGTCTGCGACGGGGTTACCAATGCGGCGACAGCGCTTTGACTCAGCGCCTGATGATCCGCCAGCGCCACGGTTTTCACCGGCCGCACGCCGCAGTTTTCTAGCGTCGCGAAAAAGCGCGGCGGATGGCCAATGCCGGCCATCGCTACTACGTTATCGAGGGTCGCAACATCGCGACGCTCGCCGGTAAGCAGGTTCACCGCCATGCCGGGACGCAACTGCATCGGAATTTCACCCGGGCGGGCGACCCCGCCGTTGACGATAACGGCATCGACGCTTTGCAAACGGGATGCGCGCTCGCGCATCGGCCCGGCCGGCAGCCACCAGCCGTTGCCAAAGCGGCGTACACCGTCAATCACGACAATTTCTACATCCCGCGCCAGCTTATAGTGCTGCAGACCGTCATCGGTAACAATAATTTGCAAATCGTGTGCGGCCAATAACGCTTTTACCGCGTCGCTGCGTAGCGGAGAAACCGCTACCGGCGCGCCGGTACGCTGATGAATCAACATCGGTTCATCGCCTGCCTGCGCCGTACTGGTCGCGTCATCCAGAACCAACGGATAGCTGTCGGCTTTGCCGCCGTAACCGCGAGACACCACGCCGACGCGAATACCGCGCTGCTGTAGTTGCTCCACCAACCACACCACCACCGGCGTTTTACCGTTGCCGCCGGCGGTCAGGTTACCGACCACGACTACAGGCACCGGCGCGCGCCAGGCTTTTTTCCACCCCAGCTTATAGCTAAGGCGAATGAAAGCGCTCACCAGGCCATACAGCCAGGAGAGCGGCAGCAATAGCCGCCAGAGCGGCGATTCGCCGGACCAGATGCGCGCTATCATTGACCGAATTGCATCTTGTGTAGCTGCGCGTAAACGCCTTTATGTTCCAGCAGATCCAGATGGCTACCGCGTTCAACAATGCGGCCATCTTCTACCACCACGATTTCGTCAGCCTGTTCGATAGTTGACAGGCGGTGGGCGATAACCAGTGAAGTGCGGTTTTTCTGCAGTTCATCCAGTGCCGCCTGAATCGCACGTTCCGACTCGGTATCCAGCGCCGAGGTGGCTTCATCGAGGATCAGGATAGGGCTGTTGCGCAGCAGCGCACGCGCAATAGCGATACGCTGACGTTGACCGCCGGAGAGCATGACGCCATTCTCGCCGATAATCGTGTCCAGACCGTTATCCATCTTGTTGATAAAGTCCATCGCATAGGCCATACGCGCCGCTTCTTCAATTTGCTCACGGGTGTACTCTTCGGTACGCGCATAGGCGATGTTATTAGCGACGGTGTCATTAAACAGATGCACATTTTGCGAAACCAACGCCACCTGATCGCGCAGGGAGCTCAGTTTGTACTCGCGCAGATCGTGACCATCCAGCAGGATCTGTCCCTCGTCAACGTCGTAGAAACGAGTAATCAGGCTGGCAATAGTGGATTTACCTGAGCCGGATCGCCCGACCAATGCAACGGTTTTCCCCTCCGGAATGCTCAGATTAATGTTACGCAGCGCGGCAACTTCGCGACCAGGATAGCTAAAGGTGACGTTGTGGAACTCCAGGTTACCTTTGGCGCGCTCAATCACGCGCGTGCCTTCGTCTTTCTCCTGCTCGGAATCCAGAATGGAGAACAGCGTCTGACATGCCGCCATCCCACGCTGGAACTGCGCGTTGACGTTAGTCAGGGATTTCAGCGGACGCATTAGCGCGATCATCGAAGAAAAGACCACGGTGATGGTACCGGCGGTCAGGGTTTCCATGACGCTTGGGAAGCTCGCCGCATAAAGCACAAAGGCCAGAGCCAGAGAGGCAATCAGCTGAATGACCGGGTCGGAGATAGAGGACGCGGAGACCATTTTCATCCCCTGCAGGCGCATCTTATTACTGACCTTGTCAAAACGCTTGGTTTCGACTTCCTGACCGCCGAACATCAGCACTTCTTTATGCCCTTTGAGCATCTGTTCCGCGCTGGTGGTCACCTGCCCCATGGTGTTCTGCATATTCTTACTGATATTACGAAAACGCTTCGAAACCACCCGAATCGCGACTGACACAATCGGCGCCAGCACGATAAGAATCAGCGACAATTGCCAGCTGTAATAGAACATCATGGCGAACAGGCCAATAATTGAGGCCCCTTCACGCACTACGGTTATCAACGCGCTGGAGGAAGATGAAGCAACCTGTTCGGAGTCGTAAGTGATACGCGACAGCAACGTCCCGGTGGACTGTTTGTCGAAGAAGGCGACGGGCATGCCCATCATATGACCGAACAGGCGGCGACGCATCGTCATTACCACTTTGCCGGAAACCCAGGAGATACAGTAGCTCGAGATATAGCTACTGATGCCGCGAAGCACCATCAAACCGATCACCACCAGCGGCATCCATAACAGCACTGAGCGATCCGTTTTACCAAAACCATCATCCAATAACGGTTTAAGAAGCGATAACATGAAGGTATCACTTGCCGCGTTAAGCACCAACGCCACGGCCGCTACGATTAGCCCGGCTTTAAACGGCGCTATCATCGGCCAAAGTCGGCGGAAGGTCTGCCACGTGGAGAGATCTTTATCGTTCTGCATTCAATAAACCAGCTTATGTTGAAATAGCCGCATATTCTACCCGTTCTACGCCTCTGCGCCAAACCACTGATGATACCAACGAGGTAAAAGTTGATCCCGTAAGCTCTGGATTTGCCAACCATCTGGAGAAAAAATAAGCGTAATTTGCCCTGAGTGCGGAGTATCAAACCACAGATACCCCTGTTGGCGATAACGCTGCACGACCTTACTGGAAGGCATCTTCCAGGCATTGTACCGCGCTGCCGATGCGATGGCCGCCTCTCCTCCTACCCGCTGCAGTAATGTCAGACTGGATGATGTATTACTACCGTGGTGCGGAACCTGAATAAGTGTAGACGTAAGATGCTGCCAGTAATGACTCATCATTTTCTGTTCGGCCGGAATTTCGATATCACCGGTAAGTAAAACGCTGCGCTTGCCGTCATCGACCCTAACCACACAGGAACCATTGTTTCCTTTATGCTCACCCGCAGGCAACGGCCAAAGCGCCTGAAATCGAAGCCCTCGCCAGCGCCAGGTTTCTCCTCTGTGGCAGGGTAGATGTCCACGCAGCTTAAGCGGACTGCGAATCACGAGATGCGGCCACGCCTTAATGAGCGCATTCAGACCACCGCGATGATCAAGATGTTCGTGGCTCAGGATGACCCCTTCCGGATGGAGACCGCGCCAGCGCAACCAGGGCACGATGAGTCGCTGGCCGCTATCGCCTCCCGGCCAGGCGGGGCCGGTATCGTACAGCATTGCCGCCCCTTGACGCTCAATGACTATCGCTAACCCTTGTCCGACATCCAACATCGTCACTCTCCACTCGCCTGGCGTCGCGGTGCGCCAGAAGGGCCAACTGAGTAGCGCCACGCCGCTCATACAGAGTAACGGCATCTGACGCCAGGCCTGAAAACGCCATGCCAGGAGCGCCAGCCACGGTAGTACACTGATCGCCAACCACCGTTCGTCAAGCGATAACCATCCGGCAGGCAAATGGCGTAAGAACCAGAATAATATTGCCAGCAGACGATCGGCGAGTTGCCATAACGCCATTTCAAGCAACACCGGGCCGCTTAGATGCAGTAGCATCGCCGCTAAAATCAGCGGGACTATCAGAAATGTCACCAGCGGAACGGCAACCAGGTTTGCTATCAATGAAGTCAGGCTAATCCCATGAAAAAGCCCTATCTGCAGTGGCGCCAGCAGTAGCATCAGGCCGCATTGCAGGTGGCCCAGCGCCAACAGTTGCCGCCACGGTGAACGACAGCGGAGCCGGCGAAGCGGCGCAAGCTGATACCAGAAAATCAACGCAGCAACCGCAAACACCGATAACCACAGGCTTTCTGAAATCATCGCCAGCGGATCAGCCAACAGTATTGCCGCAATACAACAGCAAAAGATTTGCCACGGCGACCAACGCCAGGCCTGTAGCCTTAACAGACATCCTGCGCTTAAGGCCGCACAGGTACGCAGCGCCGGGGGTTGCATGCCGGTAAGCCAGGCGTAAAACAGCGCGCAGCCTAACCCGACAAGCAGCGGTATCCGCCAGCCTATCCAGCGGCACGGAAGAAAGAACTGTATTCCACGAACCAGCAACCAGCCAAGCGACGCCCCCAGCGCAATATGCAGGCCGGAGATAGCCATTAAATGGGAGGTTCCCGTCTCCTGCATTAATCTTTTTATCTCATCCGCAACTGCCAGGCGCTCCCCCATTCCCAGCCCCAGCATCACCGTTTTCCATGGATACTCAGCGAGTGTGCGGTTTAACGAGGCCAGATAGCGAGCCCGGAAGCTACAACGTGAATCAAGCGATGAGGCATTTAGAAAACGTCCGCTAAGCGGGCGATGCTGTGCAAGAGCGTAGCGCTGGCTATCGAAGCCGCCCTCATTT
Source organism: Klebsiella sp. JN_Kp122 (assembly GCF_040062085.1). Lineage (NCBI taxonomy): Bacteria > Pseudomonadati > Pseudomonadota > Gammaproteobacteria > Enterobacterales > Enterobacteriaceae > Klebsiella > Klebsiella sp. JN_Kp122. Next base: position 196,186 of record NZ_JBEAHW010000047.1, read on the forward strand.
AACTGTCCATGTACCGGACGAGCGCGGATGGTCATCAGCCATCGCTGCCCGGCGCAACCGGGTTCAGGTAGTTCGCTGCCGTAGAGGGTAATCCCAACCGCAGGATATAAACGCCGACCCTCAAGACGAATTATCTTGCCTTGCCAGCTCGTCAGGCCATCACCTGCGACCAGTTCAATAACGGCCTGTCGGTTGCGACCGGGAATATGTTCAGTGGGCCACAGCGCTTGCCGGGCATGTAATATTCCCCATACGAAAAATAGCAACGTCAATGCGGCATACGTTGTGCAAGGTTTGCGCAGCGTTGCAATGATTAGCGCAGCGCCAATCAAGCACCAGACGCTTAGCATATTCGGTAGCGCCGGTAGCCAAAGCAGCGGCGAAATTCCGATTATGGCGCAGCCTGCCAGATGTGGTAATCGCATAACACCTCCCTGTTATCGGGGAGTGTCAGACAATTCGCCACCATGATCATGCATAAAAGAATGGCGTTGCGTCGCGCTATCCGGGAAATGTTGGCGCTTGCTATCAGGTAACAAAAGTTTTGCGAGCGGACGCGAAAAACAGACATAAAAAAAGCACCCTCAGGTGCTTTTTTATTAAGTAAGTCTTTGCCTGATGCGGAAAAACTTACTCTTCGTAAATATTGGCGCGGTCGCGTAGTTCTTTCCCGGGCTTAAAGTGAGGAACGTATTTACCTTCCAGTTCCACTTTATCGCCAGTCTTCGGGTTACGCCCGGTGCGAGGTGCTCGATAGTGCAGAGAGAAGCTGCCGAAACCGCGGATTTCAATGCGCTCACCTTGAGCAAGCGTTGAGGCCATATGCTCCAGCATTTCTTTAACAGCATCTTCCACCGCTTTCGCCGGGATATGAGATTGCTGGCTGGCAAGTCTTTCTATCAATTCTGACTTGGTCATTTTTCCTCCGGTTTCCTTCAAGGCAAAGTTAGCTTACAGCTTAAACAAGGGCGGCCGTAGCCGCCCTTTGTGCTTGATTACAGGACGAATCCTACAATCTGTCAAGTAAACTCGTCATTATTCAGGCCGTTGTGGCCTGAATAACTAAGATTACTCGCCTTTAGCTGCTTTGAAAGCTTCAGCCATTGCGTTGTTAGAGAAGTTTGCATCTTCCTGTTTGTTAACAGTTGCGATTGCATCTTTCTCGTCAGCTTCGTCTTTCGCACGAACAGAAAGGCTGATTGCGCGGTTTTTACGATCAACGCCGGTGAATTTAGCTTCAACTTCGTCGCCAACGCTCAGAACCAGAGTTGCATCTTCAACGCGGTCACGGGATGCTTCAGAAGCACGCAGGTAACCTTCAACGCCGTCAGCCAGTTCTACGGTTGCGCCTTTAGCATCAACTGCAGTTACTTTACCGGTTACGATAGCGCCTTTCTTGTTCAGAGCAACGTAGTTGTTGAACGGATCTTCCGCCAGCTGTTTAACGCCCAGGGAGATACGCTCACGTTCTGCGTCAACCTGCAGTACAACTGCAGCGATTTCGTCGCCTTTTTTGTATTCACGAACTGCTTCTTCGCCTGCAACGTTCCAGGAGATGTCAGACAGGTGAACCAGGCCGTCGATGCCGCCGTCCAGGCCGATGAAGATACCGAAGTCAGTGATAGACTTGATTTTACCTTCAACACGGTCGCCCTTGTTGTGGGTTTCCGCGAACTGCTGCCATGGGTTAGATTTGCACTGCTTCAGACCCAGGGAGATACGACGACGTTCTTCGTCGATATCCAGAACCATAACTTCCACTACATCGCCAACGTTAACAACTTTGGACGGGTGGATGTTTTTGTTGGTCCAATCCATTTCGGAAACGTGAACCAGGCCTTCAACGCCTTCTTCGATTTCAACGAAGCAGCCGTAGTCGGTCAGGTTGGTCACGCGACCGGTCAGTTTGGTACCTTCCGGATAACGCTTAGCGATAGCTACCCACGGATCTTCGCCCAGCTGTTTCAGGCCCAGGGATACACGGGTACGCTCGCGGTCGAACTTCAGCACTTTAACAGTGATTTCGTCGCCAACGTTTACGATTTCGCTCGGATGCTTAACGCGTTTCCAGGCCATATCGGTGATGTGCAGCAGGCCGTCAACGCCGCCCAGATCAACGAATGCACCGTAGTCAGTGAGGTTCTTAACGATACCTTTGACTTCCATGCCTTCCTGCAGGTTTTCCAGCAGCTGATCGCGCTCTGCGCTGTTTTCGGATTCGATAACGGCACGACGAGAAACAACGACGTTGTTACGTTTCTGGTCCAGCTTGATGACTTTGAATTCAAGCTCTTTGCCTTCCAGGTGCAGCGTGTCGCGCACCGGACGAACGTCTACCAGGGAACCCGGCAGGAACGCACGAATACCATTCAGCTCAACAGTGAAGCCACCTTTAACTTTGCCGTTGATAACACCGACTACAGTTTCAGCGTCTTCGTAAGCTTTTTCCAGCGTGATCCAAGCTTCGTGACGTTTAGCTTTCTCACGGGACAGCAGGGTTTCACCGAAGCCGTCTTCTACTGCATCCAGAGCAACGTCAACTTCGTCACCAACCTGGATTTCCAGCTCGCCCTGGGCGTTTTTGAACTGCTCAGCCGGGATGGCGGACTCAGATTTCAGACCAGCGTCAACCAGTACGATATCTTTGTCGATAGCAACAACAACACCACGAACGATGGAACCCGGGCGGGTTTCGATTTCTTTTAAGGATTCTTCAAATAGTTGAGCAAAAGATTCAGTCATGTTTAATCTTCAGGTTTCATATTTAACGTCCACCTGGCTCCGTGCCGGATGGGGTTGTTTAACATACCCGCTAACACTCCGTTGCTGCGGGGGTACTGCTATAATTCGGAGGCTTGCGACGCTTTGCCGGTTAACGGTTAAGCGATAGCCAGTTTTTCGCGCGCATATTGTAGCGCTTTTTCAATTACTTGCTCAATGCTTAGTTCAGTGGAATCGAGAACTAATGCATCAGCGGCCGGGACAAGCGGCGCCACAGCACGATTACGATCGCGATCGTCACGCTCTTTTATCTCGGACAAAAGACGTTCAAAGTTAACACTAAAACCCTTCTCCTGCAACTGTAGCAGGCGGCGCTGGGCACGTTCTTCCGCCGATGCATCGAGGAAAATTTTAACCGGCGCATCCGGGAACACGACGGTGCCCATATCGCGGCCGTCGGCAATCAGGCCAGGCAGTTCGCGGAAGGCGCGTTGACGGCGCAGCAGCGCTTCACGTACACGTGGGAAAGCCGCGACCTTAGAGGCGGTATTGGCCACTTCCTGGGTACGGATCTCTGCGCTGACATCCTCGCCTTCCAGCACCACTTCCAGGTTGCCGTCAGTAGAAATAAACCGCACATCGAGATGAGCTGCCAGCGGAACCAGCGCCTCTTCTGACTCGACGTCTACGTGATGATGTAAGGCTGCCAGCGCAAGAACGCGGTAAATGGCCCCGGAATCCAGCAGATGCCAGCCAAGCGCTTCCGCCATTGCCTTGCACAACGTGCCCTTACCCGCACCGCCAGGTCCATCAATGGTGATTACCGGAACATTTGCCGTCATCTTTTTCTCCTTCAGCAAGGCGCATGAATATAAACGCCGCGCATTATACGCATCAATGCGCCAGAAAGTGAGCATTGCGTGCAAATTACGGAATAGAAGAAATTAAATGTAGAAGAATTGCGCAATTATAGCGGGCTGGCAGAATACCAGCCCGCAAGATGACAAAGCTTTACCTTAAAGGACAGAACAGACTTTACGCGAGGGTACTAATTCGCGCCAACTGCTCGAAATAATCCGGGAACGTTTTCGCCGTGCATTTCGGATCAAGGATAGTGACCGGCGTCGCCGATAAGGCCACCAGCGAGAAGCACATCGCCATGCGGTGATCGTTGTAGGTACCGATTTCAGCAAATTTCAGCGTCTCAGGCGGCGTAATACGAATATAATCTTCGCCCTCTTCTACTTCGGCGCCCACTTTACGCAGTTCAGTGGCCATCGCGAACAGGCGGTCGGTCTCTTTCACCCGCCAGTTGTAAATATTGCGTAGCACCGTGGTGCCTTTCGCGAATAGCGCCGCAGTGGCGATAGTCATTGCCGCATCCGGGATATGGTTCATATCCATATCGACAGCATTCAGCTCACCGCGGGTACAGGCGATGAAATCGTCGCCCCAGGTAATTGTCGCGCCCATTTTTTCCAGCACATCGGCAAAGCGAATGTCGCCCTGAACGCTATTGCGGCCAATCCCGGTCACTTTTACCGTACCGCCTTTAATCGCGCCGGCAGCAAGGAAATAAGAGGCTGAAGAAGCATCACCTTCCACCAGATAGTCGCCCGGCGACTGATACTGTTGCTTGCCGCGTACGACAAAGCGCTGGTAGTTGTGGTTTTCAACGTCAACGCCAAAGGTTTTCATCAGGTGCAGCGTGATGTCGATGTAAGGTTTGGACACCAGGTCGCCTTTAATCGCGATTGTCGTGTCCTGCGGCGCCAGCGGCGCAGTCATCAGTAAAGCGGTAAGGAACTGGCTGGAGACGCTGCCATCGACTTCCACCTGGCCGCCATTGAAACCGCCGCGCAGGCGCAGAGGCGGATAGTTTTCCTGCTCCAGATACTCAATTTGCGCGCCCCCCTGGCGTAACGCATCGACCAGGTGGCCTATCGGTCGCTCTTTCATTCGCGGTTCGCCGGTCAGCACAATATCGTTGTCGCCGAGGCACAACGCCGCCGCCAGTGGGCGCATCGCCGTACCAGCATTACCGAGAAACAACTCCAGCGCGCCGCTGGCCTGAAGCGGACCGCCGTTGCCGGTGACTTCACAGCGAGTACGATCGGCGGACAGGGTATAGTGAACTCCCAGGGCGTTAAGCGCATTAAGCATGTGGCGAACATCATCGCTGTCCAGCAAATTGGTCAGCACGGTGGTGCCGTGGGCTAATGCCGCCAGCAGCAAAGCGCGGTTAGAAACACTTTTTGACCCGGGTAGGTTTACGGTGCCATCAACGCGCGCAATGGGTTGTAACGTCAGGGATTCCATGAAACTCGACTCTCAAAAAAACAGAATAAAAACCCCGCAGACCGGCCGCGGGGATGAAAATAAGCGCTCAGCAATTAGCCGCGACGACGTTCAAAGTCCTGCATGAAGTCGGTAAGCGCCTTGACGCCGGCCAGCGGCATCGCATTGTATATAGAAGCGCGCATACCGCCCACCACGCGGTGGCCCTTCAGCGCATGCAGACCAGCCGCAAAAGATTCTTCAAGGAACAGTTTGTCCAGCGCGCTATCCGCCAGTTGGAACGGCACGTTCATCCGCGAGCGGTTGGCCGCGGCAACATCGTTACGATAGAAATCGCTATTATCAATCACGCCATACAGCAATTCAGCCTTCTGCTGGTTGATTTTATCCATCGCAGCGACGCCGCCCTGCTCTTTCAGCCATTTAAATACCAGCCCCGCCAGATACCAGGCGAAGGTCGGCGGCGTGTTGAACATTGAATCATTGGCGTTCAGCACGGTGTAATCAAGGATCGATGGGCAGGCGACGCTGGCTTTACCCAGCAGATCTTCACGCACGATAACCAGCGTTAACCCTGCCGGGCCGATATTCTTCTGCGCGCCAGCGTAAATCACGCCATAGCGGCTGACGTCAATTTCATGCGACAAAATACTGGAGGAGTAATCCGCGGTAACGACCACATCATCGCCAAAGTTTGGCGTTTCGTGGATAGCGATACCATCAATGGTTTCATTTGGACAGAAGTGCAGGTAAGCCGCGCCCGGCGTCAACTGCCATTCACTCATCGGTTTAACGGCTCGCAGGCCGTCAACGGTGGTTTTCGCATCAATAACGTTTGGCGTGCAGTATTTTTGCGCTTCTTTCACCGCACTTGCCGCCCAGTAGCCAGCATCCACATAATCTGCTGTCGTTTTGTCACCCAGCAGATTTAACGGGATCCCGGCAAACTGGCCGCGACCGCCGCCATGACAGAACAACACTTTATAGTTGGAAGGGATGTTGAGCAGATCGCGGAAATCCTGTTCTGCCGTTTCAGCCACCTGGATAAACTCCTTACCACGATGGCTGATTTCCATTACCGACGTCCCCAGACCGTGCCAGTCGCACAGTTCCTGTTGCGCCAGTTTGAGAACTTCTGCCGGCAGCATTGCCGGGCCCGAACTAAAGTTATAGACCTGAGCCATTTCCCCTCACCACGTTGCTATATTGTCTGCACGCGAACCGTCGCGGGCATAAGTTATTCCTGTGGCTATCGGTTTTATCATTCAGTGACACACACCGCAACGAGTAAAACTCGCCACCCCGAAAACGAGCCCGCCATCACACAAAAGAATTGACCATCTTGACGTCATTAAACCGACATAATCGCTGCGAGCAGATCGCTTTTGCCTCTCTTTCCGCCATCCATTCCGGATTTGGACTAAGGCATAAATAATTATCATCTACATTCACAGGAATCGATCTCGCCATCGTGCAATCCGTCAACTCATTTAATACTTGAATATTATCTTAATTCTTCATGAATTATGTTTCTGCGCGAGCTCTGCCATTTACCGCCGCATTTCCAGATCATTAAAATTTTTATACCAGCCGATGGAGACTGGTATTAATCACTTTAAAGGAATAGTTATGCGTGAATTAACCTGTAACGAAATGTCTGATGTGAGCGGCGGCTTTGGCCTGTTATCCATTCCGGCAGCAATTGGTTTGCTGGTCAGTATCCCGACAATTGTCATCGGCGCGATTACCGGGCCCTTTACGCTGGGGGCAGGCTTCGCAGTGATGGCGGCAGGCATCGTTGGCACCAGCCTTGCCGGCGCGGCCATGATCGTTAGTATTTGTACACCAGTACTGTAACTCGTGATGGCATGTGGAGTTTCTCCGCATGCCATTTACCGCTCTTCTCTTTTTATCCGTTAGCGCGGCGAACGACATAGCCACTTACCTACAAAACCCGTATCATTGCCCATCCTGCCAACAATAAACGAATTGCTATGACCCAGACATTTATCCCCGGCAAAGATGCCGCCCTGGAAGATTCCATCGCTCGCTTCCAGCAGAAACTGCTCGACCTCGGATTTGATATTGAAGAGGCCTCGTGGCTGAACCCGGTTCCACATGTGTGGTCCGTTCACATTCGCGATAAAGAGTGTGCGCTGTGCTTTACCAATGGTAAAGGCGCGACTAAAAAGGCGGCGCTGGCATCCGCGCTGGGCGAATATTTTGAACGTCTGTCCACCAACTACTTCTTTGCGGACTTCTGGTTAGGCGAAACCATCGCTAACGGTCCATTTGTTCATTATCCGAACGAAAAGTGGTTCCCGCTGACTGAAGACGATGAAGTACCGGAAGGCCTGCTGGATGCCCGCCTGCGCGCCTTTTACGATCCGGACGATCAGTTGACTGCCAGTATGCTCGTAGACCTGCAATCCGGTAATGACGAGCGCGGCGTTTGCGGCCTGCCGTTTACCCGTCAATCCGACGGCGAAACTGTTTATATTCCGATGAATATCGTCGGCAACCTGTATGTCTCCAACGGCATGTCAGCGGGCAATACCCCGAATGAAGCGCGCGTACAGGGCTTGTCTGAAGTCTTTGAGCGTCACATTAAAAACCGCATCATAGCAGAGAGCATCAGCCTGCCGGAGATCCCGGCTGAGGTAATGGCGCGCTATCCGGGCGTCGTTGAATCTATCGCTAAACTTGAAGCTGAAGGTTTCCCGATCTTCGCTTACGATGGCTCATTGGGCGGCAAATACCCGGTTATTTGCGTGGTTCTGTTTAACCCGGCTAACGGCACCTGCTTCGCCTCTTTCGGCGCCCATCCGGATTTCGGCGTGGCGCTGGAGCGTACCGTCACCGAACTGCTACAGGGCCGCAGCCTGAAAGACCTCGACGTCTTTACCCCGCCGACTTTTGATGACGAAGAAGTCGCCGAGCACGCCAACCTGGAAACTCACTTCATTGATTCCAGCGGCCTGATCTCCTGGGATATGTTCAAACAGGATGCCGACTATCCGTTTGTAGACTGGAATTTCTCCGGCACGACTGAAGAAGAGTTCGCCACCCTGATGGCTATCTTCAAAGCAGAAGATAAAGAAGTCTATATCGCCGACTACGAACATCTGAGCGTCTATGCCTGCCGAATCATCGTTCCAGGGATGTCCGATATTTATCCAGCGGAAGACCTGTGGCTTGCAAACAACAGCATGGGCGCGCATCTGCGCGACACTATTCTCTCCCTGCCGGGTAGCGAGTGGGAAAAAGAAGATTATCTGGCGCTTATTGAGCAAATGGACGACGAAGGTCTTGATGACTTCACGCGCGTACGCGAGCTGTTAGGACTGGCAACCGGCAAAGACAACGGCTGGTATACCCTGCGCATCGGTGAGCTCAAAGCGATGCTGGCGTTGGCCGGCGGCGACCTGGATCAGGCGTTGATTTGGACGGAGTGGACCATGGAATTCAATGCCTCCATCTTCAGCCCTGAGCGCGCCAACTATTATCGTTGCCTGCAAACGTTGCTGCTGCTTAGCCAGGAAGAAGAACGCCAGCCGCTACAGTATCTGAATGCCTTCATCCGTATGTATGGCGCGGATGCAGTAGAAGCCGCGAGCGCCGCTCTGAGCGGCGAAGCGCCGTTCTATGGCCTGCAGGCGGTCGATAGCGATCTGCACGCTTTCCCGGCGCATCAATCTTTACTGAAGGCCTACGAAAAGCTACAACGTGCAAAAGCGGCCTTCTGGGCCAAATAACCCTTTATAGGTAAAAAATAACGTACGGAGCCGACAGCGGCTCCGTTTTCTTATGATTTGTGCCAAAACCATGCCATTTTGTAGCCCATGAGTTAACTTTAAGTAAAAAACAATATTTGGTGATATTTAGATTGTTAATTTTAATAAAAATACTCCATTCTAATTAACCGTAATCAATGGTCACCCATGGAAATTTTCAACATTATTTATAAATATTAAAATTTAGTTTTTTATTAAAAATCAAAAAGATAAATCAATAACAGGCTAATTCCACACGCAAAATGGGCCTATGACTCCGGTAGGATATGATCTACATCAAATTCCCTTCTATAATGCTTTGTTAGTATCACACCGCCAACTTATATAAAGAGAGAGTTAGTGTGAAAGCTGACAACCCTTTTGATCTTTTACTCCCTGCCGCGATGGCGAAAGTCGCCGAAGAAGCAGGTGTCTATAAAGCGACGAAACATCCGCTGAAGACGTTTTATCTGGCGATTACCGCCGGTGTCTTCATCTCCATCGCTTTTGTGTTTTATATCACGGCGACCACCGGTACCGCCGCAATGCCATTCGGGATTGCCAAACTTATCGGCGGGGTATGCTTCTCACTAGGTCTGATTCTTTGCGTTATCTGCGGTGCTGACCTTTTCACCTCTACCGTACTGATCGTCGTGGCGAAAGCCAGCGGGCGTATTACCTGGGGTCAGCTGGCAAAAAACTGGCTTAACGTCTATGTTGGAAACCTCATCGGCGCACTGCTATTCGTATTATTAATGTGGTTATCCGGCGAGTATATGACGGCCAACGGCGGCTGGGGCTTAAATGTTCTGCAAACTGCAGACCACAAAATGCACCATACGTTTATTGAAGCCGTCTGCCTGGGTATCCTGGCGAACCTGATGGTTTGTCTGGCTGTCTGGATGAGTTACTCCGGCCGCAGCCTGATGGACAAAGCGATGATCATGGTGTTGCCGGTTGCGATGTTTGTCGCCAGCGGCTTTGAACACAGCATCGCTAATATGTTTATGATCCCGATGGGTATCGTAATTCGCAACTTTGCAAGCCCGGAATTCTGGACCGCTATCGGTTCAACTCCGGAGAGTTTTTCTCACTTAACCGTTATGAACTTCATCACTGATAACCTGATTCCAGTCACTATCGGAAACATCATCGGCGGTGGTTTGTTGGTTGGGTTGACATACTGGGTCATTTACCTGCGTGGCGACGATCATCATTAATGGTTGTCTCAGGCAGTAAATAAAAAATCCACTTAAGAAGGTAGGTGTTACATGTCCGAGCTTAATGAAAAGTTAGCCACAGCCTGGGAAGGTTTTGCGAAAGGTGACTGGCAGAACGAAGTCAACGTACGTGACTTTATCCAGAAAAACTACACCCCATATGAAGGTGACGAATCCTTCCTGGCTGGCGCAACTGATGCGACCACCAAGCTGTGGGACAGCGTAATGGAAGGCGTTAAACAGGAAAACCGCACTCACGCGCCTGTTGATTTCGACACTTCCCTCGCATCCACCATCACTTCTCACGACGCGGGCTACATCGAGAAAGCGCTCGAGAAAATCGTTGGTCTGCAAACTGAAGCCCCGCTGAAACGTGCGATTATCCCGTTCGGCGGTATCAAAATGGTTGAAGGTTCCTGCAAAGCGTACAATCGCGAACTGGACCCGATGCTGAAAAAAATCTTCACCGAGTACCGTAAAACTCACAACCAGGGCGTTTTCGACGTATATACCCCGGACATCCTGCGCTGCCGTAAATCCGGCGTACTGACCGGTCTGCCGGATGCTTACGGCCGTGGTCGTATCATCGGTGACTATCGTCGCGTTGCGCTGTACGGTATCGACTTCCTGATGAAAGACAAATTCGCCCAGTTCAACTCGCTGCAGGCGAAACTGGAAAGCGGCGAAGATCTGGAAGCAACCATCCGTCTGCGTGAAGAAATTGCTGAACAGCATCGCGCGCTGGGTCAGATCAAAGAGATGGCGGCTAAATATGGCTACGACATCTCCGGTCCGGCGACTACCGCTCAGGAAGCTATTCAGTGGACCTACTTCGGTTACCTGGCCGCCGTTAAATCTCAGAACGGCGCGGCAATGTCCTTCGGTCGTACTTCCAGCTTCCTGGATATCTACATCGAACGTGACCTGCAGGCGGGTAAAATCACCGAGCAAGACGCGCAGGAAATGGTTGACCACCTGGTCATGAAACTGCGTATGGTTCGCTTCCTGCGTACCCCGGAATATGATGAACTGTTCTCCGGCGACCCGATTTGGGCAACGGAATCTATCGGTGGTATGGGCGTTGACGGCCGTACTCTGGTAACCAAAAACAGCTTCCGCTTCCTGAACACCCTGTACACCATGGGGCCGTCTCCGGAGCCGAACATCACTATCCTGTGGTCTGAAAAACTGCCGCTGAGCTTTAAGAAATTCGCCGCTAAAGTATCCATCGATACCTCTTCTCTGCAGTACGAGAACGATGACCTGATGCGCCCGGACTTCAACAACGACGATTACGCTATCGCATGCTGCGTAAGCCCGATGATTGTTGGTAAACAAATGCAGTTCTTCGGCGCTCGCGCTAACCTCGCGAAAACCATGCTGTATGCTATCAACGGCGGCGTTGATGAAAAACTGAAAATGCAGGTTGGTCCGAAATCTGAACCGATCAAAGGCGACGTCCTGAACTTCGACGAAGTTATGGAGCGCATGGATCACTTCATGGACTGGCTGGCTAAACAGTACGTCACCGCGCTGAACATCATTCATTACATGCATGACAAGTACAGCTACGAAGCCTCTCTGATGGCGCTGCACGACCGTGACGTTATCCGCACCATGGCGTGTGGTATCGCAGGTCTGTCCGTTGCTGCTGACTCCCTGTCTGCTATCAAATATGCGAAAGTTAAACCGATTCGTGACGAAGACGGTCTGGCTGTTGACTTCGAAATCGAAGGCGAATACCCGCAGTTTGGTAACAACGATGCTCGCGTCGATGACATGGCCGTTGACCTGGTTGAACGTTTCATGAAGAAAATTCAGAAACTGCACACCTACCGCAACGCTATCCCGACTCAGTCCGTTCTGACCATCACTTCTAACGTCGTGTATGGTAAGAAAACCGGTAACACCCCAGATGGTCGTCGCGCTGGCGCGCCGTTCGGACCAGGTGCTAACCCGATGCACGGCCGTGACCAGAAAGGTGCTGTAGCCTCTCTGACTTCCGTTGCTAAACTGCCGTTTGCTTACGCTAAAGATGGTATCTCTTACACCTTCTCTATCGTGCCGAACGCGCTGGGTAAAGATGACGAAGTTCGTAAGACCAACCTGGCGGGCCTGATGGATGGTTACTTCCACCACGAAGCGTCCATCGAAGGTGGTCAGCACCTGAACGTGAACGTCATGAACCGCGAAATGCTGCTCGACGCGATGGAAAACCCGGAAAAATATCCGCAGCTGACCATTCGTGTATCTGGCTACGCGGTACGTTTTAACTCCCTGACTAAAGAACAGCAGCAGGATGTTATTACCCGTACCTTCACTCAGACCATGTAATTCCCTGTCTGACTGAAAAAGCGTACAATAAAGGCCCCACATCAGTGGGGCCTTTTTAACACGTGATTCCCTGCCCCAGCCTGCTTTGCCAGTTATCTATACTTTGGGTACCTGTCAAAACAGACTTAACACAGCCGGTTTGAGCTGTGCATCACAGGCCCTGGAGGGCCGAACCCGGAGATATCACCGCAATGTCAACTATTGGTCGTATTCACTCCTTTGAATCCTGTGGCACCGTCGATGGCCCAGGCATCCGCTTTATTACCTTCTTCCAGGGCTGCCTGATGCGCTGCCTTTACTGCCATAACCGCGACACCTGGGATACCCATGGCGGTAAAGAAATCACCGTTGAAGAATTGATGAAAGAAGTGGTGACCTATCGCCACTTTATGAATGCCTCGGGCGGCGGCGTCACCGCCTCCGGCGGCGAGGCGATCCTGCAGGCTGAATTTGTCCGCGACTGGTTCCGCGCCTGTAAAAAAGAAGGTATCCACACCTGTCTGGATACCAACGGCTTCGTACGCCGTTACGATCCGGTGATTGACGAGCTGCTGGAAGTCACCGATCTGGTGATGCTTGACCTCAAGCAGATGAACGATGAAATTCACCAGAACCTGGTCGGCGTTTCTAACCACCGTACGCTGGAATTCGCCCAGTATTTGTCGAAGAAAGGGATTAACGTGTGGATCCGCTACGTGGTGGTTCCCGGCTGGTCTGATGATGACGATTCCGCACATCGTCTGGGTGAGTTTACCCGCGATATGGGTAACGTCGAGAAAATCGAACTCCTGCCCTACCATGAGCTGGGTAAACACAAATGGGTGGCAATGGGCGAAGAGTACAAACTTGACGGCGTACACCCACCGAAGAAAAAGACCATGGAGCGGGTAAAAGGCATCCTGGAGCAATATGGCCATAAGGTGATGTACTAAACCGGCAGCGGGCCGGAGGTACTCTCACCACGGCCCGCAACTATAATAGTATCAATCCCGCCGATAACGCCTCATCATGAGCGCGATACCGTCTGCCCGCAGAAATATTCATTAATCAAAACGGACTACGCGTGGCCTTCGCCGCGCGCCAGATTGGTTACGCGTGTGCCACCGGCGTCGGATGATGCCCGGCTTTGCGCAGCAGGGTCAGCAGATAGATAAACGATACGCTGGCGATCATGATAAACAGCAGATTATCCGAGAAGTTCTGCATCAACATCGCCGTCAGGGTCGGCCCCAGCAGGCTGCCGATGGTATAGCTCATCAGCAGCGCCTGGTTCATCGCCACCAGTTGATGGTGTTCAACCTTCTCGCAGGCCCAGGCCATCGCCACCGGATACAGAGTAAAACCGGATGCGCCGAGTACAAAAAGCGCTGGCGCCATTGCCGCCTGGCTCAGCATCGCCAGACAGCCCAGAATCACCACAAAGACCTGTACGCGCAGCACCAGCAGGCGGCCATAGCGGTCAGCCAGACGCCCGACCGGCCACTGCCCGAGAATGCCTGCGCTAACCATCACCGCCATCCAGAAACCAATACCCGAATCGCTGACGCCCTGATGATTTAGCCACAGCGGCATCAGGCCGTACAGTGAACCAAGCACGATGCCGGAGATGATGCAGCCATTCACACCGTGGCGCGCCTGACGCAGTTTCAGCATCGGCCAGATACGTACCGTTTCATGCGGCTCGTCGGCCTGGCTCATAATACGTGTAAACATTAGCGGCAGGATCGCCGCCAGCGCCAGGCCGGTAACCCACGGCAGCACGCTCATTAAATCGGTCGGTAATTTGCTGACCATCAGTTGGCCCAACACGGTACCGATGTAATAGACCATCATGTACGCCGCCAGCAGTCGACCGCGGCTGCGGGAAGTACCGCTGCACACCAGCGCGCTTTCAACCACCACCCAAATCATTGCACAGCCCACGCCGGCGATAAAACGCCAGCTCAGCCATGTCCAGAAGCCGAGTGTGATACCCAGACCAACGCAGCCGACAGCAAAAATTAATGACGCCAGATAATAGCTACGGTTAAACCCCAGACGTTTAATGACCCAGCCGGCAAATAGTGTTCCCACCAGGTTACCGGTGAAATAAGAAGAGCCGACCATCCCAACCTGCCAGGTTGGCATATTTTCATGGGCGAGCCAGAGCGGGACAAGCGTATTTAAAACCGCGATTGCCAGCGTCAACAGAAGCAGGCCACAGAGCAACATTTGCACTGGGCGAGTGTAGATGGTCATGGGTATTAACCGTGAGGAAGTTCAGATTTCGTGCGCATCATGCCACTGCTGTAAACATTGTCAATCCGCCAGAATTCAGGCCTGACGCGGTTTTCAGGGCAACGATAGAAGTTTTTTATCCAGCGGAACGGCAACGGAATTATTCTTTATATTATTCCATTGTTTTTATTAATTTATTGGAAAACTATAGAGGGAATATCAGTAGAAAAATTTCATGAATCAACCGCATTTTTTAATCACGCCGGAATAGGCTTCCGGCGTGATTTCACGTTATTAACTGGCGATAGCCATACCGACGGTCATATGCAGACCATAGAATACGCCGCGGCCAATCATCTCGCCGACCAGCACCAGCACAAACGCCAGCCCCAGCAGCGGCAATGCGGGTTGATAACCTTTAAGCTGCGGTACAATCCAGCAGACCAACGCCAGCACTAACGCGACCGTCCGCCATGCCATTAAGGAACCATAATTCGGCACCAGCGCCGAGGCCTGTTGGATTGAACTATGGATCGTCGCCAACTCGCTGCCCTGAATCAGCGCGACGGTCACGCTAATCACCAACGCCACCAGCATGATCACCGGCAATAAACGCATCGCCCAACCGTCCACACCCGCGACGCGTAGCAGCAGGTAACCCAACAGCGGCCCGCCGATAAACAGGGTCAGGAAGAAGTTGAGCGGTGTCCAGATGGTGTACCAGGTGGGTACGGTATCAATAGTGTTATATACGCGGATCATCATCCAGACAAAGATGACGCCGAGGATCATGGTGACGACCAGCCACAGATTACGCAGCCCAGGCGGAAGTTTATTTACCACCGCCAGCAGCCAGCCAATCCCGCCGACAGCGAAGAAAAGCGCGCCGCTGGCTATTTCATTGCTTAACGATGATGCGCCAACGCGGTTCAGCGAATTAAACGCACGCATTGGCGAACCAAGGTGCATGGTGGAGGCGATAAAACCGATCCCCATTAACACCCATAGCCCAAACATGCTCATTATCACCCGCCGCTGCTGCTCGCGCGAAAGTTCGCCCTTCATCAACGCCAGCGCGAGAACGATAAAGCCCCCGGCGACGCATTGACCGAAGACCGTGAAAATCATCAGCGGCCATTCATGCCATCCATTTCCCATTTTAGACCTCCTTCGGATTGGCCAGATAGCCGGTGGTATCGCCGCACGGACGGCTGTTGGCGTTTGGTTTTATCACAATGCTCGGCCTGGTGAAGTGCGCCGACGGCAGCGGCGCCACGGCGGCCAGTTGGCCGTGCTTTTCACGCAGTTCGGCAATCGGCCCGAAGTCCAGCGCCCGCAGCGGGCAGGACTCGACGCAAATCGGTTTCTTGCCTTGTGCCACACGCTCGTGACAGCCGTCGCATTTGGTCATATGCCCTTTAGCGGCGTTGTACTGCGGCGCGCCATACGGGCAGGCCATATGGCAGTAGCGACAGCCAATGCACACCTCTTCATTGACCACCACAAAACCATCTTCGCGCTTGTGCATCGCCCCACTTGGGCAGACCTTGGTGCACGCCGGGTCTTCGCAGTGGTTACAGGCGATGGAAAGGTAGTAGGCAAAAACGTTCTGATTCCAGACGCCGTTGTCCTCCTGCCAGTCGCCGCCGGCATATTCATAGATACGACGGAAGCTGACGTCCGGCGTCAGGTTCTTGTAGTCTTTACAGGCCAGCTCGCAGGTTTTGCAACCGGTGCAACGGGCGGAATCGATAAAAAATCCATACTGAGTTGTCATCGGTTACTCCTTACAGCTTTTCAACCTGGACGAGGTTGGTATGCGATGGGTTGCCTTTCGCCAACGGCGACGGACGTTGGGTGGTCAACACGTTAATGCTGCCGGCCTGATCCACGCGTGAGGCGTCCGGGTTATACCAGGCGCCCTCGCCCAGCGCGACGACGCCCGGCATCATACGTGGCGTCACTTTCGCTTCGATATGGACTTCGCCGCGGTCGTTGAAAATACGAATGCGATCGCCATTGACGATGCCGCGCGTCTTCGCATCGATCGGATTGATCCACATTTCCTGACGGCAGGCTGCCTGCAGGACATCAACGTTGCCATAAGTTGAGTGGACGCGAGACTTGTAGTGGAATCCCGTCAGCTGTAACGGATATTTAGCAGTCAACGGATCATTGTAATTTTCAAACCCAGGAGTGTAGATCGGCAGCGGATCGATGACATCGCCTTCCGGCAGCTCCCAGGTCGCGGCGATTTTAGCGAGCTCCTGGGAATAGATCTCGATTTTGCCCGATGGCGTGGTCAGCGGGTTGGCCTGCGGATCGTCACGGAAGGCTTTATACGCCACATGATGACCTTGCGGGTCACGCTGCTTGAAGATGCCCTGCTGGCGGAAAGTATCGAAATCCGGCAGTTCGGGAATCGCTTTCCGCGACTGCTCATACAAATAGCGCATCCAGCCTTCCTGAGTGCGGCCTTCGGTAAATTTCTCCGCCACCCCCATGCGTTTCGCCAACTCGGTGGTCATCTCATAGATGGTTTTGCATTCGAAACGCGGTTTGATTGCCTGGTCGGCAAAGATCACATAGGACATATTGCCGCAGGAGGCGTCCAGCGCGAAGTCCATCTGCTCAGAGGCGGTACAGTCCGGCAGCAGAATATCGGCGTATTTCGCAGACGACGTCATGTGGCAGTCGATGACCACGATCATTTCGCACTTCTTATCGTCCTGCAGGATTTCGTGGGTGCGGTTGATCTCGGAGTGTTGGTTGATCAGGCAGTTACCCGCGTAGTTCCAGATCATCTTGATCGGCACGTCGAGCTTATCTTTGCCGCGTACGCCATCACGCAGCGCGGTCATTTCCGGACCACGTTCAATCGCGTCGGTCCACATAAACATAGAGATGCTGGTCTCAACCGGGTTTTCCAGCGTCGGCATACGTTCGAACGGCAGGCTATATGAACCTTCACGCGCGCCGCTATTGCCGCCGTTAATCCCTACGTTGCCGGTCAGAATGGCGAGCATGGAGATGGCGCGGGTGGCGATTTCGCCGTTGGCGTGACGCTGAGGTCCCCACCCCTGGCTGATATACGCCGGTTTCGCCGTCGCTATCTCGCGAGCCAGCTTCACAATGCGCTCACGCGGGATCCCGGTAATGGTGGATGCCCACTCCGGCGTTTTAGCGATACCGTCGGAACCCTGGCCAAGGATGTAAGCTTTATAATGTCCATTCGCCGGCGCATCGGCAGGCAGGGTTTTCTCGTCGTAGCCGACGCAGTATTTATCGAGGAAGGGCTGATCGACCAGATTTTCAGTAATCATCACCCAAGCCAGCGCTGAAATGAGCGCCGCGTCGGTTCCCGGTCGAATCGGGATCCATTCGTCTTCACGCCCGGCGCCGGTGTCGGTATAACGCGGATCGATAATGATCATGCGGGCATTGGATTTCTGCCGCGCCTGCTCAAGGTAGTAAGTCACCCCGCCGCCGCTCATGCGCGTTTCGCCAGGGTTATTGCCAAACAGCACCACCAACTGACTGTTTTCGATATCCGACGGGCTATTGCCATCGGCCCAACCGCCATAGGTGTAATTCAAACCAGCCGCAATCTGCGCCGATGAATAGTCGCCATAATGATTGAGATAGCCGCCGCAGCAGTTCATCAGACGAGCAATCAGCGTTTTTCCTGGCGGCCAGGAGCGAGTCAGAGTCCCGCCGAGCGTACCGGTTCCGTAGTTCAGATAGATAGATTCGTTGCCATAATCTTTAATCAGGCGCTGCATATTGCTGGCGATAGTGTCGAACGCCTCTTCCCAGCTAATTTGTTCGAATTTTCCTTCACCGCGTTTGCCGACGCGCTTCATCGGATATTTCAGCCGGTCAGGGTTATAGACCCGACGGCGCATAGAGCGGCCTCGCAGACAGGCGCGAACCTGATGCAGACCGTCGTAGTTATCATCGCCGGTATTATCGGTTTCTACGTACTTAATAGCGCCATCAACCACGTGCATGCGCAGCGGACAGCGGCTGCCGCAGTTTACGGTGCAGGCGCTCCAGACCACTTTCTCACTCACTGGCGCCAGCGTATCAGCGGCGTGCGCAATACGCGTGAAGGGCAAGGTCAATGCGTTGCTGGCCATCGCCAGGCCGCCTATCGCCGTGGTTTTCATTAAACCACGTCGGCTAACTTCGGCAGCCAGTAAAGCATCGGGGGCTTTGATTTTCATAGATACTCGCTTTGGTTGCTCACAATAAGCTGACAATCGTTATATAATTTTATATATATCGGATTTTATTGGCTTTTTATGCTGTATTAATCCAAAGGGAGTATCACCGGATTTACTGAGGGGATTATTGCCCGGTATCAATAAGGATATAAAAAAAGCGCCCGCAGGCGCTTTTAAGGAAAGAGCAGAAAAGATTAACCGATATATTCGAGGCCACGCATATACGGGCGCAGAACTTCCGGGATCTCGATACGGCCATCGGCCTGCTGATAGTTTTCCATCACCGCAACCAGCGTACGGCCAACCGCCAGACCAGAACCATTCAGGGTATGAACGAGACGAGTCTTTTTGTCGGACTTGCTGCGGCAACGCGCCTGCATACGACGTGCCTGGAAATCCCAGACGTTGGAGCAGGAAGAAATTTCGCGATAGGTATCCTGCGCCGGAACCCACACTTCGAGGTCATAGGTTTTACAGGCGCTAAAGCCCATATCGCCGGTGCACAGCGCCACCTTACGGTACGGCAGACCCAGCAGTTGCAGAACCTTCTCAGCGTGGCCGGTCATCTCTTCCAGCGCCGCCATGGAGTCTTCCGGACGTACAATCTGCACCATTTCAACTTTGTCGAACTGGTGCATACGGATCAGACCGCGAGTATCACGACCATAGGAACCCGCTTCAGAACGGAAGCACGGCGTATGGGCGGTCATTTTGATCGGCAGATCGTCTTCGTCGATAATTTCGTCGCGAACCAGGTTGGTCAGCGGCACTTCGGCGGTCGGAATCAACGCGTAGTTGCTGCTATCGGCTTCTTCTTCCAGCGGACGAGTATGGAACAGGTCGCCGGCGAATTTCGGCAACTGGCCAGTACCATACAGCGTGTCCTGGTTCACCAGATAAGGAACATAGTTCTCGCTATAGCCGTGCTGTTCGGTGTGCAGATCCAGCATAAACTGCGCCAGCGCGCGGTGCAGGCGAGCCAGCTGGCCTTTCATCACCACGAAACGGGAACCGGTTAGCTTAACGGCGGCGGCGAAGTCCAGCCCCCCGTGCATTTCACCCAGCGTCACGTGGTCGCGCACTTCGAAATCGAACTGGCGCGGCGTACCCCAGCGGCTGACTTCAACGTTGTCGTTTTCGTCGCGGCCAACCGGCACGTCATCGTGAGGAATGTTCGGGATCGCCA
Source organism: Klebsiella sp. JN_Kp122 (assembly GCF_040062085.1). NCBI lineage: Bacteria > Pseudomonadati > Pseudomonadota > Gammaproteobacteria > Enterobacterales > Enterobacteriaceae > Klebsiella > Klebsiella sp. JN_Kp122. The sequence goes on from NZ_JBEAHW010000047.1 coordinate 216,161, forward strand.
GCGCGATATCGCGAATTTCCGCCAGCAGCGTTTCCAGCTCGGACTTTGCGGCATCCAGCTGTTCGCCAAGCTTGTTCACTTCCAGGCGTAATGGCTCGATATCTTCCCCGCGCGCTTTCGCCTGGCCAATGGATTTCGATCGGGAGTTACGCTCCGCCTGCAGGTTTTCGGTTTGAACCTGCAGAACTTTACGACGCTCTTCAAGAGCGCGCAGTTTATCTACATCCAGCTTAAAGCCCCGGCGTGCCAGTTTTTCTGCGACTGCGTCTGGCTCGGTACGCAGCAGATTGGGATCGAGCATGCTTATCCTGTGCTTATCGAATTTAAATAGGAAAAATGGCCGCAAACTACGGCCACGGAAATATAGGTAATAACCTTACCGCAACGCCACAATTAGCGGTAGCGTTTTATCTGGCTATTTTGATCCAGTTCGGCAAGCCAGGCGAGCTTTTCAGCGATTTTGCCCTCGAGCCCCCTGTTTGTTGGCTGATAATAGCGCGTTTGCGCCATTTCCTGCGGGAAATACTGCTCGCCAGCGGCGTAGGCGTTAGGTTCATCGTGCGCGTAGCGGTACTCCTGACCATAGCCCATTTCTTTCATGAGTTTGGTCGGCGCATTGCGTAAATGTACCGGCACGTCGTAATCAGGGCGATCGCGGGCATCGGCCAGCGCGGCCTTAAAGGCGGTGTAGACCGCGTTGCTCTTCGGCGCACAGGCCAGATAAACAATCGCCTGAGCGATAGCCCGCTCACCTTCCGCCGGCCCAACGCGAGTAAAACAATCCCACGCGGAAATGGCTACCTGCATGGCGCGAGGATCGGCGTTGCCGACATCCTCAGACGCGATAGCCAGACAACGGCGAGCAACATACAACGGATCGCCGCCTGCGGTAATAATCCGTGCGTACCAGTACAGCGCCGCATCCGGCGCGCTACCGCGTACGGACTTATGTAACGCGGATATAAGATCGTAAAAACGGTCGCCTTTATTATCAAAACGCGCGCTACGCTCGCCGGCAATTTCGGTAAGCAGTTCCGCTTTCAGCACTCGCTTGCCTGAATCGTCGTTTTCAGCCATATCGGCCAACATTTCCAGCGTGTTCAACGCCCGGCGCGCATCGCCGTTGACCAGCTCGGCAATCGCTTTGCGGGTTTCATCCGGCAGGATAATATCTTGCCCACCGTAGCCTCGCGCTTTATCGCTCATTGCCTGGTTGAGCACCTGCTCGATATCGTCCGTGGTCAGTGATTTGAGCAAATAGACTCGGGCGCGGGAGAGCAAAGCGGAATTAAGTTCGAATGACGGGTTTTCGGTCGTCGCGCCAATAAAAGTAATAGTGCCGTCTTCGATGTGCGGCAGAAAGGCATCCTGCTGGCTTTTATTGAAACGATGCACTTCATCAACAAACAGGATAGTGCGTCGACCAGCGTTGCGATTTTGCCGCGCACGTTCGATAGCTTCGCGGATCTCTTTGACGCCAGATGTAACAGCCGAGATACGCTCGACATCAGCATTGGCGTAGCGAGCGATCACTTCCGCAAGGGTAGTTTTACCGGTGCCCGGCGGCCCCCACAGGATCATCGAGTGCAGATGCCCTGCCTCAATCGCCCGCGGCAGCGGTTTACCCGGCGCCAGCAGGTGCTGCTGGCCAATGTACTGCGCTAAATTTTCTGGCCGCATACGGGCGGCCAGAGGTTGAAATGCATTATCGGAAAAATCGAGCGAAAAGTTGCTCACATTCGCCTCTACTTACGTTGATCGTCCACCGTCACCCCTTGCGGCGGCGTAAAAGTGAACTTAGATGCGTCGACGGCGCCATTCTGCTGCGACTTCAGCTGGTAGCTGCTGCGCTGGTCGTCTTGCTCGACGGCGCTGAACTGATGGATAGTACCGTCACGGCCCACATTGATTGTGAACTGCTTGAGGTTGCCGTTACCGCTTTTCGGCGTCAGCACAAAATCATCGCCGTTTTGTTTGATGTTGTATTGCTGCCAGTCCGCTGACTGGTTGCGGGCGATCAGCATGAACGGCGTGTTGCTGGTCGCGTTTTTCAGCCAGGTCGCGGTTGCCTGCTCCACAAACGGATTATAGAACCACAGCGTTTTCCCATCCGATACCAGAATACTTTCATCCGGCTGGGTCATATGCCAGTTGAACAGATTCGGGCGTTTCACCCACAAATCGCCCTGCCCGTCCTGCACGGCATTACCGCTTGCGTCGGTCACTTTCTGAGTGAAGCTGGCATGGAAGCTGCTGACTTTATCCAGACGGCTTTTTAAGTCGCCGGCAGCGTCTGCCCAAACCTGGCTTACCACGAAGCCAGACAATAATGCACAGGTGATGGCAAGTTTCTTCATTGTTGATCCTTATTGTGCGTCACTCCCGACGCGGGAGCCTGTTCTGTCCCTACTGTAGAGCCGTTGAGAGCAACGGAATAGCAGAACAGGCTGATTTTGCGCTTATTTACCGAACTTTGCACTTACTCGAAGGGCGGCGGTGCCAGGACTTCACGGTTACCGTTATGGCCTTGCTCGCTGACGATCCCCTGAGCTTCCATCTGCTCAATGATACGCGCCGCGCGGTTATAACCGATACGGAACTGACGCTGCACCCCCGAGATCGAGGCTTTGCGCTTCTCGGTTACGAAGTTGACCGCCTGATCGAACAGCGGATCCAGCTCTTCCCCGCCATCAAAGCCGCCACCACCGCCTTCGCTTTCGCTATCAGAGGTAATACCGTCAACATACTGCGGACGACCGCGCGCTTTCCAGTCCTGCACCACGGCGTGTACTTCCTGGTCACGGACAAATGCGCCATGGACACGAACCGGCATGGTGGAATTCGGCCCGGAATAGAGCATATCCCCCATGCCCAGCAGCGATTCTGCGCCCCCCTGGTCAAGGATGGTACGCGAGTCAATCTTGCTCGATACGGTGAAGGCGATACGCGTCGGAATGTTGGCCTTGATAAGACCGGTAATCACGTCAACCGACGGACGCTGGGTCGCCAGCACCAGGTGAATACCCGCCGCGCGCGCTTTCTGCGCCAGACGCGCAATCAGTTCTTCCACCTTCTTACCGACGGTCATCATCAGATCGGCGAATTCATCCACCAGCACCACGATGTACGGCAGTTTTTCCAGCACCGGATGCACGGCGTCCATACTGTCGCCCGGTTTCCAGTAAGGATCCGGGATCGGGCGTCCCATGCGTGCGGCCTCAGCGATCTTCTCGTTGTAGCCCGCCAAATTACGCACGCCCAGCGCCGACATCAGCTTATAACGGCGCTCCATTTCATTGACGCTCCAGCGCAACGCATTGGCGGCGTCTTTCATGTCGGTGACAACTTCCGTCAGCAGATGCGGGATACCTTCGTACACCGACAGCTCAAGCATTTTCGGGTCGATCATGATGAAACGAACGTCTTCCGGCTGCGCCTTATAGAGCATGCTGAGGATCATGGCGTTCACGCCGACCGATTTACCCGAACCAGTGGTACCGGCAACCAGCAGATGCGGCATTTTCGCCAGATCGGCCACCACCGGATCGCCGGCGATATCTTTGCCCAGCACCACGGTAAGCGGCGATGGGTTCTCGCGGAATTTCGGACAATCGAGCACTTCGCGCAGGTATACGGTCTGGCGTTTTTTGTTCGGTAATTCCAGGCCAACGTAAGGTTTACCCGGAATAACTTCCACCACACGCACCGCCACGGTCGACAGCGAACGCGCAAGGTCGCGCGACAGGTTAGAGATACGCGCGGCCTTCACCCCCGGCGCGAGGTTCAGCTCGAAACGAGTGATCACCGGACCCGGCGAGTAGTTCACCACATCCGCTTTAATGCGGAAATCGGCGAGACGCGCTTCGACCAGACGCGCCATCTGCTCAAGCGCAAAGGTATCAACAGGTTCAACTTCGCTCGGCGGTGGCGTCAAGAGATCCAGCGACGGCAGCGGCGTTGTTGGTCTTTGCAGCGGACGGCTGTCGCCATTACGCATCAGTAGCGGATGAATAAGGCTATCCTGCGGCGACGGCGCGGGCTGCTGAGCAACCGGCTGTTGTTGCTGCATTGGCTGCTGCGCAGGTTGATAAGCCTGCGGTTGCGGCGCTACCGGCTGATGGTGTACGGGCGGCTGCGCAGGTTGATAACCCTGCTGTGGCGCGGCTGCCGGTTGTTGATAATGCTGAGCCGGTTGCTGGGGCTGCACTTCCGGCGTCGGCGTAAACAACGGCTCGCTTGGACCATCATTGACCAGCGTTTTCATCGGCGAGAACTCATAGTCCGCCGGTGAGAAGGGATTGGCTCCCGGCGGCTGCTCGCTGGCATAGCGCTGCTGCTGGGTCGCGGCAAACTGGCGCGCCAGTTCGGCTTCAGCGGCAGCGTCTTCGTCCTGCTCATCGCTTTCGGATTCCCAGGACTCGCCATAGCGCTGTTGCTGGGTAGCGGCAAACTGACGCGCCAGCTCGTCCTGTTCCAACGCATCGGCTTCTTCGTCGCTCAGCGGCTCATTATCGTAATGATGTTCAAGCTCGGCCCGACGCGCGCGCTCTTCAGCAATACGCTGAGACGGCAGCTTAATGCCATAGGAAGCAAGCTCCCGACGCGTCGGCACACGGACGCGATTCGGACGCGGCAATTTCGGACCAATGCCTTCTTTTACCTGTACCCGCGGGCCGCTGGATGCCGGGCTGAAAACTGGCGCTGCGTCAGCGGCGGTTGACGCCACTGAGGCGGCTGCGGCTGCGCTGCCAGAAGTGGTGGCCTGATGAACGCCTGCGGCGACGGCCGTCACGGCGGCGGCATCAACTGACGGTTTGGATGGGGCAGCCGGGGTGGTGATCGGTTTGGTCGCCACCGGGCTCGCCGGTTCAGGGATTGGCTGATACCAGGATTCAAGCAACTCACGCTCGCGCGCGCGCTTCTCTTCGACTTCCTCGAAGTAGTACATCGGCGGGCGTTTAGTTTCTTCCTGAGGAGTCTCAGGCTCAGCGGCTGGCGCCGGTTCCTGATGATAAACAGGTTGTTGAACAGCCGGTTCAGGCTGGTATATCGGCTGCTGCGGGTGCGCGGCTTCCGGCTGGTAAACCGGTGGCTGCTGCGGCGCATACTCAGGCTGATACACAGGCTGCTGTGGATGCGCGGATTCCGGCTGGTAAACCGGCGGCTGCTGCGGCGCATACTGAGGCTGATACGCCGGCTGCTGTGGATGCGCGGCTTCCGGCTGATAAACCGGCGGCTGCTGTGGCGCATACTCAGGCTGATACGCTGGCTGCTGTGGATGCGCGGCTTCCGGCTGGAAAACCGGCTGCTGCTGCGGCGCGTATTCCGGCTGATACGCCGGCTGCTGCGGATGCGCGGCTTCCGGTTGATAAACCGGCGGCTGCTGCGGCGCATACTCAGGCTGATACGCCGGCTGCTGAGGATGCGCGGCTTCCGGTTGATAAACCGGCGGCTGCTGCGGCGCATATTCAGGCTGATACACCGGTGGTTGCAGGTGAGCGGCCTCCGGTTGGTATGCCTGACCTGTCCCCTGCTCCGCCCATGCCTGCGGCGCAACGACAGCGGCGGAGGCGGCGCCGATCGGGTCGGCCACCGTATGGCCGTTCAGTAGCGGATCGTAAGGGTCTAAATCGCCAGGACGCGCGGCGCTGGCGCCTGAGAACAGGACATCATCCGCAGCGACAGGCGCGCCGCTGGCGCTGTATTGTACTGCTTCCGCATCATCCATTCGTTTACCGGAGAACAGCGCGGCATCGGTTTTACGCCCCATCGGGTTGGCGAACTTTTCCGCCAGACGCTTACGACGCGCTAGCGCGCTGCGTAAGATGCGGGCGCGACGCGATTCCCGCGGCTGTGCGGTATCGTCGTCTTCTTCATCTTCATATTCATCATCTTCATATTCCCCTTCATCAACCCAGGTATCGTCCCGACGGGTACGATTACTGGCAAAGGTCAGAATAGAAAGGATTGCGCCGCCGAGTTTCTCGGCAATGCTGACCCATGACCAGCCGGTAAACAGTGTTAAACCCGCGGCCCAGATACAGAGCAAGGCGATAGTGCCGCCGCTGCTGTGCAGCAAGGGTTGTAAGGTGGTGCTAAGCAGGCTGCCAATGACGCCGCCGGAGGCAAAATACCAGATATCGTCGGCGTTAATTGCCGCCAGGCCGCAGGAGGTGAGGATCAGCGCCAGCGCGCCGATCAGGCGCAACGAAACAGCGAAGTAATCGACATACTCGTCATTTTCCTGATGACGCCATGCAAACCAGCAGCCGCCGATGATGATCACGGGGATGGTGTAGGCCATTACGCCAAAGATGAAAAATAACGTGTCCGCCAGCCACGCGCCGGGCATGCCGCCCAGATTATGGATAGGCTCATGCCAGGCGGTCTGTGACCAACTGGGATCGGATGGATTAAAGCTCAGTAATGCCGCCATCAGCCAGATGGCAAAAAGAGAGCAAAGGATGAGTAACGCCTCAAGAACGCGGCGCCCGCTGCTTAGCTTCGTTAGTTTGACTTCTTTGTCTTCGGTGTATTCCTGGCTCAAGAAAGGCTCTCCAGGTATCAGGCAATTTCCTGCCTGCTGCTAAAACGGACAACAGCGCCGGGTCTCCCCGGCACTGTTGCTGTATGGATTAACAGGAGTGTAATCAAACTACGTCGATTTTGCACCTGTTCCGTGTTAGCGCGTCTTGATTACCAGACGATTACTCTGCTTGACTTCTTCCATAACCACGTAGGTACGGGTGTCGTTTACGCCCGGCAGGCGCAGCAGGGTTTCGCCCAGCAATTTACGATACGCTGACATGTCCGGTACGCGGGTTTTCAACAGATAGTCAAAATCACCGGATACCAAGTGACACTCTTGAATTTCTTCAAGTTTTTGTACTGCGGCGTTAAATTGCTCAAACACATCCGGCGCACCACGATTCAGAGTAATCTCAACAAATACCAGAAGTGATGCATCCAGATAATGCGGGTTGAGCAGCGCCGTATAGCCCTGAATAAAACCCTGTCTTTCCAGTCGACGCACGCGCTCAAGGCAAGGCGTCGGAGAAAGTCCCACCCGTTTGGAAAGCTCGACGTTGGAAATACGCCCGTCTTTTTGCAGTTCATTCAGAATGTTACGATCGATGCGGTCGAGATCTTTGCCAGGGCGTTTCTTGCTATCTACCATTATTATTGTCTCTCTGTATTCCTTCCCTACTCCTGTTCTGACTCTGCGCCTTCACTGCCAGAGCCCATCCCGTTATTACCCGTACGACGTTGAGTAACCCAGGGGTACGTGAGAAGCCCGTTGCCTGATGGCAGTCACCGACATCACGCATGGCGTCTGTCCACACCATGCGTAGATTTCGCTGACCCGGATAAAAATGGCATTTGCGTGCATGAACATTCGCCGCACGCGAAACACTGCTTTTCTTCTTCCATGAATGTTTTCGCAAAAGCACAGGGGATTGTCAAAGCAAAACATCGATTTTTAGTACAAGATGCCAGATATTCATCATCAACCCCCTCTGAATCTCATGTTTTCATCTTATAATCAGAGCGCTAACAGTAGAATTAATTATATTTTCCGCTCGTTAAATCGCCAATCCATCGGCGGGTTCTATTGCACATATCGTTAACAAAATCGCTACGCTCTTTTTTTACGCCCGCAAATTCCCTACAATCCAGCCCAATGTATGCCAATAAAATATGGGGATCTCATGGGCACAGCCAAACACAGTAAACTGCTTATTCTAGGTTCTGGACCTGCAGGATATACCGCGGCGGTCTATGCTGCGCGCGCAAACCTGCAGCCGGTGCTGATCACCGGCATGGAAAAAGGCGGTCAGCTGACCACCACCACTGAAGTGGAAAACTGGCCAGGCGACCCAAACGATCTGACCGGTCCGCTGCTCATGGAACGTATGCACGAGCATGCCACCAAGTTCGAAACTGAAATTATTTTCGACCATATCAGCAGCGTCGATCTGCAGAACCGTCCGTTCCGCCTGGTCGGCGACAGCGGCGAGTACACCTGTGACGCGCTGATTATCGCTACCGGCGCTTCCGCCCGTTATCTGGGTCTGCCTTCTGAAGAAGCTTTCAAAGGACGCGGCGTCTCTGCCTGCGCCACCTGCGACGGTTTCTTCTATCGTAACCAGAAAGTCGCGGTCATCGGCGGCGGCAACACGGCGGTTGAAGAAGCGCTGTATCTGTCCAACATCGCTGCTGAAGTGCATCTGATCCACCGTCGCGACACCTTCCGTGCGGAAAAAATCCTGATCAAGCGCCTGATGGATAAAGTGGAAAGCGGCAATATCGTGCTGCACACCGATCGCACCCTGGAAGAAGTCACCGGCGACCAGATGGGCGTCAGCGGACTACGTCTGCGCGATACTAAAAATAGCGATAACGTTGAAACGCTGGACGTCGCCGGTCTGTTTGTCGCCATTGGACACAGCCCGAACACCGCTATCTTTGAAGGTCAGTTAGCGCTGGAAAACGGTTATATCAAAGTACAATCCGGCATCCACGGCAACGCCACGCAAACCAGTATCCCTGGCGTGTTCGCCGCGGGCGACGTGATGGACCATATCTACCGTCAGGCGATTACCTCCGCCGGCACCGGCTGTATGGCGGCGCTGGACGCGGAACGCTATCTGGATGGGTTAGCTGACGCTTGCAAATAATCTTTACAAGTCAGTAACAAAGGTAAAGAAGGCGACGAAAAGTCGCCTTTATTTTTGCCCCGTTGTAACATTGCCGTGCCCAAAAATCTCATAACGACACCTGCTAAGCGCGCAATGAATAAAACCCGTCAACAAGAGTTAACCCGCTGGTTAAAAGAAAAAAGCATTATCTCCCGTCGCTGGTTGATGATTTCTCGCCTGCTGGGCGTCGTGAGCGGTCTATTGATCGTCGCTCAGGCGTGGTTCCTGGCGCGAATACTTCACCGAATGATAATGGAAAATATCCCGGCGACGGCGCTGCTGCTGCCGTTTACCTTGCTGGCGCTGGTGCTGATCCTGCGCGCCTGGGTGGTGTGGCTACGCGAACGCGTCGGCTTCCACGCCGGCCAGCATATCCGTTATGAAATTCGCCGCCAGGTGCTTGACCGTCTTCAGCAGGCGGGCCCGGCCTGGATTCAAGGAAAACCCGCCGGCAGTTGGGCGACGCTCATCCTTGAGCAAATCGACGATATGCATGATTACTACGCGCGCTATCTGCCGCAGATGACGCTGGCCGCCTGCGTGCCGCTGCTGATTGTTATCACTATCTTCCCCAGCAACTGGGCAGCCGCGCTAATTTTACTCGGCACCGCCCCGCTGATCCCGCTCTTTATGGCGCTGGTCGGGATGGGCGCCGCCGATGCTAACCGGCGCAATTTCCTTGCGCTCGGTCGCCTTAGCGGCCACTTCCTCGACCGTCTGCGCGGCATGGAAACGCTACGCCTGTTCAACCGCGGCGAGGCGGAAATTAACAATATCCGCGATGCGTCGCAGGATTTCCGCCAGCGGACGATGGAAGTCCTGCGTCTGGCCTTTCTCTCCTCCGGCGTGCTGGAATTCTTTACCTCGCTCTCTATCGCGCTGGTGGCGGTCTATTTCGGTTTTTCCTACCTCGGCGAGCTCGACTTCGGCCACTACGGCGTCGGCGTCACGCTGATGTCCGGTTTTTTAACCCTGATTCTGGCCCCGGAGTTTTTCCAGCCGCTACGTGATTTAGGCACATTTTACCATGCCAAGGCGCAGGCCATTGGCGCGGCGGATAGCCTGAAGACTTTTATGGAAACGCCGCTGGCGCAGGCTGAACGGGGCGAGAAAACGCTAAGCGATCATGAACTGATTCGCCTCGAAGCCCGCGATCTGATGGTGAAATCGCCGGATGGCAAAACGCTGGCAGGCCCGCTGAGTTTCACCCTGAACGCTGGCGAGCGCGTGGTCCTGGTCGGCCAGAGCGGTTCCGGTAAAAGCTCGCTGCTGAATACGCTGACAGGCTTTCTTCCCTATGAAGGTTCGCTACAGGTTAACGGCGTGGAGCTGCGCGATCTCGATGCTGAACGCTGGCGCCGGCTAATTAGCTGGGTCGGTCAAAACCCGCAACTGCCCGCCGCCACGCTGCGTGAAAACGTGCTGCTAGCGTGGCCAGAAGCCACGGAAGCGCAACTGCAGCTAGCCCTGGATAAGGCCTGGGTCAGCGAATTTATTTCCCAATTGCCACAAGGTATTAATACCCCGTTAGGCGATCAGGCTGGCGGCCTCTCGGTCGGCCAGGCTCAGCGTATTGCCGTTGCGCGCGCGCTGCTGGTGCCGTGCCGCCTGTTGCTGCTTGATGAACCAGCGGCCAGCCTTGACGCTCACAGCGAACAGCGTGTGATGCAGGCGCTATCTAACGCTTCTACCCAGCAGACCACGCTGATGGTTACTCACCAACTGGCAGGACTGGCCGAGTGGGATGCTATCTGGGTAATGCAGGATGGTCAGATTGTCGAGCAAGGCGGCTATGCGCAGCTTTCTGCCGCTGGAGGCGCGTTTGCCTCACTGTTAGCCCATCGCCAGGAGGAAATTTAAATGCGCGCACTGTTACCCTATCTGGCGCTATACAAACGCCACAAATGGCTGCTGACCCTCGGCGTGGTGCTGGCTATCGTCACTCTGCTGGCAAGTATCGGGCTATTAACGCTTTCCGGCTGGTTCCTGTCGGCCTCTGCGGTGGTCGGGGTCGCCGGGATTTACAGTTTTAACTACATGCTGCCTGCCGCAGGCGTTCGCGGCGCGGCAATTATTCGTACCGCCGGCCGCTACTTTGAGCGTCTGGTGAGCCACGATGCCACTTTCCGGGTATTGCAGCACCTGCGCGTCGCCACGTTTAGCAAACTACTGCCGCTCTCCCCTGCCGGGCTGGCGCGTTTTCGTCAGGGTGAGCTGCTCAACCGCATCGTGGCAGATGTCGATACGCTGGATCACCTCTATTTGCGCGTGATCTCGCCGCTGGTTGGTGCACTGGTGGTCATCCTGGTGGTGACCATCGGCTTAAGCGTACTCGATGTCACCCTGGCGCTAACGCTTGGCGGAATTATGCTGGCGACGCTACTCCTGCTGCCGCCGCTGTTTTACCGTGCTGGTAAGCCGACCGGGGAGCAGATCACCCAGCTCCGCGGGCAGTATCGCCAGCAACTCACCTCCTGGCTACAGGGGCAAGCCGAGTTAATGCTGTTTAATGCCAGCGATCGCTACCGTAAACAGATGGAAAAAACGGAACAGCGCTGGCAGGAGGCGCAGCGCCGCCAGGCTGAGCTCACCGCCCTGTCGCAGGCGCTGATGCTGCTGATTGGCGGCATCGCAGTGATCGCCATGCTGTGGATGGCCTCCGAAGGCGTTGGCGGTAATAGCCAGCCGGGGGCGCTGATCGCCCTCTTCGTGTTCTGCGCCTTAGCGGCATTTGAAGCGCTGGCGCCGGTCACCGGCGCCTTCCAACATCTCGGCCAGGTCATCGCGTCCGCTCGCCGCATTACACAGATTACCGAGCAGCAGCCCGAGGTGACGTTCAGCCAGCAGGCGCCGCAAAGCTTCTCCCAGGTAGCGCTTACCCTGAATGAGGTAACCTTCAGCTACCCGCAGCAGTCGGCCCCGGCGCTAAAAGATATTTCTCTGCAGGTCGCGGCAGGCGAGCATATCGCCATTCTTGGCCGTACCGGCTGCGGTAAATCGACTCTGCTGCAGCTATTGACCCGCGCCTGGGATCCGGCCAACGGTCAGATTCAGCTAAATGGCCAGCCACTTAGCGAGCTGTCTGAAACGACACTGCGCCAGGCGATGAGCGTCGTGCCGCAGCGGGTGCATCTCTTCAGCGCGACGCTGCGCGATAATCTGCTGCTCGCCGCGCCGCAGGTCAGCGACGCCAGGCTTGCCGATATCCTGGCGCGAGTCGGCCTGGAGAAATTGCTTGAAGATAGCGGCCTGAATAGCTGGCTTGGCGAAGGCGGACGTCAGCTTTCCGGCGGCGAATTACGTCGACTGGCTATCGCCCGCGCGCTATTGCACGATGCGCCGCTGATGCTGCTTGATGAACCCACCGAAGGCCTGGATGCAACAACGGAAAGCCAGATCCTTGATTTACTTAGTGAAGTGATGCGCGATAAAACCGTGTTGATGGTCACTCACCGTCTGCGCGGGCTGGCGCGTTTTAATCAGATAATAGTCATGGACAACGGCCAAATTATTGAGCAAGGTAGTCACGCAGAGCTGCTGGCGAAACAGGGCCGTTATTACCAGTTTAAGCAACGTCTGTAAGCTATTATTGTCAACAATTGCTGGTGCGTATTGAGGTCAAAAATGCGTCTGGTTCAGCTCTCTCGTGACTCTATCGCCTTCCCTTCCCCGGAAGGCGCTCTGCGTGAACCAAATGGCCTGCTGGCGCTGGGTGGCGATCTCAGCCCAGCCCGTTTGTTGATGGCCTATCAGCGCGGTATTTTTCCATGGTTTTCTCCCGGCGACCCTATTTTATGGTGGTCGCCCGATCCACGCGCCGTACTGTGGCCGGAGCAATTCCACTATAGCCGGAGCATGAAACGTTTCCATCAACGTTCGCCCTATCGGGTGACGCTCAATCACGCCTTCGGCCAGGTTATCGAGGGCTGCGCCAGCCATCGCGATGAAGGCACCTGGATCACCCATGGTATCGTTCAGGCCTATCACCAGTTACATGAACTCGGTCATGCTCACTCCATCGAAGTATGGGATGAGGATAGGCTGGTCGGCGGCATGTATGGCGTGGCGCAGGGAGCGCTGTTTTGCGGCGAGTCGATGTTCAGCCGGGCGGAAAATGCCTCCAAAACCGCGCTAATGATCTTCTGTCAGGCTTTTGCCCAGGACGGTGGCAGATTAATTGACTGTCAGGTTCTTAACGCGCATACCGCCTCTTTAGGAGCGATTGAAATCCCGCGCCGCGATTATCTCGATTACCTTTCCGTATTACGCACCTATCGATTACCGGAGCGATTTTGGGTACCAAGGGTGCTATTTACCGGTAATGGATAAATGTTTTCAGCACATTTCTTAGCGCGGTGGTATAATTGCGCGGTAGAGTAGCTTCTGCCTGTTGCCCCGCCGCCGTTTGGGAATATTAAGAGTCAGATAACGCCCATCGTTCTGTCACTGCCCTTTACGTTTGCGCCTGTCATGTGGTTTTACCGCGTGTATTCCGGGCAATGCGCCAAAACTACTTCGGCGATTTATACCCGTCATGTTTTAAGCTGCAGGCGCTGGCTGCGCGCAATTATTTACCGCCAGCCTGCGACGCGAACTGTTTTGGGTATACGTAAAACTTTACATACTTGCTGAACTTCGGCATTATCTTGCCGGTTCAAAACTACGGTAGTGATACCCCAGAGGACTAGATGGCCAAAGAAGACAATATTGAAATGCAGGGCACCGTACTTGAAACGTTGCCTAACACTATGTTCCGCGTAGAACTGGAAAACGGTCACGTGGTAACTGCGCATATTTCCGGTAAAATGCGTAAAAACTACATCCGCATTCTGACGGGCGACAAAGTGACTGTTGAGCTGACCCCGTACGACCTGAGCAAAGGCCGCATTGTCTTCCGTAGTCGCTAATTGTTTCCGCCGCTAAGGCGTCAGATGCTGAAGGCCGGGCTCCTGCCCGGTCTTTTCATTTCCGCTTCCCGCACGCAGGCTGAGTTTTCCGGCGCTTTTACCAACGCCAGGGTGTCGTTTTGCCCTTTTTCGCGATCTACGCGCCGAGTTTAACGATAAACTCCCGTCATATCCGGACATTTGACCTGAGCGATAAAAAAAGACCGGGCTGTCACCAACCCGGTCTTTATCACTGAACTATTCAGAATTTATTAATGCGCCGCTTCCGGTTTGTGCTTCTGCGCGCTGTGGAAGCCGTAGGTCAGCACATTGTTGGCTTTATCCAACTCAACGGTGACCTGGCCGCCATCCACCAGCGAACCAAACAGCAGCTCGTTTGCCAGCGGTTTCTTCAGGTTGTCCTGAATCACCCGCGCCATTGGACGCGCGCCCATTGCCCGGTCATAGCCCTTCTCAGCCAGCCAGTCACGCGCTTCCTGACTCACTTCAAGCGATACGCCTTTCTGATCCAACTGTACCTGCAGTTCGACGATAAACTTATCGACTACCTGATGGATCACGGTGGTAGAGAGGTGATCGAACCAGATGATGTTGTCGAGACGGTTACGGAACTCCGGCGTAAAGATCTTTTTGATCTCTTCCATCGCATCGGTGCTGTTATCCTGCTGAATAAGACCAATCGATTTACGCTCGGTTTCACGCACCCCGGCGTTGGTGGTCATCACCAGCACCACGTTGCGGAAGTCCGCTTTACGGCCGTTGTTATCTGTCAGCGTACCGTTATCCATCACCTGCAGCAGGATATTGAAGACATCCGGATGCGCTTTTTCGATCTCATCAAGCAGCAGTACCGCGTGCGGATGTTTGATAACCGCATCGGTCAACAGCCCGCCCTGATCGAAACCGACGTATCCCGGAGGGGCGCCAATCAAACGGCTGACGGTATGACGTTCCATATACTCGGACATATCAAACCGCAGCAGTTCAATACCCAGCGCTTTCGCCAGCTGCACGGTGACTTCAGTTTTCCCAACCCCGGTCGGCCCGGCGAACAGGAAGGACCCAACCGGTTTATGCTCATGTCCAAGCCCGGCACGCGCCATTTTGATGGCTTCGGTAAGCGCTTCAATCGCTTTATCCTGACCAAAGACCAGCATTTTCAGGCGGTCGCCAAGGTTTTTCAGCGTATCGCGATCGCTGCGGGAGACGCTCTTCTCCGGAATACGCGCGATGCGCGCAACCACGGATTCGATATCCGCCACATTGACCGTTTTCTTACGCTTGCTGACCGGCATCAGCCGCGCCCGCGCGCCCGCTTCGTCGATCACGTCAATCGCCTTATCCGGCAGATGGCGATCGTTGATGTATTTCACCGCCAGCTCGACCGCCGCACGCACCGCTTTGGCGGTATAACGCACATCGTGGTGCGCTTCATACTTCGGTTTCAGGCCGTTGATGATCTGCACCGTCTCTTCGACAGAAGGCTCGGTCACGTCGATTTTCTGGAAACGACGCGCTAAGGCACGATCTTTTTCGAAGATGTTGCTGAACTCCTGGTAGGTCGTGGAGCCAATCACCCTGATCTTGCCGCCGGACAGCAGCGGTTTAATCAGGTTAGCCGCATCAACCTGGCCGCCGGAGGCCGCCCCTGCGCCGATGATGGTATGGATCTCATCGATAAACAGGATGCTATTGGTATCCTGCTCAAGCTGTTTCAGCAACGCTTTAAAGCGTTTTTCAAAATCGCCGCGATATTTGGTTCCTGCCAGCAGCGAACCGATATCCAGCGAGTAAATAGTGCAATCCGCCATCACTTCCGGCACGTCGCCCTGGACGATACGCCAGGCGAGCCCTTCCGCAATCGCGGTCTTGCCGACGCCGGATTCTCCCACCAGCAGCGGGTTGTTCTTACGGCGGCGGCACAATACCTGAATAGCACGCTCCAGCTCTTTATCACGGCCGATCAGCGGATCGATACCGCCTACGCGCGCAAGCTGGTTGAGATTGGTGGTGAAGTTTTCCATACGATCCTCCCCGCCTGCTTGCTCTTCGTTACCCGGCTGGCTCGCATTGTTTTCCGAAGGCTGGCTGGGCTCGTCTTTGCGCGTGCCGTGAGAGATGAAATTCACCACATCAAGGCGGCTGACTTCATGTTTACGCAGCAGATAGGCGGCCTGCGACTCCTGCTCGCTGAAAATCGCGACCAGTACGTTAGCGCCGGTCACTTCGCTGCGACCGGAGGATTGGACGTGGAAAACCGCACGCTGCAGCACGCGCTGGAAGCTTAGCGTCGGCTGGGTGTCTCGCTCTTCTTCCGTAGCCGGAAGGACGGGAGTGGTCTGTTCGATGAAGGCTTCAAGTTCCTGACGCAAAGCGACCAGGTCCACGGAACAGGCTTCCAGCGCTTCGCGTGCCGAGGGGTTGCTGAGCAAAGCCAGCAACAAGTGCTCGACGGTCATAAATTCATGACGGTGCTCGCGCGCTCTGGCGAAAGCCATGTTTAAACTGAGTTCCAGTTCTTGATTGAGCATAGGCACCTCCCCCAATTTTCATGCCTGTAATCAGGCTTTCTCTAGCGTACACAGCAATGGATGCTCGTTCTCCTTGGCGTACTGGTTCACCATAGCGACTTTGGTTTCCGCGACTTCGGCGGTAAAAACGCCGCAAATCGCCTTACCTTCATAGTGAACCGTGAGCATCAGTTGCGTTGCACGTTCTACATCATAAGAAAAGAATTTTTGTAACACGTCAATAACAAACTCCATTGGAGTGTAGTCATCATTGACTAATATCACTTTATACATAGATGGTGGTTTAAGCGCATCACGAACTTCATCTTCTACCAGTTGATCGAAGTCCAGCCAATCTCTCTTACTCATCGTCAATGTTCGTCATCGGTTGCTGTTGCCAACAGGCCGCGGCCTGTCGATGATCTGAGGTTATGCACATTACAAATCTACAATAGATCATAGATAACTATCATCTATGGCTTCCATCCGCGACGCCTGTCACATTCCCCAGCAATAGCGTTAACTGCTTCAAATTTTGACGCATTTTTCACCGTCCACCCTCGTCAATTGCTTGACGCAGTTCCGTATTTCTCTAAATTGTACTGGCGAGAGTTGGCGAGCAATTGTACAACTCGTGACTCCCTACCGGTTCATTCCATCTTACTTATAAAGATTTACGAAGGATGTCGAAGTATGGAAATGGGTACTGTTAAGTGGTTCAACAATGCCAAAGGGTTCGGTTTCATTTGCCCTGAGGGCGGCGGCGAAGACATTTTCGCCCATTACTCCACCATCCAGATGGATGGTTACAGAACGCTAAAAGCCGGGCAATCCGTTCGGTTTGATGTTCACCAGGGGCCGAAAGGCAATCACGCCAGCGTGATTGTTCCTGTGGAAGCAGAAACGGCTGCATAACTCTTTTGCTTCATTGTGTACATCCTGCTAATAAAATGCCAGTCCTTCTGACTGGCATTTTTATCACCTTACTCTCGTGCCAACGCATCCACAGGGTCTAATCGCGCGGCATTACGCGCCGGCAACCAGCCAAACAGCACCCCGGTCAACGTCGAACATAAAAATGCGGTCAATAGCGCCAGCGGCGAAAAACCGATTTCCCAACCGGGTAAGAACAGTTGCAAAATGAACGCAATCATCAACGATAAACTCACGCCGATGGCGCCGCCCACCAGACAAACCAGCACCGCTTCAATAAGAAACTGCTGCAGAACATCCCTGGCCCGGGCGCCAACCGCCATTCTGATGCCGATTTCACGGGTACGTTCCGTCACTGAAACCAGCATGATATTCATCACCCCAATTCCGCCGACGACCAGCGCGATCACCGCCACCAGGGTCAGGAACAGCTGTAAAGTATGTGTGGTCCTTTCCGCCGTTTTCAAGACACTGTCCATATTCCAGGTGAAAACATCTTTTTTGCCATGGCGGAGCTCAAGCAATCGCACCAGCTGCTGTTCAGCGGTGGCGCTATCGTAGCCCTCCTGCACGCGGACGGTTATCGAGTTTAGCCACGATTGCCCCATCACCCGTCCGGCCATCGTGGAGTAAGGTAGCCAGACGCGAAGAATTTTGCTGCTGCCGAACATCGATTGCTTCTCATCGGCCACGCCGACAATCGTCGCCGGCATATTACCGACCAAAATCACCTCGCCAACCACTTTCGCCTTGTGAGGAAATAGCTGGCGGCGGGCATTGCTATCCAGCACCACCACCTGCGCCCGGCTATTCAGCTGCAGCTCATTGAACGTATTTCCCTCGCTGAACGTCATACCGTAAACATTGAAATATTGCGCGCCAACGCCTTCGGCGCTGGCGGCCACATCGATATTATTGGCGCGCAGGCGCAGGCTTTTCGATACCGCCGGCGTCGCAGAGCTCACCCACGGCTGTTTTTGAATTGCCAGCAGATCATCATATTTTAACGCCTGCTGATAACGCGGATCGTCATCGCCAAAATCTTTGCCGGGGTAAACGTCGATGGTATTGGTGCCGATAGCGCGAATATCGGCTAAGACCAGTTGTTTCGCCGCATCGCCAACCACCACAATAGAGACCACCGAAGCGATACCAATAATGATGCCGAGCATAGTAAGCAGCGTACGCATTTTATTCGCCGCCATCGCCCGCCAGGCCATCACCAGCGCCTCGCGAAAACCGCTACTGAACTGACGCCAGACGGAAGGCTCCGCACGGGATTCGGCGCGAAGCACGCCGCCTTTCTCCGGCGATGACGGCGGCGGGTTACGCACAATTTCACCGTCGCGCAGCTCGATGATTCTCTCCGCCTGAGCCGCGACCTGCGGGTCGTGGGTGACGATAATCACCGTATGCCCCTGCGCCTTTAGCTGATGCAGGATGGCCATAACCTCTTCGCCTGAGCGGCTATCCAGCGCCCCGGTCGGTTCATCGGCGAGGATCACCTCACCGCCGTTCATCAGGGCGCGCGCGATACTCACGCGCTGCTGCTGGCCGCCGGAGAGCTGCGAGGGGAAGTATTCCGCTCGCTCGCCCAGACCTAATCGGGTGAGTAAATCTCGCGCCCGTTCAAGACGAATCCGGCGCTCTTTACCGGCATAGATAGCAGGGACCTCGACGTTTTGCGCCGCCGTGAGGTGCGATAACAGATGGTAACGCTGGAAAATAAAGCCGAAGTGCTCGCGGCGCAGCCTGGCCAGTTCATCACCGCTCAGATGCGCCACATCGACCCCGGCAACCTGATAGGTACCGCTGGTGGGCTTATCAAGGCAGCCAAGGATGTTCATCAGCGTCGATTTCCCGGACCCTGAAGCCCCGACGATCGCCACCATTTCCCCAGCGGCAATACTGAGGGTTATCCCCTTCAGCACGTCAACTTCACCGTCGCCAGAGGGGTAACTGCGGCGAATATCACGCAGTTCAAGCAGCGCCGTCATTTTGTCGCTCCGGGCGTGCTTTCGCTGATAATCACCTCATCGCCCTCTTCCAGCCCTTTCGCTACCGCCACATCGGTATCGTTACGCGCGCCAATAACGATTTCACGCTCTTTCACTTCCCCGTTGCGCAGCAGGCGCACGTTGTAGCGGTTATCGCCGATGGCGTCGCCCAGCGCGCTGAGGGGAATAGTAATCACGTTTTTCACTTCCGCTAGCTGGATATGCACCTGCGCAGTCATTTCAAGACGCAGGATCCCCTGCGGGTTAGGGACTTCAAAACGCGCATAATAAAATATGGCATCATTGACCTTTTCCGGCGTCGGCAGAATATCCTTCAGCGTACCTTCGTAACGAGTCAGAGGATCGCCGAGTACCGTAAACCAGGCTTTTTGCCCCGGCTTAAGATGGATCACGTCAGCTTCCGAAACCTGCGCTTTGACCAGCATGGTACTGAGGTCCGCCAGGGTCAGGATGTTTGGCGCCTGCTGGGCGGCAATCACCGTCTGTCCCTGCAGAGTAGTGATTTGCGTCACTTCACCGGACATCGGCGCCAGGATACGCGTATAGTCGAGGTTGGTTTTCGCGGTGTCGAGGGTCGCCTGGTTGCGTTTGATCTGCGCTTCGATGGTGCCGATTTGCGCCTCTTTCACCGCCACATCGGTGGCGGCGGTATCCAGATCCTGACGAGAAACCAGCTGGCGCTGCGCTAACTGCTGCTGGCGCGCTAATGTTACCTGCGCGAGCTTGCGTTCGGCCTGCGCCTGTTTCAACTGCGCGCACAGCTCCATGAGCGTCGCGTCGACTTCTTTAATCTGGTTTTCCGCCTGCTCCGGGTCGATAACCCCCAGTAGCTGGTCTTTCTGCACTTTATCGCCAATATTGACGCGCAGCGTTTTCAACTGGCCGCTGACCTGGGCGCCAACGTCGACTTTACGCAGCGCATCTAATTTGCCCGTCGCCAGAACGCTCTGCTGCAGGTCGCTTTTGCGCGCCACCAGCGTTTGATACTGCGGCAACGGCGCGTTAAGAATGCGCCATCCCCAAATGGCCGCTATCACTACCACTAACGCCAACAGCCACCAGACTTTCCTGCGTTTTCCATTCAATGTCATAAAAAAATTCCTGATCTTTTCCCCGCAGCTCGGACGATGATTCTAACGGAAGCAGCGGCGAACAGAAGCCAGAATTTTAGCAATGCTTAATGTTTATTGATGTTCGGCTGCGGCGAGTCTTGCGTAACATGGCACGGTTTTCGCCGCTGGCCTAATCAGCGCGACCACGCGCCAGCCACAGCACGCGGGAAAACATCTTTTTCAGTAATGTCGGGACGGCGTCTACTCCCCGCCGCCCGGCCTCCATCGCGACCTCTATCGCCAGATCGGGTTTCGATGAACGATGTATGGCTTTTGTTATCACCCGGCGCATGTTCATCGGCATATTCTCCGGGATCTGCGCCACACGGTGGTATACATCGTCGAACCCCTGACGATACATAAAGTGTTCCATGTCCATTGCCGGAAGCATGGTTAAGTGCACTCGTTCCAGTTCGTTATCATTGTTGAGCAGCCCACGTACCGTAGCGGCATACTTCTTTCCTGCCTCATCGCCATCAACCAACACATGCCATTCAATCCCCATCCGGCGGGCGAATTTTATCAGCGGCTTGAGCCCGGATTGGGCGAATTCAATCACCTTCACCCCTTCAGCATCGAAATGATGCCCGCACTGGCGCGCCAGTTCGTTGATAACCCAGGTTTCCGTTTCGCCTTCCACCAGTAACCAGCAACGGGCAAACAGCGATGACGCGCGGTTGAAGCGAATATGAAACGCAATGCGGCGACTATCTTCCGCATTCATCCCGCCGGGACCGAGCCGCCACGCCGAGACGCGGGACGATTCACGCACCAGCCGACACACCTGCTCAACCGGCGTCAACGACAACAGCTCGCCGGAATTGGTCGTGGTCACTCGCTGCAGTGGCAGCAGATTCAGCAAATGCCAGGCGACCGAGAGCATGATCGGATGCAGACGCGTTTCCGGGTCCTCAATCAGCAGCAGCGGCCGCGCATCGCGATCGAGTCGGACGGTTCCCTTCGCCTGCAATAAAGTGGAGAACAACCCAAGCAAGATCACCCGATGACTGCGACCGCCGGGTTTATCAATCATTCGGTTAATAATATCGAGATAGCGCCAGCTGCGTTGTTCGTCATGAGAACGTCGGCGCATCAGGCGATTGCGGCTTTGCGCGCTGCTCTGCTCGGCGAAGTAATGTTCCAGCAGTTGCACCATCGCCGACAGCCCTTCGCGGATTTGTCCATCGGTAAGATTTTGCGGATGATTGACCAGTTCGCGGGAGAGAAAATCCAGTTGCCTGGCGGTAATCTCAATTTGCGGCGAATGCGGCACGGTTCCGTTATGAATTCGGCGCATAAAGCGGGCGTCGCGCAGGCGCAATACCGGCATTAAGCGCACCAGGTGGCGCGCCAGATCGTCGATATCATGCATCTCCAGCGCCTCTCCCTGGCAGTTAATAAAACTACGCAGAGTCATCACGCTGCCGTCATCAGCCAGCTCACCCTCAAGGCGATAGAAAATGCGCTGATAGCCGTCATCACAGGGCACCCAGCAATCGCTAAGGGGGCGAAAACGGCGTACGCGATGGCGCCCGGGTTCATTTTCGCGGAAGGTTAAAATGATATGCAGATGATGCTCCCGCCCCTGAATATCGCCGGGGGGAAACCAGAAGTCATCGCGCACGAAATGGTACAGGTCAAACTCAGGCGATAAAAGCAGCGTCAGAGCGTCCAGCAGACTGGATTTCCCCCAGGCGTTCTCGCCGATTAGCACATTGTTTTGCTCAAGCATCAACGATAAACGGTTGATACCGCGAAATCCGACGATCTCTACACGCTCAAGATGCATATCCCCTCCACCTGGCGCCACATTCTCCTTCAGTAATCAGCAGTATAGCGAGACCGGGGCGACATGGCATCCTTTGCGCAAAGAGTGAACCATAGCCCGTTGGGGCATAAGAGTTTGTAAGGTTACAACACTTAATTTCATTTAATTAATTAAATAATTCATCATTGTGAGTAGTTTATTTTTCAAATTTATGTTCTACACTTGCATAATTCATGCATGGTGAAAGGAAGACCATCTCATTGCTCTAAATCAAATTACATCAATTTATTTAACTAGTCCGAGGGTGGCGTTCGTTCCTAAAATAGCGGCGCTTTATTTTTATCGTCATTCTTTGCGTCGATAAATAAAGACCGGCACGTCATAACGTGTTCGTTTACATTATTATTTGAGGTGGTTATGTTCAGAAAATTAGCAGCAGAGTGCTTTGGCACATTCTGGCTCGTATTCGGCGGCTGCGGTAGCGCAGTGCTGGCAGCGGCTTTCCCGGAACTGGGAATTGGTTTTGCCGGCGTGGCCTTAGCCTTTGGTTTAACCGTATTAACTATGGCGTTCGCCGTGGGCCATATTTCCGGCGGTCACTTTAACCCGGCGGTGACTTTAGGTCTGTGGGCTGGCGGTCGTTTCCCGGCTAAAGACGTAATTGGTTATATTGTCGCACAGGTTGTCGGCGGTATTATTGCCGCCGCCGTGCTGTACGTTATCGCCAGCGGTAAAGCCGGTTTCGACGCTGCCGCGAGCGGCTTCGCTTCAAACGGTTTCGGCGAACACTCCCCAGGCGGCTACTCCATGCTGTCCGCTATCGTTATCGAAATCGTGCTGACCTGTGGTTTCCTGCTGGTTATTCACGGTGCGACCGATAAAAACGCCCCCGCGGGCTTTGCGCCGATCGCTATCGGCCTGGCGCTGACCCTTATCCACCTGATTAGCATTCCGGTGACCAACACGTCCGTTAACCCGGCGCGTAGCACCGCGGTCGCTATCTTCCAGGGCGGCTGGGCGCTGCAACAGCTGTGGTTGTTCTGGGTTATGCCAATCATCGGCGGTATCCTCGGCGGCGTGCTGTATCGCACCCTGCTCGAAAAACGCGATTAATCCTCGCGAGAAGCCCGGCGATGCCGGGCTTTTTCTTTTTGTCGACAGCTTTACTCGGCCTGGCGAATTGGGTAGTGTCATTGGCGCTATTCTTAATTTGCAAGGACCTTGCCGTTCATGTTTTCGGGACTATTAATCATTCTGCTGCCGTTGATTGTCGGCTATCTGATTCCTCTGCGTCACCCTTCCGCACTTAAACTGATTACCCGGCTGCTGAGCTGGATTGTTTACGTGATCCTCTTTTTCATGGGGATTAGCCTTGCCTTCCTCGATAATCTCAGCAGCAATCTGTTGTCGATACTGCATTACTCTGCGGTAAGCATTGTGGTTATTATTCTGTGCAATATTGCAGCACTATTATGGCTGGATAAAAAAATGCCGTGGCGGGTCAAGCATCGTCCGGAAAAATTACCCTCGCGCCTGGCGATGGCTCTCGAGTCGCTGCAGCTGCTTGGCGTCGTACTAATTGGTTTCCTGCTGGGGTTAAGCGGCCTCTCATTTTTACAACACGCGACCGAAGCCAGCGAATATACGTTAATTTTCTTGTTATTCCTTATCGGTATTCAGCTGCGTAATAATGGAATGACATTACGGCAAATTGTGCTTAATCGCCGCGGAATGATTGTCGCGGTCGTGGTCGCGGCGAGCTCATTATTTGGCGGAGTGATTAATGCCCTTATTCTTGGTCTGCCCATTAAAACCGGTCTGGCGATGGCGTCCGGCTTCGGCTGGTACTCCCTTTCCGGGATCCTGATGACCGAATCCTATGGCCCGGTCATTGGCAGCGCGACATTCTTTAACGATCTGGCCCGCGAACTGCTGGCGATAATGTTAATCCCCGGCATGGTATTGCGTAGCCGCTCTACCGCGCTTGGGCTGTGCGGCGCAACCTCAATGGACTTTACTCTACCGGTGCTACAGCGCTCAGGCGGCGTAGAAATCGTTCCTGCAGCTATCGTACACGGTTTTATCCTTAGTCTGCTGGTGCCGGTACTGATGGCGTTCTTCTCAGCCTGATCCCCCGTGGCGGTAGATTCCCTACCGCCAAAATTGCGCTAAATCAATCTCCCTTTAAGTTGTGTCAGAAATACCTTTTCTCCGTACAGCCACAGGCATAATCTTAAACATGTATCTAAAATATAACTTTAAAAGGTGTGATCATGTTTTGTGTGCAATGTGAACAAACTATCCGTACGCCGGCAGGAAATGGCTGTTCTTACGCGCAGGGTATGTGCGGTAAAACCGCTGAGACCTCTGATTTGCAGGATCTGTTGATTGCTTCTCTGCAGGGTCTGTCCGCATGGGCCGTTAAAGCGCGTGAATATGGCATCATCGATCATGAGGTGGATAATTTCGCCCCGCGCGCGTTCTTCTCTACTCTGACCAACGTGAACTTCGACTCGCCGCGTATCGTTGGTTACGCCCGTCAGGCGATCGCCATGCGCGAGGCGCTGAAAGCGCAATGCCTGAATATTGATGCCAACGCTTCGGTCGACAGCCCGGTAGCCGATCTGCAACTGGTCAGCGATGATCTGGGCGATCTGCAGCGTCAGGCGGCGGACTATACGCCAAATAAAGACAAGGCCGCGATCGGCGAGAATATCCTCGGCCTGCGCCTGCTGTGCCTGTACGGCCTGAAAGGCGCCGCGGCCTATATGGAACACGCGCACGTGCTCGGTCAGTACGACAACGACATTTACGCCCAGTATCATAAAATCATGGCGTGGCTGGGTACCTGGCCTGCCGATATGAACGCTCTGCTGGAGTGTTCGATGGAAATCGGCCAGATGAACTTCAAAGTGATGAGTATCCTCGACGCCGGTGAAACCACGAAATATGGTCACCCAACGCCGACTCAGGTCAACGTTAAAGCCACCGAAGGTAAGTGCATCCTGATCTCCGGACACGACCTGAAAGATCTCTATAACCTGCTGGAGCAGACTGAAGGCACCGGCGTTAACGTCTATACCCACGGTGAAATGTTGCCGGCGCACGGTTATCCGGAGCTGCGTAAGTTCAAACACCTGATTGGCAACTACGGCAGCGGTTGGCAAAACCAGCAGGTTGAATTCGCCCGCTTCCCGGGCCCCATCGTGATGACCTCGAACTGCATCATCGACCCAACCGTCGGCGCCTACGACGACCGCATCTGGACCCGCAGCATCGTCGGCTGGCCGGGCGTCAATCATCTGGAAGGCGAAGATTTCTCCCCGGTTATCACCCAGGCGCAGCAAATGGCCGGCTTCCCGTACAGCGAAATCCCGCATCTGATCACCGTCGGCTTCGGTCGCCAGACGCTGCTCGGCGCGGCGGATACGCTGATTGATCTGGTTAGCCGTGAAAAACTGCGTCACATCTTCCTCGTCGGCGGCTGCGACGGCGCGCGCGGCGAACGTAACTACTTCACCGATTTCGCTACCAGCGTACCGGACGACTGCCTGATTTTGACCCTCGCGTGCGGTAAATACCGCTTCAACAAACTGGATTTCGGCGATATCGAAGGCCTGCCGCGTCTGGTCGATGCCGGTCAGTGTAACGATGCCTACTCGGCGATTATTCTCGCGGTAACGCTGGCGGAAAAACTGGGCTGCGGCGTAAACGATCTGCCGCTGTCGTTGGTGCTCTCCTGGTTCGAACAAAAAGCCATCGTCATCCTGCTGACGCTGCTGTCGCTGGGGGTGAAAAACATCGTCACCGGTCCGACCGCGCCAGGCTTCTTCACCCCGGACCTGCTGGCTATCCTCAACGAGAAATTTGGTCTGCGTTCCGTCACCACCGTAGAACAAGATATGCAGCAGTTGCTGAGCGCATAAGGAGTCACCGCATGACAATGCCAACCGATCAGTGCCCGTGGCGGATGCAGGTTCATCATATTCAGCAGGAAACGCCTGATGTGTGGACCATTTCGTTGCTGTGCCACGACTACTATCCCTATCGCGCCGGGCAGTACGCGCTGGTCAGCGTGCGCCATTCGGCGGATACGCTGCGTGCCTACACCCTCTCCTCAACGCCGGGGGTCAGTGAATACATTACGCTGACCGTTCGTCGTATTGATGATGGCGCAGGCTCACAGTGGTTAACCCGCGATGTGAAACGCGGCGACTATATCTGGCTGTCGGATGCGATGGGCGAGTTTACCTGTGAAGATAAAACAAGCGATCGTTTTCTGATGCTGGCCGCCGGCTGCGGCGTGACGCCGATTATGTCGATGCGCCGCTGGTTAGCGAAGTATCGTCCGCAGGCAGATGTGCAGGTTATCTTTAACGTGCGTTCGCCGCAGGATGTCATTTTCGCCGAAGAGTGGCGTCAATACCCGGTCACGCTGGTGGCGGAACACGACGCGACGCCGGGCTTCGTCGCCGGTCGCCTCACCCGCGAACTATTGCAAAGCGTGCCGGATTTAGCCAACCGTACCGTAATGACCTGCGGCCCGGCGCCTTATATGGAGATGGTCGAACAGGAAGTGACGGCGCTTGGCGTGACGCGTTTCTTTAAAGAGAAGTTCTTTACCCCGGTGGCGGAAGCCGCTACCGACGGATTGAAATTCACCAAGCTGCAGCCGGCGAAAACGTTCTACGCGCCGGTCGGCACCACGTTGCTGGAAGCGCTGGAGAGCAATAAGGTACCGGTGACCGTCGCCTGCCGCGCTGGCGTCTGTGGCTGCTGCAAAACCAAAGTGGTTGCCGGCGAATATAGCGTTACCAGCACCATGACGCTGACCGATGCCGAAATCGCCGACGGCTACGTGCTGGCCTGCTCCTGCCACCCGCAGAGCGATCTGGTTCTCGCCTGAGGTTAAAATCCCAGGGGGCGCTACCGCTTACCGGGGCTACAGGGCCGTAGATACTGTTATCGGTTTGCAACGGTTTTGGTCGGGGAAAACATGTGCTTTGTGTTAATTCTGAGCACATTGCGCTCCGATATTTCTTCTGCGTTATGCCCCTCATGGCGCAGGGAGCGCACAGGGGGCGGCCAGTCGCCGCCGCCCCCTGCCCCCCCGGGCTCTGGCCGCCAAAATCGCCACTTCATGGTACCTTCGACTTATCCCGGCAGGCTTCGGGTCGGGCCGAGGCAGCGTCCGTGCAAAACACGGCCCTCAGCCCGCATCCATGCGGGCTGCCCCGGCCTTCCGGGAACGTCTCAGCGATTTTGAGGCCGCCAACACCGATAGTTTCAGCCAGCATGGTGAATAAATTAAAGGCAGGCCGCACTGTTATCGGTTTGCAACTTTTTTAAGGGTTTTCCCGGACGCGGCGCGTTGCGCCTTCTCCGGGCTACCAAATCGCATCGTGCTGTAGCCCCGGTAAGCTGCAGCGCCACCGGGGGATTTTGAGATCACCAGCACCAGTAGTGTCAGCCAGCGTGGTGAATAAATTAAAGGCAGGCCGCACGGACCGTAGGCCGGATAAGGCATTAATGCCTTATCCGGCACTTTTTTACCGCCAGGCCGACTGACCGGCCAACGAATAACGCCCTGCCCCTAATAGCGCAATCGCCAGTGCGCCGATAAAGAAATAGACCAGGCTTTCAATCGCCCATGCGCCGACCGCATCCAGCGCGAACGTTTTACCTGTCCCAACCATCAGCCAGGCCACCGCCATGGTAAACGCCAGCACCAACGCCGCCGGGCGCGTCAAAACGCCAAGAATAAGTAAACAAGGCGCGACGACTTCCCCCACCAGCACGCCATAGGCAATAAAGCCCGGTAGCCCTTTCGCGACCAGCATGCCGCTGATGCCATCCACGCCGTCGATTAGCTTATGTAGACCGTGAAACAACATTAAGCCGCCAACGGCAAGTCGTAACAAGAGTTTACCGGCATCTTCATGCGACAGCGTTTTATTTACTGCGTTTAACAATCCCTTAACCATTTGATGTGCTTCCTGTTTTACACCCTGTGTGATCCCAGAGTATGCACAATATTCCACCAACAAAACCAGTGAAAAATAAGGGGCAATTGGCAACGTAACCTGTAGTTTCATCTAAGCTTGATAGCGTTATCACAAAAAGGAGATGGAAAACCATGAAACAGACCGTAGCGTCATATATTGCCAAAACGCTTGAACAGGCCGGCGTGAAACGTATTTGGGGAGTGACCGGGGATTCCCTCAACGGCTTGAGCGACAGTTTAAACCGCATGGGGACCATCGAATGGATGCCGACCCGCCATGAAGAGGTTGCCGCCTTTGCCGCCGGTGCCGAAGCCCAACTCACCGGCGAGCTGGCGGTGTGCGCCGGTTCCTGCGGACCGGGCAACCTTCATCTGATTAACGGTTTGTTTGATTGCCATCGTAACCACGTACCGGTTCTGGCTATCGCCGCCCATATTCCGTCGAGCGAAATCGGCAGCGGTTATTTCCAGGAAACGCATCCGCAGGAGCTGTTCCGCGAATGTAGCCACTACTGCGAGCTGGTCTCCACACCGGAGCAAATTCCGCAAGTTCTGGCTATCGCCATGCGTAAGGCGGTGATTAACCGCGGCGTGTCTGTGGTGGTCCTGCCCGGCGACGTGGCGCTGAAACCGGCCCCGGAAAGCGCCAGCAGCCACTGGTATCACGCTCCGCAGCCCACGGTCACTCCGGCGGATGAAGAGCTGCACAAGCTGGCGCAGCTGATCCGCTACTCGAGTAATATTGCCCTGATGTGCGGCAGCGGCTGCGCCGGCGCGCACCAGGAGCTGGTGGAGTTTGCGGCAAAAATTAAGGCCCCTGTCGTCCATGCCCTGCGCGGGAAAGAGCACGTCGAATACGACAATCCTTACGATGTTGGCATGACCGGGCTTATCGGCTTCTCTTCCGGTTTCCATACCATGATGAACGCCGACACGCTGATCCTGCTCGGCACCCAGTTCCCCTATCGCGCGTTCTACCCTACCGACGCCAAAATTATTCAGATCGACATCAACCCCGGTAGCATCGGCGCGCATAGTAAGGTCGACATGGCGCTGGTGGGCGATATCAAATCGACACTGAAAGCCCTGCTGCCGCTGCTGGAAGAGAAAACCGATCGTCGCTTCCTCGATAAAGCGCTGGAGGATTATCGCGAAGCGCGTAAAGGGCTTGACGATCTCGCCAAACCCAGCGAAAAAGCGCTCCATCCCCAGTATCTGGCGCAGCAGATTAGCCGCTTTGCCGACGACGACGCGATCTTTACCTGCGACGTCGGTACCCCCACCGTCTGGGCGGCACGCTATCTGCAGATGAACGGCAAACGCCGCCTGTTGGGTTCGTTTAACCACGGCTCGATGGCCAACGCCATGCCGCAGGCTATTGGCGCCAAAGCGACCGCGCCGAATCGCCAGGTCATCGCCATGTGCGGCGATGGCGGTTTCAGCATGCTGATGGGGGATTTTCTATCGCTGGCGCAGATGAAGCTGCCGGTGAAAATCGTTATTTTTAATAACAGCATTCTCGGCTTTGTAGCGATGGAGATGAAAGCCGGCGGCTATCTGACCGACGGTACCGAGTTGCACGACACCAATTTCGCCCGCATTGCCGAAGCCTGCGGGATCAAAGGAATACGCGTCGAGAAAGCTTCTGAAGTTGATGAGGCGCTGCAGACCGCCTTTAGCACCGACGGTCCGGTATTAGTCGATGTAGTGGTAGCGAAGGAAGAGCTGGCGATCCCGCCGCAAATTAAGCTGGAGCAGGCCAAAGGATTTAGCCTGTATATGCTGCGGGCGATTATCAGCGGACGCGGCGATGAAGTGATCGAACTGGCGAAAACCAACTGGCTCAGGTAAAACAATGCTATCACCCTGAATCAGAACAAGGATATGCCGTGATAGATCTTCGCAGTGATACCGTAACTCGCCCCGGGCGCGCCATGATGGAGGCCATGATGGCCGCCCCGGTCGGGGACGATGTGTATGGCGACGACCCAACCGTCAATGAACTCCAGCGCTATGCCGCTGAGCTCGCAGGCAAAGAGGCGGCGCTGTTTCTGCCTACCGGCACCCAGGCCAATCTCGTTGGCCTGCTTAGCCACTGCCAGCGCGGCGAAGAGTACATCGTCGGCCAGGGCGCGCATAACTATCTGTATGAAGCCGGCGGCGCAGCGGTGCTGGGCAGTATTCAGCCGCAGCCGATCGATGCCGCGGCGGACGGTTCGCTGCCGCTGGATAAAGTCGCGGCCAAAATTAAGCCCGACGATATCCATTTCGCCCCCACCCGCCTGTTAAGCCTGGAGAATACGCACAACGGTAAGGTGTTGCCGCGCGGCTATCTGCAAGAGGCCTGGACGTTCACCCGCCAGCGCAATCTGGCGTTACATGTCGATGGCGCGCGTATTTTCAACGCCGTTGTAGCGTACGGCTGCGAGCTGCGCGATATTGCGCAGTACTGTGATTCGTTCACCATTTGCCTGTCAAAAGGGCTCGGTACGCCGGTCGGTTCTCTGCTGCTGGGCAGCGAAGCGTACATCCGCCGCGCCATTCGCTGGCGTAAAATGGTCGGCGGCGGGATGCGTCAGGCAGGCATTCTGGCCGCTGCCGGTCTGTACGCGCTGCAGAATAACGTAGCCCGTCTGCAGGAGGATCACGACAACGCCGCGTGGATGGCGGAACAGCTACGCGCCGTCGGCGCTGATGTGATGCGTCACGATACCAACATGCTGTTCGTACGCGTCGGTGAGGAGCAGGCTCGGGCGCTCGGCGAATTCATGCAGGCTCGCGGCGTGTTGATCAACGCCTCGCCAGTCGTGCGTCTGGTCATGCATCTCGATGTTAATCGCCAGCAGTTGACGGAAGTGGTCGGTCACTGGCAAGCCTTTTTACAACGCTAAGGAGTCAGGCGTGTCGCAATCTATTCTGGTGCTTGGCGCCAGCGGCTATATTGGCCAGCATCTG
The DNA here is from genome assembly GCF_040062085.1 of Klebsiella sp. JN_Kp122. Classification (NCBI taxonomy): domain Bacteria; kingdom Pseudomonadati; phylum Pseudomonadota; class Gammaproteobacteria; order Enterobacterales; family Enterobacteriaceae; genus Klebsiella; species Klebsiella sp. JN_Kp122. The sequence goes on from NZ_JBEAHW010000047.1 coordinate 247,067, forward strand.
GTGCGCGAATTAAGCGCACGAGGTTATCCGGTGTTGGCGGCGGCACGCCATATCGACAGGCTGCAGAAGCTCGATCTTCCCGGCGTCACCTGCCACGCTATCGACCTCAATCAGCCGCAGGATCTCCCGGCACTGCTTCGCGGGGTCGATACCCTTTACTATCTGGTGCATGGCATGGGCGAAGGCGGCGATTTCATCGCCCATGAACGTCGGGTCGCCATTAACGTGCGCGATGCCTTGCGTCAGACGCCGGTGCGCCAGGTGATATTTCTCAGCTCGCTGCAGGCTCCGGCGCAGGAGCAGTCCGACCATCTGCGCGCCCGCCAGGTGACGGCCGATGTCCTACGCGAGTCAGGGATCCCCGTTACCGAGTTACGGGCCGGTATCATCGTCGGCGCCGGATCCGCCGCTTTTGAAGTGATGCGCGACATGGTTTACAACCTGCCGGTGCTGACGCCGCCGCGCTGGGTACGCTCACGCACAACCCCCATCGCGCTGGAAAATCTGCTCTACTATCTGGTGGAGTTACTTAACCATCCGGCTCGCGAGCACCGCGTCTTCGAGGCCGCCGGCCCGGATATTCTCAGCTATCAGCAGCAGTTCACCCATTTTATGGCGGTCAGCGGCAAGCATCGCCTGTTGATCCCTATCCCCTTTCCGACCCGCTGGATTTCGGTGTGGTTCCTGAACGTTATCACCTCGGTGCCCCCCACCATCGCTAAAGCGCTGATTCAGGGTCTCAAGCACGATCTGATCGCCGACGATCGTTCGCTTCGCGCGCTGATCCCGCAAACCTTGATTCCCTTCGATCAGGCGGTGCGTCGTACTTTGAAAGAAGAAGAACAGCTGGTGAACTCCAGCGATTGGGGCTACGACGCTCAGGCTTTCGCCCGCTGGCGGCCGGAGTATGGCTACTACCCAAAGCAGGCTGGCTGCACCGTTAGCACCCAGGCAAGCCGTAAGGCGCTATGGCGAGTGGTGAACCAAATCGGCGGTGAAGAGGGTTATTTCTTCGGCAACATTCTGTGGAAAATCCGCGGCGCCATGGATCTGCTGGTCGGCCATCGTTTAGCAAAAGGGCGGCCGCAACATGATTATCTGCAAACTGGCGATACTGTCGACAGTTGGAAAGTGATTATTGTGGAAGAAGAACAACAGCTAACCCTATTGTTTGGCATGAAAGCCCCCGGTCTTGGTCGTTTAAGCTTTACCATTAGCGATAAAGGCGACCATCGTGAACTGGACGTTCGCGCCTGGTGGCATCCGCACGGCATGCCCGGCCTGTTCTACTGGCTACTGATGATCCCGGCGCATCTGTTTATTTTTCGCGGCATGGCGCGACGCATCGCCCGCCAGGCCGAGCAAATCACAGGCAAAAACGAAGATTAAGCGTTATTCTTTCATGATTCTCATTGCATACTCGGGAGAATCACGGAAAAATGCGCACGAAATTCTTTTCTGGGACAGTAGATTGATATGAAGGTACTGGTTACCGGTGCGACCAGCGGATTAGGCCGTAATGCGGTGGAATATCTGCGCAACAAGGGCATCAGCGTGCGAGCGACCGGGCGCAACGAAGCGATGGGTAAGCTTCTGAGCAAAATGGGCGCGGAGTTTATTCCTGCCGATCTCACCGAACTGGTCTCTTCGCAGGCTAAAGTGATGCTCGCCGGTATTGATACGCTATGGCACTGTTCCAGCTTTACCTCGCCGTGGGGTACCCAGCAAGCCTTCGATTTAGCTAACGTTCGCGCAACGCGCCGCCTTGGCGAATGGTCCGTTGCCTGGGGCGTACGCAATTTCGTCCATATTTCATCGCCTTCGCTCTATTTCGATTATCACCACCATCGCGATATTCAGGAAGATTTCCGCCCACACCGCTTCGCCAATGAATTCGCCCGCAGCAAGGCGGCCAGCGAAGAGGTTATCAACCTGCTGGCGCAGGCGAACCCGCATACCCGCTTTACGATATTGCGCCCGCAAAGCCTGTTTGGGCCGCATGATAAGGTCTTTATTCCGCGAATGGTGCAAATGATGCGCCACTACGGCAGCGTGCTCTTGCCGCGCGGCGGTAACGCGCTGGTGGACATGACTTACTACGAAAACGCGGTGCATGCGATGTGGTTGGCCAGTCAGCCGCAGTGCGACCACTTACCTTCCGCGCGGGCGTGGAATATCAGCAACGGCGAGCCGCGGACGCTGCGCAGTATCGTGCAGAAGCTCATCGACGAGCTGGGCATCAAGTGCCGAATCCGCTCGGTGCCCTATCCGATGTTGGATATTATTGCCCGCAGCATGGAGCATTTCGGCAATAAATCGGCAAAAGAACCTGCTTTCACGCATTACGGCGTTTCGAAGCTCAATTTCGACTTTACCCTCGATATCAGCCGCGCTCAGCAGGAACTTGGCTATCAGCCGATCGTTACCCTCGATGAGGGGGTTACCCGCACCGCCGCGTGGTTAAAAGACCACGGTAAACTACACGATTAAAACCGACGCTTACGGCAGCAAGTCACCCGGTTTGCTGCCAAATACTCATCCTTGTCCATATTTTTCCAGCAACGCTTCGGCGATCGCCTGCGTTTGCGCATCGGCCACGCCGTCCCAGCGTGCCGGCCTGAAGTGCATCTGGAAGGCCATAATCACCCGTTTTTGCTGCGCCGGGGTCATCTCCGGGGTGACCTGATAGCCGTAGCGCGACAGCAGGTCTAACAATTCTCCGCTATCAACTGGCTGCCAGCTTGGACGCCCTTGCAAATAAAAGGCGACGCGTGAATCATCAGGCCAGGCGCCAATTCCCTGCTGCGCCAGCGCCCGCCACGGGAACAGCGGGCCAGGGTCGTCCTTGCGCTGCGGCGCGATATCGGCATGAGCCACGACATTTTGCGGCTGAATGTGATAGCGGGCGATGATATCTTTCGCCAGCGGGATAAGCGCGTCAATTTGCGTCGGATTAAATGGGGTAAAACTTTTTATATCGCCGTTTTTTTGCCAGCCGCGATTTTCCAGCTCAATACCAATAGAGGTATCGTTGATACGCGTGCTGCCGCGCCAGAAGCTGATACCGGCGTGCCAGGCTAAATCTTCCTCCGGCACCAGTTGCCAGATACGCGGTTTACCGTGGTGCAGAGGCGGCTGCTCGGGAATTAAATAGTGCGAACTAACCTCTTTATCGGTCAGGGTCGCCAGCGAGACATCAAAGTTATCGGCGGTATAGTGAATGACCAGGACTTTAATACGCGGATAGGCCGCCTGCGCCGGATGACGGGTATCCAACTGATAACCCTGTTTGTCGACAATACCCTGCTCCTGCGCACAGCCTGCCAGCAGCAAAGCGGCAAGCGCAAGCTGGATAATGCGCTTTGCTAATAAGACCATCGATTACGTCCTTCTTGCTTGGCTTTATACAGCGCAGCATCCGCCTGCGCGATTAACTCTGACGCCGGGACGCGCCCGTCCGAGGCGACAATACCCATACTGACCGTCACTAGCGGCCCGGCATCGGATTTGGCATGCGGCAGCGCCGCTTCGCGAATCTTCTGTTGGATCCGCTGCGCCACCGCCGTGGCGCTATCTAATGATTGCAGCGGCAGGACAATCACAAACTCCTCGCCGCCATAGCGCGCCACCATATCCTCCTGCGCGCGTACCGACATTTTCAGCACGGAGGCGATGCAGGAGAGGCAGTAATCTCCCGCCTGGTGACCGTAGTGATCGTTATAACGTTTAAAAAAGTCGACATCGAGGATGATCAGCGCCAGCGACTCTTTACGTTCCCAGGCCTGCGCTAAAAAATTGTCCAGCGCCCGGCGGTTGGCGGTCGCCGTCAAGGCATCCTGATTCGCCATGTTTTCCAACCGATTAATCAGTTGCATGTTCTCCTGATGGGTTTTCCAGGCCTCATCATACCAGCGCTGTAATATCTGCCGGCCATAAATCATAATGGCGGTGCATATTCCCCACAGAATCAGAAAACGTAAATCGACACCATGATGTATTTGCACGCCAGCGAGTAATGAAATACCCCATAAAGGAACAAGGTAAGCCACGAGGCCCACCGGAAAATAATAGAGCGCGGCAAGACCGGTGGTCATTAAAATAACCAGCAGCGGCCACGCGAACGGCAGCGACCATAAAATGATGAAGCAGTAACTACTCACCGACCAGCATAAACTGAGAATCAACAAAATAGCGGAAATCACTTTTGTGGCATAAATACCGCTTAATATCCGCCCGGAGATAACCATCATGCAAAGCGCCAGCGAGAAAACGATAATGGCCCCAAGCGCCATCTCCAGATAAGGAATAATATCCTGGTGAGTCAAGCTCTGATGATCGAACTCGGTGAACAGAACGTTGCGGAAGATGACCATCAAGGCAAAGGCGATATTGACGAACGCTAACCACGGCATGCTGCGCGACAGTGCATGTTTTTGCACATTTTCGCGATTGGCCCACAGCATTGCTCGATCCTGGCGCGGATCCAGCCGTTGTTCGGTCGGCATAGCTACTCCTTTTTTAGCGACTGGACAAGCAGTTGAGCTGCCCGCTGTGTCTTTCTCTTTATGATAAACCATCAACCCCGGAATGTCTGTTGCTGGCCGCTTCAGCCCCTCGCCGCTTAACGTCATTTTCAGCTAACGACAGATGAAAATGGTCTTAGGCTCCGACAACGTCTATTACGCAAAAAAAAGCAAGCATTATCAATGAGAACCCTGTCATCTTTTCTTTAAAAAATCGTTAATTTTAGGTCATAAAAATGCAGCATTTCGCTTGAAAAAAAGACGGGCTTGATTCAATCTGATGGCGCTCATTGGTTAGTTAAAACAAGAGCATGATGATAGCAAGATAAACAATGGAGATTAATAATATGAAATATGCAGCTTTAGTGGCAGGTGCAGCATTGTTTTTAACCGCGAACGCGTTTTCTGCAGAAATTCTGAGCAAAGAAGATTTCGCTAAGGTAGAGGGTCAATACCAAAAAATTGGCACCATCTCCTCTACCGGACAAACTGCGCCAAGCGATGCGCGCGAAGAATTGATCAAAAAAGCCGATGAAAAAGGCGCTGACGTTGTGGTGCTCTCTTCCGGTAACACCGATAAGAAACTGCACGTATCCGCGAATATCTATAAGAAGAAATAATTAGTTATTGCCGATATAGAAACATTATCATCGTATGGTGATAGTGTTTCTTACTTATTACTCTGTGAATATTTATTTTTATACTCTTTTTCCATTTACCCCTCGTTAATAGTCATATCAAATATGCGCCTTCATCAGGATGCTAATCCGTATAACGCCTAAAATTGGTAATCCACTCCGTTAACGGACTCGCAATATATCCCCCGGACTATCAGTATAAATCCGACGCTAAAAAAGATATGTCCTCTATACTTTGGGCATAAGAATATGCTCGCGTTTTACATTACCGCAGGTGGCAAATGAAAAAAATCGCATTCCTTATTTCTGGGTTGCTCTGCTCTGGCTTCAGCCATGCCAGCGCACTCTATTTTTATGAAATCGGCACCGAAGACGTCGGCCTGGCAGGCGCAGGTCAGGCCGCCCGCGCGCAGGACGCCTCCACCATCGTCACCAACCCAGCCGGCATGACCCGGCTTCCTGACCATATGTTTACCGGCGGCGCGCAGGTCATGGGCGGCGATATCCCGTATCAGATGAATAACGAACACGGCGGTAATAGCCCTGGTAACGTGATGAATCTGTTTCCTAACGCCAGCGGCTTTTACGCACAGAAAATTAACGATGATTTATATGCCGGGATTGGCTTGTATGGCAACTACGGTTTAGGCATCGATTTTGGCAACTGGGCCGGCGATCGTCTTATCAAGAAAAGCACCATGGTGGCGATGACGCTGAGCCCGTCGCTGGCGTGGAAACTTAACGATCGTCTCTCTGTCGGCGCATCCGCCAACCTGAACTATGGTTTTTTATCGCTGACGCGTAACGTCGACGGTAATGACGAGAAAGATAAAGACCATGACTGGGCGATGAGCTATCGTCTGGGTCTGCTGATGCAGTTAACCGACCAGACCCGCGCCGGCATCACCTGGAACAGTAAAACCGATTATGACTTTAACGTTAAGGGCAAAGCGCGTTTTCCCAATTTACCGAACGTTGCGTATGATTTGCCTATCTCCGCCCAGGTCCGCGCGCCGCAACAGATCATGCTCAGCATGGTCCACGATATTAATAAACAGTGGTCGGTGATGGGCGATCTCGGCTGGCAGGACTGGAGCCAGTTCGGCAGCCCGCAAATCACCGTTTCCGGTCACGAAAGTAGTAAAAATAACCGCCTGAAGGACTCCTGGCATACCGCCGTCGGCGTACAGTACCGGCCGACCGAGCAGTGGCGTCTGAACGCCGGCGTCGGTTTCGACAGCACGGTTTATGATTCACAAAGCGACACGGCGCTCTCGCTGCCAACCGGCGATGAGTGGCGCTTCGCCACCGGCGCGCAATACCAGATAACCCCGGCCAGCAATATCGGCGTCGCGGTCTCTTATCTGCACATGCAATCTTCCCACGTAAAATCACCGGAAATCGTCTCCGGCAGCTACGATCACCCTTACCTGTGGTTCGCCAGCGTCAACTATAGTTATCAATTCTGATACGCCGGCTGCCCGCGCAAGAGGCGCGGACAGCCGATGGTCGTTGTCACATCAAGGTCTTAGCTCTTTGCGTCAAGTACAATTGTCGCGCTTACGCTATGCTTTAGCAGAATCTAACAACGTAGTGAGTTCATAAGGAAATCATCATGCGCTACAACATTCTTGCACTTGTTTTGCCTTGCGCACTGGCGCTGAGCGCCTGTACCACCGTGACCCCGGCTTATAAAGACAACGGCACCCGCAGCGGTTCCTGCATCGAGGGCGGCCCGGACGAGGTAGCGCAGCAGTTCTATGATTATCAAATCCAGCACCGTAATAACGATCTTACCGCGCTGCGCCCGTATCTGAGCGACGATTTGGCTAAACTGCTGAACGACGCTCGTCAGGACCCATCGCGTAACGCGCTGCTGCAATCAAATCCATTCTCCAGCAGTTCCACCCCGGCGGATAGCGCCGACGTCGCCAGCGCCTCAACCATCCCGAACCGCGATGCGCGCAATATTCCGCTGCGCGTTGAATTAAAACAGGGAACCCAGAGCTGGAAAGATGAAGTGCTGATGATTCAGGAAGGCCAGTGCTGGGCGGTTGACGATGTCCGCTACCTCGGCATAAACAGCCACGCTCCGGCCGGCTCGCTGCGTCAGAGTCTTGAGAAACGCTAATTTCGGCGTTAAAGCCACCCCGCTGAAACGATAACCCCGGTAAAATGTCGGTATTCCGTGTGGTAATGCCGACATTTGTTCCCCCCTACCACATGAACCCATATTTTGTGCTAACTTTAGTGATAAATGTGGTTTACATTTAACTTTTAACGCATAAATATTGCATAACTATTCTGTCAAAGGTACTATTTGCGGCCTCAATAGCTATTTGTATCAGACTGCCCAGATGAGTATTAAACTAAACGGCATTAATTGCTTCTACGGCGCGCACCAGGCGCTGTTCGACATCACGCTGGATTGCCCGCAGGGGGAAACGCTGGTGCTCCTCGGCCCAAGCGGCGCCGGTAAAAGCTCGCTGCTTCGCGTACTCAACCTGCTGGAGATGCCGCGTTCCGGTACCTTAAACATCGCCGGTAATCAATTCGACTTCACCAAAGCGCCGTCTGACAAAGCTATTCGCGAGCTGCGCCAGAATGTCGGGATGGTCTTCCAGCAGTACAACCTGTGGCCACACCTGACCGTGGTGCAAAACCTGATCGAAGCCCCGTGCCGCGTGCTGGGCTTAACCAAAGATCAGGCGCTGGCGCGCGCCGAAAAACTACTTGAGCGTTTACGCCTTAAACCTTACAGCGACCGCTATCCGCTGCATCTGTCAGGTGGTCAACAGCAGCGCGTAGCGATAGCCCGCGCGCTGATGATGGAGCCGCAGGTGCTGCTGTTTGATGAACCCACCGCCGCGTTGGATCCGGAAATTACCGCCCAGATCGTCAGCATCATTCGCGAACTGGCGGAAACCGGAATTACCCAGGTTATCGTTACCCACGAAGTGGAAGTGGCGCGTAAAACCGCCAGCCGCGTGGTGTATATGGAAAACGGGCATATCGTTGAGCAAGGGGATGCTAACTGCTTCGCGCATCCGCAAACCGACGCCTTTAAAAACTATCTTTCACATTGATGTTTTCGGGGAAATAACGATGAAAAAAGTACTGATTGCCGCTCTGCTCGCGGGCATGAGCCTTTCCGCTACCGCAGCCCAGACTATCCGTTTCGCCACCGAGGCCTCCTACCCTCCGTTTGAGCTGGTAGACGCCAACAACAAAATCGTCGGCTTTGACGTCGATCTGGCTAACGCGCTGTGTAAAGAGATGGACGCGACCTGCACCTTTACTAACCAGGCTTTCGATAGCCTGATCCCAGGACTGAAATTCCGCCGCTTCGACGCCGTCATGGCCGGTATGGATATCACCCCTGAGCGTGAAAAACAGGTGCTGTTCAGCACCCCGTATTATGAAAACTCGGCGCTGTTTGTCGGCCAGCAGGGCAAGTTCACCGGCATTGACCAACTGAAAGGCAAGAAAGTTGGCGTGCAGAACGGTACTACCCATCAGAAATTCATCACTGATAAGCATCCGGAAATCACCACCGTTCCTTATGACAGCTACCAGAATGCTAAACTGGATCTGCAAAACGGCCGCATTGACGCCGTCTTCGGCGACACGGCGGTAGTGACCGAATGGCTGAAGAGCAATCCGAAGCTGGCGCCGGTGGGTGATAAAGTGACGGATAAAGACTACTTCGGTACCGGTCTCGGCATTGCGGTTCGTCAGGGCAATACCGAGCTGCAGCAGAAATTTAACGCTGCGCTGGAAAAAGTGAAGAAAGATGGGACGTACCAGACCATCTATAGCAAATGGTTCCAGAAGTAACGCTGAATGAACGAATTTTTTCCATTAGCAAGCGCCGCCGGGATGACCGTCGGCCTTGCCGTTTGCGCGCTGGTCATCGGCCTGGTGCTGGCGATGCTTTTCGCCGTGCTGGAGTCGGTGAAATGGCGCCCTGTGGCATGGTTGGCGACCGGCATCGTGACGATTTTACGCGGCCTACCGGAAATCCTGGTGGTGCTGTTTATCTACTTTGGTTCCTCACAGCTGCTGCTGACGCTGTCTGACGGTTTTACTCTTAATCTTGGGTTTGTGCAGATTCCGGTACAGATGCAAATTGAGAATTTCGACGTCAGCCCGTTCCTCTGCGGCGCCATTGCGCTTTCCCTACTGTATGCCGCCTATGCCTCGCAGACCCTGCGCGGCGCCTTGAAAGCGGTGCCGCAGGGGCAGTGGGAGTCCGGACAAGCGCTGGGTTTGTCGAAGGCGGCGATATTCTTCCGCCTGGTGATGCCGCAGATGTGGCGCCATGCCCTGCCGGGTCTTGGCAACCAGTGGCTGGTGCTGCTGAAAGATACCGCGCTGGTCAGCCTTATCAGCGTCAACGATCTGATGCTGCAAACCAAAAGTATTGCTACCCGTACTCAGGAGCCGTTTAACTGGTACATCATTGCGGCAGCTATTTATCTCGTCATCACCCTGTTGAGTCAATACATTCTCAAACGTATTGATCAGCGTGCGACGCGCTTCGAACGGAGACCAGGTTGATGCTCGATTACTTACCCGAACTGCTGAAAGGGCTGCATACCAGCCTGACGCTGACGGCGGCATCGATCGTCGTGGCGCTGATCCTGGCGCTGATCTTTACCATCGTGCTGACGTTAAAAACGCCGGTGGTGGTGTGGATCGTCCGCGGCTATATCACCCTGTTTACCGGGACACCGCTGCTGGTGCAGATCTTCCTGATCTACTATGGACCAGGACAGTTCCCGTCATTACAGAATTACCCGGTGCTGTGGCATCTGATCTCTGAGCCCTGGCTGTGCGCGCTGATCGCTTTGTCGTTAAACAGCGCGGCTTATACCACCCAGCTGTTCTATGGCGCCATCCGCGCCATTCCGGACGGCCAGTGGCAGTCCTGCAGCGCGCTGGGGATGAGCAAGAAGGATACGCTGGCGATTCTGCTACCGTATGCTTTTAAACGCGCCCTCTCCTCGTACTCTAACGAAGTGGTGTTGGTCTTTAAAAGCACCTCGCTGGCTTACACCATCACGCTGATGGAAGTGATGGGTCATGGCCAGCTGCTGTACGGGCGCACCTATGACGTGATGGTCTTCGGCGCAGCCGGTATCATTTATCTGGTGGTGAACGGCCTGCTGACGCTGCTGATGCGTCTGGTGGAAAGAAAAGCGCTGGCCTTCGAACGTCGTAACTAACATCACGAAATGCATAAACAGTAATATATGAAACGGGTAAGTGCTAATGCTTACCCGTTTTTTTTCTAACCAATAAAATAAACATACAACTTTATTGCATATAAATTCATTTAGTGGCATTGTGAACTTCAGCCGTAAACCGGCACAACATCATAAGATTGACCGACGGGAGTCCCACTATGAAAAAGTTAGTTCTGGCCGCACTGCTTAGCTCTTTCGCCTTTGGCGCCGCTGCCGCGGAAAAAATCAGCTTTGGCGTTTCCGCGACCTATCCGCCATTTGAATCCATGGATGCGAATAACCAGATTGTCGGTTTCGATCTTGATCTGGCCAAAGCGCTGTGTAAGCAAATGCAGGCCGACTGTACTTTTACCAACCACGCTTTCGACAGCCTGATCCCGGCGCTAAAATTTAAAAAGTATGATGCGGTGATCTCCGGCATGGACATCACGCCTGAGCGTAGCAAACAGGTCGCGTTTACTGACCCGTACTACGCCAACTCGGCGCTGGTAATCGCCAAAAAAGACGCGTACCACTCTTTTGATGACCTGAAAGGTAAGCGTATCGGCATGGAAAACGGCACCACGCACCAGAAATACCTGCAGGATAAGCACCCGGAAGTCAAAACCGTCGCTTACGATAGCTACCAGAATGCCATTATCGACCTGAAAAACGGCCGTATCGACGGCGTCTTCGGCGATACCGCGGTGGTCAACGAATGGCTGAAGACCAACCCGCAGTTAGGCGCGGCGACGCCGAAAGTGACCGATCCGCAGTATTTCGGTACCGGCCTCGGCATTGCGGTGCGCCCGGATAATAAAGCGCTGCTGGAAAAACTGAACGCAGCGCTGAAAGCGATTAAAGCTGACGGAACCTACCAGAAAATTAGCAACCAGTGGTTCCCGGAGTAAGATCTACGCTTCCCGGCTTACGGCGCAGCCGCCTGAGCCGGGTCTATCGGTAACGCCCCCCCTCACAGCGGCAGGGTAAACTGGAAACAGGCCCCTGCCGGTACTTCCAGCAGGCGAATTTCCCCCCCGTGCAGTTGCAGCATCCGGCGAACAATCATCAACCCCAGCCCGCCCCGTGAGGCGCTCTGCTGCCCCGGTTCCAGTACCGATGGCCGCTCAAACAGATTGGCCCGTAACTCACCGGCGACGCCCGGGCCGCTATCGGCCACCTCGACCACCACCTGTGCCCCCTGCTGGCGCGAGGAGAGACGAATTTCGCCCCCGTGCGGAGTATGGCGAATGGCGTTATCCAGCAGATTGGTTAATACCCGCTCCATCATCGAGAGGTCTGCCTCAACCAAAGGCAAGCCTGACGCCAATTCCAGGCGCAGACGGATTTCGCGGGTGGCAATCGCCAGATCGAATTTTTGCGCCACGTCCTGAATCAGCTCGGCAAGGATAAACTTTTCCGGCTGCGGCTTAATACCGCCATGTTCAAGGCGTGCCAGCTCAAATAGCTGCTGCGACAGATGACGAACTTTATTTCCCTGGCGTAGCGCGATATTCAGATACTGCTTACGCTCCTGCGCCGTCAGGCGATCATCCTTTAGCGATAACGTCTCCAGATATCCCAGCAGCGAAGTGAGCGGCGTGCGCAGGTCATGCGAAATATTGGCAATAAATTCCCGGCGCTGACGATCGCTATCAGCCAGCCGATCCCATTGCCCGGCGATCTGCTGCGCCAGTTCGATAAAGCGGTTATGCAGCAGCGCCACTTCATTTCCGGGATGCGGGTCCGGCGCCTGCGCCGCCAGCGCTTTGATTGCTCGAATGCTGTCGCTGTCTCCGGCTGCCACCTGCGCCGTCAGCTGGCGTACCGGGCGTGTTACCCAATACCACGCCAGGCCGCCGGCCAACAGGCCAAACAGCGCCACCAGCAGCAGGGTCCATAGCAGCAGGCTCCACAGCGTCTTCTGCCAGGCGTTTTGTGCCAGTTCATTAAAAGTTTCGCCCTGCAGGATAATGTAGAGATAGCCACGTAGCTGGCCGTCAAGGCGCAGCGGCGCGGCGCTAAACACTTTTTGCTGGTCCATGCTGCGCGGATCGTCACCATAAATTGGCCACGCGCCGCCGGAGAGAAACGCCTGCACCGGCGCCATGGCAATGCGCTGGCGTTTAATGTGCCCCGGCGGCGCGGCATCCGCCAGCAGCTCGCCATCCGGCGAAACGAGGTACAGCTCGACGCTTGGGTTAAACACCATCAGACGGTCGAATAGTGGTTTCAACACCGCGCGATCGACCTCGCCGCGCGCGTTGAGCAGCGGCTCGCGGGCGGCGATCTGCTGCGCCAGACCGGCTGAAAGCCGTTGCACCATGACGTTACCGTACTGCGCGCTGCTATAGAGCTGGAGTAGACAAACGGACAGCGCACACAGCAGCAGCAAGGCGATAAACACCAACGATAACCGCTGGCTGAGGCTGAGTCGGCGGATCATGACTGCGCCCCGGCGCTATAGGGCGCAAATTTATACCCCTTCCCCCAGACGGTAAGAATAATGTCCGGCTCTGCCGGGTCGCGCTCTATTTTCGTACGCAGACGATTAATATGCGTGTTGACCGTATGTTCATAGCCTTCATGCTGATAGCCCCAGACGCTATCCAGCAGCGCCAGACGCGAAAAAACTTCACCGGGATGGCGGGCAAAGTAATAGAGCAGATCGAATTCGCGCGGCGTGAGGTCTACCAGTTCACCGTGCAGCCTGACCTCCCGGGACAGCGGGTCGATATTCAGGCCGTGGCAGGCGATACGTCCGGCATCCATCAAGAGATTTTGTCCCATCGCTTCCTGACGGCGGAAAACCGCCTTCACCCGGGCAATCAGCTCCAGCAGAGAAAAAGGTTTCGCCAGATAATCATCGGCCCCCATTTCCAGCCCCTGCACGCGCTGGGTTTCGCTGGAACGGGCGCTAATAATAATCACCGGTAGATAGCGCGTTTGCTGACGGATGCGACGGCAAATCTCCAGCCCGTCGACGTTGGGCAACATCAGGTCAAGAATCACCGCATCCCAGACGCCGTTATCCAGCTGGCGCAGCGCCTGCGCGCCGTCCGCCTCGTGCACGATTTGATACCCTTCATCCTGCAGATTCAGGCGCAACAAAGCCGCAATATCATCATCATCTTCCACCAGCAGGATTTTTTTACTCATCAGATTCGCTCCACGAATTTCACGCTCGTTTCATAAAGCTTACCCGATTTCAGCCGCTTAAAGAGTTCACATTTTGTTTAAACTTCACGAACCAGCAGCGTCAGCACTTCATAATGCGCGGTATGTGGAAACATATCGAACAACTGCACCCGCTCAAGGCGATAGCCCTGCAGACGATCAATATCTGCGGCCATCGTCCGGGCGTTACAGCTCGAATAAATGATATACGGCGGCGCCATGCGGCTTAGATAATCGCACAGTTCGGCGCCGATGCCGCGCCGCGGCGGGTTGACCAGCACCAGCTGTGGAATATCGTCTTCATGCGTCGCGAATTGCGTGGAATCCAGCGCCTGAAAATGAAGATTGGTTAATCCCAACTGGGCCGCGGATTGCTTCGCGCAGGCGATGGCTTCCGGGGCGATTTCGATACCGGTAAGGCGCATCTGCGGGGTTGCGCAGTGCAGGCCGAAACCGCCGACGCCGCAAAACAGATCCCACATGTGGTTGACCGGCAGCGCGCGTACCCAGTCGCGGGCGGTAGCATAGAGCTGGCTCGCCACCGTCGGGTTGGTCTGGAAAAAGCTTTGCGGGCGGATCCACAGCGGTACGCCGTTAAAGTTCTCCGCCAGCGCCTGTTGATCGCTGAGGAAAATCTCCTGCTCCCCTTCCATGATAGCCATATGCACGGGCTGAATATTGGCGGTAATCACCTTTAGCTGCGGCAACTGCTGCTGTAACCACGGCAGCGCGGCGCGCAACTGTTCAAGCTTTGCCGCAGAGCGCAGAACGAAACGCAACATCATGCCGCCGTGCTGGCTTTCTGTCAGCAGCAAATACTTCAGTTCGCCGCGCTTGCGGGCAACGTTATAGGGGGTGAGTCCGGCGCGGGCGATAAACGGCTTCAGCGCGGCGAAAACCGGTTCAAAACTCGGCGGATACAGCGGACAATCGGTGAGATCTTCCGGCGTGCCATCACGATGCAGCATGCCTAGCAGCGGGCGCTCTACGCTACCGCTTACGACCATTTTCGCTTTGTTGCGAAACGCCGTCTCCGGACCTGAAACCGGAGCAAGCCATGTCGCCGCTGGATGACCCGCCAGCAGTTCGCGCAGGTTAGCCATTTTATCGGCGAGCTGTTGCGTCAATGGCAATTCCAGCCACTGACAAGAACGGCAGCGGCCCGCGTCGTAAAGTGCGCAATGCATAAGAAGACCTTCAAGAAAACCGGGGCGGGGATTGTATCACCATTATTGCAAGCGGAAAAACCGTCGGCACGACGCAGGGATAAACAATAGCGCCAGCACCAGCAGATCCGGCAGCTTCTGCAGAAACAGCGCATGGAGAATTTCCCGCTTTGACTCCCCGGCCACGCTGAACAGTTCTGGATAGCCGTAGCCAATCGAGGCCGCCCACAGATAAGAGATGACGATAATTTGCGTCAACAGGTAGAGCCAGCGCGCCCAGTTGCGGCCTTTCACCAGCGAAAAGGCGCACCAGATCTCGATAAACACCAGCGCCAGGCTCGCCAGAAACACCAGCGTCAGGGCCCAGGTTTGCACGCTACGATGGACAAAATCGGCAATCCCCTGCACGCCAAGCTGATTGAGGATCATTAACAGGTCAAGACCGCGAATTAAGATAATAGCAAAGGCCGCCACCTGTACCAGCGCAGGGACGTTAAGACGAGCATGAGACGATCGAGTTTTTGTAAACAATCCCAACGTAAAGTCATCCATGAAAACGGCGCCACGAGTGCGGCGCCAATGTTAACTCTATTGCAGAGATTATACCCTAAATAATTCGAGTTGCAGGAAGGCGGCAAGTGAGTGAATCCCCAGGAGCTTACTCTAGTAAGTGACTGGGGTGAACAAACGCGGCCAACGCACATGCAGCTTGAAGTATGACGGGTATAGGGGGTTCAGCCCCTTCTTGCACGCTGGATATCACGCACTCGCTGCTTTTCTGCGCGAGCCATTAAATACCAGGCGATAAAACCGACAATTCCCACCACGCCGAGGATTAAGGTCGCCAGGGCGTTAATTTCCGGGTTAACGCCCATCCGCACGCTGGAGAAAACCAACATCGGCAGCGTCGTCGCCCCCGGCCCGGAGACAAAGCTGGCAATCACCAGGTCATCAAGAGACAAGGTAAACGCCAGCAGCCAGCCGGAAATGACCGCGGGCATAATCATCGGCAAGGTTATCACGAAAAACACCTTCAGCGGCGCGGCGCCAAGATCCATCGCCGCCTCTTCGATTGACCTGTCCAGCTCGCGCAGACGTGAAGAGATCACCACCGCCACGTAGGCAGTACAGAAGGTGACATGCGCCAGCCATATCGTCAACATGCCGCGATCCGATGGCCAGCCGATGGAATGCCCCAGCGCGACGAACAGCAGCAGCAGCGACAGCCCGGTAATCACATCGGGCATCACCAGCGGCGCGGTGATCATAAAAGCAAAACCGTTGGAACCGCGAAAACGGCCAAAACGCACCAGCACCACCGCGGCAATCGTGCCAAGGATCGCCGCCGCCGTCGCCGCGCAGGCGGCAATGGTCAGGCTTAACCCCACCGCGCTCATCATCGCGTCATCATGAAATAGCTCGCTATACCAGCGCGTCGACCACCCCGCCCATACCGTCACCAGCTTCGAACTGTTAAATGAATAGATAACCAGCATCAGCATCGGCGCATACAGGAAGGTAAAACCGAGCACGAGGATCAGAATCCGCCATGGCGAACGTACTACCGGTAAGTCATTCATCCATGATCCCCCATCTGTTTTTGCTGATGCTTGTGGAACCACATGATCGGCACGATCAGCAACAGCAACATCACAATCGCCACCGCCGATGCTACCGGCCAGTCGCGGTTATTAAAGAACTCCTGCCACAGCACGCGGCCAATCATAATGCTGTCGGGGCCGCCGAGCAGTTCCGGGATCACGAACTCGCCCACCGCCGGAATAAACACCAGCATCGAACCGGCGATAATGCCGCCTTTTGTTAACGGAACAATCACCTGGAAGAAGGTCTTTAACGGCCTGGCGCCGAGATCCAGCGACGCTTCCACCAGCGAATAGTCGATACGCGTCAGCGCGGTATAAATCGGCAGCACCATGAACGGCAGGTAGGCGTAAACGATACCGATGTACACCGCCAGGTTGGTATGCAAAATCTCCAGCGGTTGATCGATAACTCCGAGCCACAACAGGAAGTTATTGAGCACCCCGTTGCTTTTCAGCAGCCCCATCCAGGCGTAAACGCGAATGAGGAACGAGGTCCACGAAGGTAATATCACCAACAGCAGCAGGATATTTCGCGTCGACGGCTTGCTATGCGCCACCGCCCACGCCAGCGGATAGCCCAATAGCAGACAGCAAAAGGTGGAAATTGCCGCCACCTGCAGCGACTGCAGATAAGCCTCAAAGTACAGCGGATCGTCGGTCAGTTGCAGGAAATTGCCGAGGTTGAGCGTCAACGTCAGTTGACCGTCGGCCCACGACAGTAACTCGGTATAGGGCGGGATCGCCCGCGCCATTTCGGCCAGACTGATTTTAAAAACGATCAGGAATGGCAGTAAAAACAGCAGGATTAACCACAGATACGGCAGCGCAATCACCAGCTTACGCCCGTGAGCCATCTGCTGGCGCGCCAGCCACAGGGCAAAACCGCCGGGCTTTTTGCCGCCGGCTGGAGGTTCTAATGTGCTCATCGCCCTCTCCTTACACCGTCAGAACAACGCAGCTATCGGCATCCCAGCACAAGCGAACCTCATCACCCCAGGTCGGCATTCCTTTCCGATGGCGATGCTCATTTTGCAGCTGCGCGCTGATCATCTGCCCGCTTTTCAGACGGACATGATAGATAGACAGATCGCCGAGATAAGCGATATGGATAACCTCGCCTACCGCAAAGTTAAAGCCGTCTGCCGGTGGTTCGTCACAGAGCATGATTTTCTCCGGACGCAGCGCCACCCAGACCGGCACGTTATCCACCACCGAGGCATCCGGATCGACTTTCAGCGGATGCACCAGCCCCGGCGCATTCAGTACCAGGCCATCTTCCAGCCGCTCTTTGACCAGCCCTTCGAAGACGTTTACCGAGCCGATAAACTCGGCGCTATAGCGGGTCGTCGGATGTTCATAGATCTCCTCCGGCTCGCCGATCTGCACGAACTTACCGCGGTTCATGATGGCGATACGGCCCGCCATGGTCATCGCCTCTTCCTGGTCATGGGTGACCATCACGCAGGTGACGCCGACGCGCTCAAGAATATCCACTACCTCAAGCTGCATCCGGTCGCGCAGTTTTTTATCCAATGCGCCCATCGGTTCATCAAGCAGCAGTAATTTCGGCCGCTTCGCCAGGCTTCGCGCCAGCGCCACGCGCTGACGTTGGCCGCCGGAAAGCTGGTGCGGCTTGCGTTTGGCGAACTCCTGCATATGCACCAACGCCAGCATCTCCTGGACGCGGGCGTTAATCTCCGCCTTTGGCAGCTTGTCCTGCTTAAGACCAAAGGCGATATTTTGCTCCACCGTCATGTGGGGAAATAGCGCGTAAGACTGGAACATCATATTGATCGGCCGCTGATACGGCGGCACGCGCGCCAGGTCGACGCCATCCAGCACAATCTGCCCGGCGGTGGGCAACTCAAAACCTGCCAGCATACGTAGCAGCGTCGATTTCCCGCAGCCGGACGCGCCCAGTAAGGCAAAGATTTCGCCTTTATAAATAGTGAGGTTGACATCATCGACGGCGTGTTGCCCATCGAAGGATTTGGTTAAATTACGGATTTCCAGCAGCGGGGTCAGCGCTTTGGGGGCTTTCGCCTGTGGGCGGGGCATTGCGTCATTCACTCGGGTGCTCTCCGGCAAATACAATCACCGTATGGCCCGGTTGCCATACATTCTTCAGTTCTATGTCCGCCAGCGAACAGCAGGTCAGACCTTTACAGGCCCGGCGTACCGGGCCTGACGGCGTTATTTTCCGCTTTTCACTTTGGTCCACGCGCGGGTGCGCACGCGGTCAATCTTCGGATCCTGCACCTTGAGGGTGAACAGCTTGGCGAAGACATCCTCTGGCGGGTAAATCGCCGGATTGTTGCGGATGTCGGCGCTGACCAGCGGCGTCGCCTCTTTGTTAGCGTTAGCGTAGTAGACGTGATCGCTGATATGGGCGATGACCTCCGGGCGCAGCAGATAGTTCAGGAACTGATAGGCTTCGTCTTTATTTTTGGCATCCGCCGGCATGGCGAAGACATCAAAGAAGGCCAGCGCCCCCTCTTTCGGAATAAAGTAGGAGATATTGACGCCATTCTTCGCCTCTTTCGCGCGATTCGCCGCCTGCCAGACATCGCCCGCCCAGCCGATAGCGACGCAAATATCACCGTTTGCCAGGTCATTGATATATTGCGAAGAGTGGAAGTAACGGATATTGGGCCGCAGCTTCAGCAGCAGATCGGTTGCCGGTCCGGTGTAATCATCGGCTTTGGTGCTGTTTGGATCTTTGCCGAGATAGTTCAGCACCGTCGAGAAAATCTCTTCGGGGGCATCAAGGAAGGAGACGCCGCAGCTTTTCAGCTTCTCAAGGTTTTCCGGCTTAAGCACCAGATCCCAGCTGTTCAACGGTACGTCTTTACCCAGCGCCGCTTTCACTTTATCGACGTTATAGCCGATGCCGGTGGTCGCCCACATGTATGGCATCGCATATTTATTATCGGGATCGTGACGCGCCACCAGTTGTAAAACTTTCGGGTCGAGGTTTTTCCAGTTCGGCAGTTTGCTTTTATCCAGCGGTTGGAATACCCCGGCCGCCAGCTGGCGTTCAAGGAAGCTTGCCGACGGCACCACCAGATCGAACCCGGTGCTGCCGGCCATTAATTTACCTTCCAGCACCTCGTTGGAATCAAATACGTCATACACCACTTTAATACCGGTCTCTTTTTCAAAATTGGCAACCGTGTCCGGCGCAATATAATCAGACCAGTTATAAACGTGCAGCGTTTTTTGTTCCGCTGCGAGCGAGCCGGCAGAAACGGCCATCAGCGCACCCGTAATCACACCTGTTAACCATTTTTTACCCAAGGCGGTCATATCTCTGTTTCCTTCTCAAGGCCCGTTAATTCACGGACGCAATAGACGAACCTGAACGCATGCAAGAATCATGCATATTTTTCATTGCCTGAGATAAGGAGAGGAAACCTCTCCCTGATTGGCTGCCCGCAAAAGGACGCCTCGCCAGAATAACTGTAGCCAGAATAAGAGGATATAGCCCAGGCAAAAAAACGCCCTGGATCATATTTCCAGCCAATAAAGGTCTACGAGATAAAAGCGAAGCGCTAAAACAGCAGTGAATAATTCTTTAAAGACGGGTTTGAGACAGAATAAATAAGCAACCGCCATCGCAGCGGCTGCTTTTATTAATTAGTGCAGAAAATGGTATTGCACTTCTTCGGCTGCGGCCTCTTCTTCCTGCTCTTCCGCTTTATACAGCAGTTGATTGGCGCCGGCTTCCAGAATGACCATCGAGACCTGCTCTTCGCTCTGGCGGAAGAACCAGGCAAACTGTTCGAGAGTGACGCCCGCGCCAACGGGCAGCGCCTGGCAGACCACCAGCTTCGGCAGGTTATCATCCTGAATATCAAGGAACGCTTTTACGGTCAGCGAACTGGCGTTAATCGCCGACAGATCCGCCGACAGCGGCAGCAGCGCAGAGGGCTTCACTTCCGCCAGCGCCGAAAACAGCACCACGTTGTCCAGCAGGTCGATTTTGGCATCGAAAATACCGTCGAAATTCTGCATATGCGGCAGGTGCAACGCCTGGCAGGAGTCGCACTCAAAAAAACTGATGCCTAACTCGTCGAGCCAATGACGTAATGTATCAAGACCCGGAACGACCAGTGAATCCATAGTGCCTGTGACCTCTTGCTGGATAAAAAACGACGCATAGCTTACGCAAAAAATGCGTCGCATTCCATGAAAGGATAACGAAGTGACGCTACCCTCCCATTTTTAGACAATATCCAGGCGTGGCCTGGCGCTCGATCCACGCGATCATTCGCCCGGCAATATCGACGTGAGTGGTGGTTTCAATCCCTTCCAGCCCCGGCGAGGCGTTAACTTCCATCACCAGCGGACCGCGGTGGGCGCGCAGAAGATCCACGCCAGCCACGTCCAGACCCAGCGTTTGCGCCGCTTTAATCGCCATCTCCCGCTCCTGATCGCTGATCGTGGCCGTAGTGGCGACGCCGCCGCGGTGCAGGTTAGAGCGAAAATCGCCCTCCTTCGCCCGCCGTTCAATCGCCGCCACCACCTCATCGCCAACCACCAGGCAGCGGATATCGCACCCTTTTGCCTCAGCGATATATTCTTGCACCAGAATGTGCGCATTGAGGCCCCGGAAGGCGTCAATCACGCTTTCCGCCGCCTGTCGCGTTTCCGCCAGCACCACGCCAATCCCCTGCGTCCCCTCCACTAACTTCACCACCAGCGGCGCGCCGCCGACCATGGCGATCAGATCGCTGGTGTCGTCCGGCGAGTGAGCAATACCGGTGACCGGTAGATCGATTCCCTGACGCGCCAGCAACTGCAGCGAGCGCAGCTTATCGCGGGCGCGGGTAATCGCCACCGACTCGTTTAGCGGATAGCTGCCCAGCAGTTCGAACTGCCGCAGCGCGGCGGTGCCGTAATAGGTGATCGCCGTGCCAATACGCGGAATGACTGCATCAAAATGGGGCAACTGTCGCCCTTTGTAGTGAATCGAGGAGGCAACCGGGCTGACGCTCATATAGCAGGAGAGCGGATCGAGGATCTCGACCTGATGCCCGCGTTTTTGCGCGGCTTCACGCAAGCGGCGGCAAGAATAAAGCGTTCCATCCCGGGATAATATAGCGATTTTCACCCAACACCTCTTAGAAAATAACTGGCGGCCAGCACTCTGCGTTTGCAGGTTGAAGTGTATAGGGAATCAGCGCGTTGCCCAGCCCTGTTTATGCAAATAATCGAGAATAAACGGCCGGCTCTCTTTGATGATGGTGCGGCGGATATGATCGCTCCAGGTATCGCGGCGGGTATTGCTGCCGCGCGTCAGATAATAGTCCGCCAGCTGTTCGTCATACTGCGCCAGCACCTGTTGATCAAGCGGCTGGTAGTGATTCTCATGCACCAGCATCGCAGGCGGGATACGCGGCTTAACCTGCGGGTCGTCAGCAGGCCAGCCAAGGCACAGGCCAAACAGCGGCAACACGTGTTTCGGCAGCTGCAGCAGCTCGGTTACCGCGTCAATGTTATTACGCAGGCCGCCAATATAGACGCCGCCTAATCCCAGGGATTCCGCGGCGATTAAGGCATTCTGCGCCATTAGCGCGGTGTCGACGACGCCCAGCAGCAGCTGTTCAGCCAGTCCCAACTGCGCTTGCGGGCAAATTTGCAGGTGGCGGTTGAAATCGGCGCAGAATACCCAAAACTCCGCTGCCTGCGCCACGTGCTGCTGGCCGCCGGTCAACTCAACCAGCTGCTCACGCATCTGCGGGTCGGTAATGCGAATAATCGAGGTACATTGTAAAAAGCTGGAGCTGGAAGCCCCTTGCGCCCCGGCAATGATCGCCTCACGCTGTTGGTCGCTAATCGGCGCGTCGGTAAAATGGCGGATGGAACGGTGGTTACGCAGCAGATCAATGGTCGGCGTCATGGTGTTTTTCTCGTTCGGACGGGGTAGAAGATGAGGTCTTATTATCGGTCAACTGCGGCGCGACAATTTTCGCTATTCGCCACATTAAGGCTATCGCCGCCGGGATCATCAGCAGGATCCCGGCAAAGATCATGATGAGCGCCGCCGTCGGGCTGGCAAATGGCGCAGGCAGTTGAACATACTGGTTTAATGACAGCCAGGCCAACGTCAGCAGCGCCATGCCGACGAGCTCAACAATCAGAATACTTTTGGGTAATGCGGCAGGCGATCGCATAACGCTCCTCAATATACTCATGCCGCGCACAGCGCATCGCTGGCGCATCTGTATAGGGTCTTGCAGCAGATGATATTGATCAAGCATAACCCGCAACCATCGCTATAAAAGGTAAAACCTTCTTCCCCTTGCTAACGGAACGCGGCATCATAGCCGCATTCGCCATCCGGCTGAGATTTAAGGAGAGAAGCATGTTTACCGTTATTTTTGGTCGCCCAGGTTGCCCGTACTGCGTTCGCGCTAAAGAACTGGCTGAGAAACTGAGCACCGAGCGCGATGACTTCAGCTATCGCTACATTGATATCCACGCGGAAGGCATCAGCAAAGCCGATCTGGAAAAAACCGTCGGTAAGCCGGTAGAAACCGTACCGCAGATTTTCGTCGATCAGAAACACATCGGCGGCTGCACGGATTTCGAAGCCTGGGCGAAGGAAAATCTCGGCCTGTTTGCCTGAGAGACTTCACTCTTCCGTTGAGTGCCTGCGTCTGGCGTCCAGCCAGACGCAAATAAATAAAAAGCATAGCGCCCCGAGCGCGCACCAGAAGACCGCGCTAAAAAGCCACGCCAGTTCCTGCCAAAACGATCGATGAGTAATAAAGAACATCCGCATCACCACCAGACAAACCGGTGCCGCCAGCATGGCGCCAATCAGCGGACGTATGACGCGCCTTCCGGGGGATAAACAGCTCGCCACGGCGCCAGGTAGCACAAAGAACAGCAGTCCAAGCTCGGGGTTGCCCGTTTGCCGAAAAGCCCCTTTCATATGCAGCAACAGCGATAAACAGACCACAATAAACAGAAAGAACCCACAAATTATACCGGCCCACGCGCGCTCAGATTTCACGACATCCTCCTGATTTCGCCTCTAACTATCTTTCACTTCATCCAGTCAGAAATAGCATTCTGGCAGTCCATGCTTATAACGCTCCCGTCAGAGTAAAACGATTGTGACTAGCCGCAGCAACCAGGAAAGATTAAACTAGCGGCACTGTTTTATCGGTATTAACGGGATGCCAGAATAACGTTCGGCATAGTGCGAACGCTTGAGCAACCTTAGACCAAAAAACCATTTCCTTCAACAACTTACTAGTAAACGAGAAGTTGGCTTTCGTGAATATAAACGTCGCAGATTTGTTAAACGGGAATTACATCCTGTTATTGTTTGTTGTACTCGCACTGGGTCTTTGCCTGGGGAAACTTCGCCTCGGGTCAGTACAACTTGGTAATTCCATTGGCGTTTTAGTCGTTTCTTTATTATTAGGTCAGCAGCACTTCGCCATTAACACAGATGCGCTAAATCTTGGCTTTATGCTGTTTATTTTCTGCGTCGGCGTCGAAGCGGGCCCCAACTTTTTTTCGATTTTTTTCCGCGACGGCAAAAACTATCTAATGCTGGCGCTGGTGATGGTGGCCAGCGCGATGTTAATCGCTATGGGGCTGGGCAAATTGTTTGGCTGGGACATCGGCCTGACCGCCGGGATGCTGGCGGGCGCTATGACCTCCACCCCGGTGCTGGTGGGCGCTGGCGATACCCTACGCCACTTTGGCCTGCCCAGCGATCAGCTGGCGCAGTCGCTTGACCACCTGAGCCTGGGTTACGCCCTGACTTACCTGGTTGGCCTGGTGAGCCTGATCGTCGGCGCGCGCTATATGCCGAAGCTGCAGCATCAGGATCTGCAGACCAGCGCCCAGCAGATCGCCCGCGAGCGCGGTCTGGATACCGACTCCAAGCGTAAAGTCTATCTGCCGGTTATCCGCGCCTACCGCGTCGGCCCGGAATTGGTCGCGTGGGCGGACGGCAAAAATCTTCGTGAGCTGGGAATTTACCGCCAGACCGGCTGCTATATCGAGCGTATTCGTCGTAACGGTATCCTGGCGAACCCGGATGGCGACGCGGTACTGCAGATGGGCGACGATATCGCGCTGGTTGGCTACCCGGACGCCCATGCCCGCCTCGACCCAAGCTTCCGTAACGGTAAAGAGGTGTTTGACCGCGACCTGCTCGATATGCGTATCGTCACCGAAGAGATTGTGGTTAAGAATCATAACGCCGTCGGCCGCCGCCTGGCGCAGCTGAAGCTGACCGATCACGGCTGTTTCTTAAACCGGGTGATCCGCAGCCAGATTGAGATGCCAATCGACGATAACGTGGTGCTCAATAAAGGCGACGTGCTGCAGGTGAGCGGCGACGCCCGCCGCGTAAAAACCGTCGCTGACCGCATCGGCTTTATTTCGATTCACAGCCAGGTGACCGATCTGCTGGCTTTCTGCGCCTTCTTTATCGTCGGCCTGATGATCGGCATGATCACTTTCCAGTTCAGCTCGTTCAGCTTCGGCATCGGTAACGCCGCCGGCCTGCTGTTCGCCGGCATTATGCTTGGCTTCCTGCGCGCCAACCATCCGACCTTCGGCTATATCCCGCAGGGCGCATTGAACATGGTTAAGGAGTTCGGTCTGATGGTGTTTATGGCCGGGGTCGGCCTGAGCGCCGGCGCGGGTATTAATAACGGTCTGGGCGCCATTGGCGGGCAAATGCTGGCTGCCGGTCTTATCGTCAGCCTGGTGCCGGTGGTGATCTGCTTCCTGTTCGGCGCCTATGTGCTACGCATGAACCGCGCGATGCTGTTCGGCGCGATGATGGGCGCGCGCACCTGCGCCCCGGCGATGGAAATTATCAGCGATACCGCGCGCAGCAACATTCCCGCACTCGGCTATGCTGGCACTTACGCTATCGCCAACGTGCTGCTCACCCTTGCCGGTACGCTAATCGTCATCATCTGGCCGGGCCTTGGCTAGCCCCGGCCGAAAATTTTTAACTTTTTCGCAAAAAAATCGGTGATGAACAGAACTTTTTCCCAGGATGTCAGTCATAACTAGTGCCACTGCTTTTCTTTGATGTCCCCATTTTGTGGAGCCCATCAACCCCGCCGTTTAGGTTCAAGGTTGATGGGTTTTTTGTTGCCTGAAGTTGGTACTTTTCGAGCTAGCCTGAAACCAAAACCGCTCTGAAGATATCAGTTGCGTACTGACCGTAATCACTTACTGAATTTTTGCCTTTAACCAGTCGGCCAGAAAAATAATTAGGCAAATCAGTACAAAACAAACCGCAAAGCCACCCAGCCTGAATAGCCAGCCATCCAGCGCAATAAGACTAACAAAAGCCATTATTGAGCAAATCCCCCTCCCCATTGCATCAATCATATTGATGCAATGCACGCCAATTCTTTTATAAGAATGGCTGGCCGAGAATTTTACAGATTTCATTTTCTATTCCTTTACATTGCATTGGATGGCTCTCTATGTACTTGAGATACGGTTCTAGTGGTTCTTCAACCAGAAAGTAGACCATATCAAGATTCATTGGTGAAACTTTCATATAGGTTGATGAATACCTGTCCTTCATCCTACGAGAAGCTCTCGCTGCCTCTTCGATTATCCCCTGCATAATAACGGCACTTAAAGCAAACGATGCCGAGCCCCGCAGAACGTAGTTTCCAATTCTGGTTGTTTTCAATTGCGCAATTATTTTTTCGGATAAAGTCAGGGACAGGCAAAACTGAGCCCCCGTACGTGTTCCCAGTTTTGCGTCAGAATAACCAATCCTGTCATTAATCGCTTTCTTCCCTTTGTCATCGAGTTTTGCATAAAAATCCGTGCTCACAATGGTGATTAGCTGCCTGATTGGTTGATCGTTCGATATCAATGCTCTGAACGCCCTAATAAAACGCTCCGTTTCATATTCATTACGCCTTTTAAGATCACGCCCCAAGACTCCTGAACCTTCTACCGGTCTTATTGCTGATAAATAAAATCCTTCGGAAAGGGAAGTTAAACCATCAACAATTCCCCTGGCAATTAGCTTTGCATCCATGAAACCCATCTCAATAACCATAAGATGATAAAAGGCTAATCACTTTTACGCTCAAGAACCAGAAAAAAAATATTTATTTTTTTCAATTAAAACAACATGTTAAATGATTAAGTAACAGGTTTATTTTACGGCCAGAACTCAAAAATTACTGCACTGATTTTAATACTACCCCCTCCTTGCACAGTCTATTTTTTCACCCATACTTTGCTGATCCACTCCCACATAAGGCGCTCTTCATGTTGCTTAAAGATAAGACCGTGGTGATTTTCGGCGGCAGCGGCGCGATTGGCCGCGCGGCGGCGCTCGCCATGGCGAAAGAAGGCGCGCGGATCTTTCTGGCCGCCCGGCAGACGGATAAGCTGGAAAAGGCGGCGGCTGAGATTCACGCCGCAGGCGGGATCGTCGAGACCCTGCAACTGGATGTGCTGGATGGCGGGCAAACCACCGCGCAGGTGGCCAACCTGGCCGGGCGAACCGGCGGGATTGACATCGTAGTCAATGCCACCGGCTTTCTCCACAATCAGGGGAAAACGCTGGCACAATTATCCCTTGCCGAGTATCACCAGGGTTTTGTCCCCTTTCTTGATGCCCAATTTACTATTGCCCAGGCAGTGGCACCGTGGATGGGTGGCGAACGCGAGGGCGTCATTATTACCACTATCCCTCCTTCCGCGACGATGGCCATCCCTGGACACCTCGGCCATATCGTCGGCTGCGCCGCAATGGAAGCCTTTATCAACGCATTGGCCAGCGAACTCGGCGCGAAAAATATCCGCGTGCTCGGCGTACGGTCACACGCGATAGCGGATGCGGCGCTGGCGGGTTCTTATACTGCCGAGGTGTTTGCGCCTAAAGCACAGGCGCTGGGCTTGAGCGTCGAACAGTGGCTGGGTGGTGCGGCGCACAGCACGATGCTGCAGCGGTTGCCGACACTTGAGCAGATAGCCGGAGTCATCACCTTTCTTGCCTCACCGTCGGCGGCGGCGATGACCGCCACGGTGGTTAACGTCACCGCCGGAGCGACGCTTAGCTAGCGCTATTCTCCCCCGCCAGCCGCCCGACCATCAGGCGAATCGCCGCTTTCGACAGCGGCGCGCTATCGGTGACGAAGTGCAGCGTCATCCCCTCGATAAACGCATCCAGCCCGCGCGCCGTCGCCGGTTCGAACCACTGCTCCAGCGTCTGCTGACTGCGCAGCATCCAGCTCTGCATGACCGTTTTCAGCACTGGTCGGCTGCTGCAAAACGCGTACAGCTGGTACATTAACTCCATATTGCGCGCGGTGGTCACCTGGGCGCTGAAGATCAGCTCGGCGATAGCGTCACAGGCCTGTTGACGGCTGCCGACGCCGTCGAAAAATTGCTGATACTGCGCCGACATTTCGACGGTGAAGTTACGAAACGCCTCCTCAATCAGCGCCTCAATACCGCTAAAATAATAGGTCAGCGAGCCCAGCGGTACCCCGGCGCAGCTGGCGATTTTACGGTGCGTTACCGCATGAATTCCGTGCGCGGCGATGGTATCCAGCGTCGCCTGCAGGATGCGCTCGCGCCGCTGCGGATCGTTCGGTCTGCGGGTCATCGGTGTGTTTTTCCCCTCTGTGCGCTACGCAGGTCAAGCGATAGCGGAATGTGTACAAATGTACACAACCTTGCTACTGTTGTCTGCAACTCTTCTTTCTCGGGCGTTTATGGATGACGGCGCAAACTTCTCGCAAAGCCCTCCAGCTTCGGCTGTGGGCGCTATTTATGTTCTTTTTTATCCCCGGCTTATTGATGGCCTCCTGGGCCACCCGTACGCCCGCGATTCGCGATTTACTAACCCTTTCCACTGCTGAAATGGGAATGGTGCTATTTGGCCTGTCGATTGGTTCGATGAGCGGTATTCTCTGTTCAGCATGGCTGGTGAAGCGCTTCGGTACCCGTAAAGTCATCCGCACAACTATGTTGTGCGCCGTGGCGGGCATGCTGGTGTTAAGCCTGGCGCTGTGGCTCGCCTCTGCGCCGCTGTTCGCCTTTGGGCTGGCTATCTTTGGCGCCAGCTTCGGCTCGGCGGAAGTAGCGATTAACGTCGAAGGCGCTGCCGTTGAACGGGAAATGAATAAAACCGTGCTGCCGATGATGCACGGTTTTTACAGCTTCGGCACCCTCGTGGGCGCCGGCATCGGTATGGCGGTGACCGGGTTTGGCCTGCCCGCCGCGCCGCATATTCTGATCGCCGCGCTGGTGGCGATTGCCCCCATCGTTATCGCCATTCGCGCCATCCCCGACGGCACGGGCAAAAACGCCGCCGAATCCGCCCATAGCGAGGCCAAAGGCCTACCGGTCTGGCGCGACGTGCAGCTGTTGCTGATCGGCGTGATCGTGCTGGCAATGGCCTTTGCCGAAGGTTCCGCCAACGACTGGCTGCCGCTGCTGATGGTCGACGGCCACGGCTTTAGCCCCACTTCCGGTTCGCTGATTTACGCCGGTTTCACCCTCGGCATGACCCTCGGCCGCTTCACCGGCGGCTGGTTTATCGACCGCTACAGTCGCGTCACCGTCGTACGCGCCAGCGCGGTAATGGGCGCGCTGGGTATCGGGCTGATTATTTTTGTCGACAGCACCTGGGTTGCCGGGGTATCTGTACTGCTGTGGGGACTCGGCGCGTCGCTCGGTTTCCCGCTTACCATTTCCGCCGCCAGCGATACCGGCCCGGATGCGCCGAAACGCGTGAGCGTCGTGGCGATTACCGGCTATCTGGCTTTCCTCGTCGGGCCGCCGCTGCTGGGCTTCCTTGGCGAACATTTTGGCCTGCGTAGCGCCATGATGGTAGTACTGGGTCTGGTGATGGTGGCGGCGCTGGTAGCCCGCGCGGTAGCCAAACCGCAGCCTGAACCTGTGATGGAGAATAGCTAATGAGCATCAAACTGATTGCGGTAGACATGGACGGCACCTTTTTAAGCGATGCCAAGACCTATAATCGCCCACGTTTTCTGGCGCAGTATCAGCGCATGCGCGAACAGGGCATTCGCTTCGTGGTCGCCAGCGGCAACCAGTATTACCAGCTGATATCGTTCTTCCCCGAGCTGGTCGATGAAATCGCCTTCGTCGCCGAAAACGGCGGTTGGGTGGTGAGCGGTAAAGAGGATATCTTTAACTGCCAGCTGCCGACGACGCATTTCAACGCCGTCGTCGACCACCTGCAAACGCTGCCGCATATCGAAATTATCGCCTGCGGCAAACGCAGCGCCTATACGCTCAATAGCTATAACGACGAGCTAAAAGCGGTGGCGGCGAAGTACTATCACCGTCTCGAACTGGTGGATGATTTTAACCATCTCGATGACGCGATCCTCAAATTCGGTCTGAACGTGCCGGATCATCTGATCCCGGAAATTCAGCCGAAGCTACACGCGGCGCTGGGCGATATGGTTACCGCCGTCGCCACCGGCTACGGCAGTATCGATTTAATCATCCCTGGCGTGCATAAAGCCAACGGCCTGCGCATTTTGCAGGAGCGCTGGGGCATTGATAACCATGAGGTGGTGGCCTTCGGCGATAGCGGCAATGATATTGAAATGTTGCAGCATGCCGGTTTTGGTTTCGCCATGGCGAATGCCAAAGCGGAGGTCAAAGCCGTCGCCAGTCATCATGCCCCGCATAATAACGAAGAAGGCGTATTGCATATTATTGATAAGGTATTGAATCGCGAAGCGCCGTTCGCCTGATGAGAACCCGGGTGCCTTTAGGCATCCGGGTTTACTACGTATCACGCCTGCTGCGAACTGCCGACGCTTTTATCTTTCAGGAAGTAAATAATCAGCCCCAGCCATAACACCCCACCCAACAGGTTAAACAGGCTGAACAGGCCGTTACCGCCAAGCTCATACGCATGCTTGCTAAGCTCTATGCCCACGGTAAAGATCAGCATCTGCAGCATACCCATCGCCGCCGAAACCGTCCCTTTACTCATTTCGCTGGCGAACAACGTTAAGCGCACCAGCCCGGCGTTAGCCAGGCCAATCCCGAAAGCGTAGAAGCTTAAACCAGCGGTCATCCACAGATAAGCATGGGACGAGACCACCGTGGCCGCCGCCGACAGGAGCAGGCCAAACATAATCGGCCAGCCGCCCATAATAATCAGCGAACGAACCGAGCGGCGCGAGGTCAGACGCGCCAGCACCAGGTTGCCGGCGATCAGCGCGCCGAAAATCGGCACCTGCAGCATGCCGTACTCATAGCTGGTGGCCTGCTCGCCGCTGATGATAATCACCGGCGATTGCGCAATCCACGCCAGCAGCGGCAGACTAACAAAACCGGTCGCCAGCGCGCCGGCGACAAAGCGCAGGTTTTTCAACACCAGACGATAGTCGCGGCCCAGCTCTTTTACCGACAGTTTTTCCCCCATCCGCGTCGCCG
Organism: Klebsiella sp. JN_Kp122; assembly: GCF_040062085.1. Lineage (NCBI taxonomy): Bacteria > Pseudomonadati > Pseudomonadota > Gammaproteobacteria > Enterobacterales > Enterobacteriaceae > Klebsiella > Klebsiella sp. JN_Kp122. The sequence goes on from NZ_JBEAHW010000047.1 coordinate 277,851, forward strand.
TTTCCGGCATCGCCCGCTGCAGCCCCACAAAGGAGATGGCCGCCAGCACGGCAAACAGCACGAACATCATCTCCCACGGCAGCATATGCACCCAGGCAGCGCCGACCAGCGGCCCGAGCAGCGGCGCAATCAGCGCGACGTTAGCCATCAGGGCGGTAATTTTGATACACACCGCCTCCTCAAACGACTCCTGGATAGCCGCATAGCCCACCGCGCCGATAAAGCACAGGCTGATGCCCTGCAGGAAACGCAGCAGGGTAAATTGCTCAATGGTTTGCGCCAGCAGCGTCGCCAGACAGGTGACGATAAACCACACCACCCCGGTCAGCATCACCGGACGGCGGCCAATACGATCCGACAGCGGCCCCAGCAGCCACTGCAAAAACATCCCCCCCGCCAGATAGGCGGTCATAGAGGTGGGGACCCACTCATTGCCGACCTGAAACTCCTGCACCACCGCGAGCATACCCGGTTGGATCATATCGTTGCCGATATAGGTGGAGAATTCATATAACACAAGGCACAGCGGGAACAGTAACGCCTGACGACCGAGGCGCTTACCTGATAACGAATAATTCTGCATGCAATCTCTTAATTAAAAAAAAATCGCGCAAAGTTTAATGAAAGTCGACCCGGGGAGATAGTGAATTGTGAGTGACAATGAAAAATATCGCCAGCCCGCGGTCCGGCATGAAACGAATATTTATATTTCGTTTATGTTTCAATGAGATTACAGGCGATATACTCGCTTTGGCGAAATACCGGCAAGGGCATCTCACGGATATATTTCGTAACAAACTGATAATTAAGACAATGCTGCTTTACCCTATCGTTGCCTTTCAATAAGGTGAGCAGCTTATTGCCATCGTAACCAGAGACTGGAAGCATGCTGGAAAATATCAACTACGCGCTGTTTGCCCTGATTAACGCCACCCCGTCCTCCTCGTGGTGGGCGATTGAGGTCGCCACGTTTATTGCCAAAGACTTAATTATCATTGTGCCGCTGCTGGTGGTGGCGCTATGGCTGTGGGGGCCAAACCAACGTCAGCTGGTATTTAAGGTCATGCTGGCCCTGGCCCTGAGCCTGTCTATTTCGTGGGTTATCGGTCATCTGTTTCCACACGACCGGCCGTTTGTTGACGGCGTCGGCTATAACTTCCTGCATCATGCGGCGGATGACTCGTTCCCAAGCGATCACGGCACCGTCATCTTTACCTTCGCGCTGGCGTTTTTATTCTGGCACCGGGTGTGGTCCGGCGCGCTGCTGCTGGTCATCGCCTCGGCGATTGCATGGTCGCGCGTCTATCTGGGAGTACACTGGCCGCTGGATATGTTGGGCGGGCTGCTGGCTGGCATGTGCGGCTGCCTTGGGGCGCAACTGCTGTGGCAGAGCGGCGGTCATGGTCTCTACCAACGGCTGCAGCGCCTGTATCGTCTCTGCTTCTCGCTGCCGATTCGTAAAGGCTGGGTACGCGGCTAACGTCTGACAGGTGACGAACCCCTCGCCGCCGGGTAAAATCAAGCTGACGCCCTGCCCTTGCAGGGCGATTTTAGCTCAGAGGGTATATGGAAACTCGTCGTGACGAACGCATTAACCAGCTCATTCAGGCACTCAAGCGCAGCGATAAACTTCACCTGAAAGAAGCAGCTTCGCTGCTTGGCGTATCAGAAATGACCATTCGTCGCGATTTAAACGGCCACAGCGGCCCGGTGGTACTGTTGGGCGGTTACATCGTGCTGGAACCGCGTAGCGCCACGCACTATCTGCTGAGCGATCAGAAAACCCGTCTGGTGGATGAAAAACGCCGTGCCGCGCGCCATGCCGCCGGGCTGCTTGAAGCGCATCAGATGGCCTTTTTTGACTGCGGCACCACGACGCCATGGATCATCGACGCCATCGATAACGAGCTGCCGTTTACCGGCGTGTGCTACTCGTTAAATACCTTTCTCGCCCTGCAGGAAAAACCGCTGTGTCGCGCTATTCTGTGCGGCGGCGAATTCCACGCCAGCAACGCCATCTTTCTACCGCTCAGCCTGCAGGATACCTTGAGTCATCTCAGCCCGGATATCGCCTACTACTCCGCCGCCGGTATCGACTGCGAGCAAGGCGCGACCTGTTATAACCTGGAAGAGCTGCCGGTGAAACACTGGGCCATGAACAACGCTCGCTACCATGTGCTGGTGGTCGATCACAGTAAGTTTGGCAAAGTGCGGCCGGCGCGGATGGGGGAATTATCGCGTTTTGACGTCATCGCCAGCGACGTTCGCCCGGATGACGATCTGTTGGCGCTGGCGAAAGAAAAGCAAATATCACTGCTGTACTAACCGCGCCCCGTAGGGCGCGGCCTGTCGCTTAAGAGAACCAGCTGCCGAACCAGCCGTGCAGTTTCATCAGCACGAAGTCGACCATGCGGCTGAAGAAGCCGCCCTCTTTCACGTCTTCCATGACGATCAGCGGTCGCTGTTCGATAGTTTTGTCATTGAGTTTAAAGTCGATGGTGCCCACCACCTGCCCTTTCGCCAACGGCGCGGTGAGCTGCGGCTCAGTCAGGTTGTAGCTGGCTTTCAGGTTTTTCAATTGCCCGCGTGGAATGGTCACCGATCCGGCTTCGCCGGCGCCCAGTTTGACTTCATTACTGTCGCCGAACCACACGCGCTGGGAAATAAAGGTGGCATCCGGTTTGATTGGCGTGACGGTTTCATAGAAACGGAAGCCCCAGGTCAGCAGTTTTTCGGACTCGTTAAAACGAATACGGTCGGTTTTAGTGCCCAGCACTACCGCGATAAGGCGCATATCGCCCTGGGTCGCGGAAGAGACCAGGTTGTAGCCCGCGCCGGCGGTGGTGCCGGTTTTCACGCCATCGGCATTGAGGTTGGTGCTCCACAGCAGACGGTTACGGTTTGGCTGACGGATTTTATTGAAGGTGAACTCTTTCTCTTTGTGTACCGCGTACTCTTCCGGCACATCATGGATCATCGCTTTAGTCAGCAGCGCCATATCGCGCGCGGTACTGAACTGCCCCGGCGCGTCCAGGCCGTGGACGGTTTTAAAGGTGGTGTTGGTCAGGCCGATTTTCTGCGCGTAGCCGTTCATCAGATTGACAAACGAATCCTGGCTGCCGGCGACATAGTCGGCGATAGCGATGCTGGCATCGTTGCCGGACTGAATTATCACGCCCTTATTGAGGTCTTCAACCGATACCTGCATGCCTGGCTTCAGGAACATCACCGAGGAGCCGCGCAGCGCCGGGTTACCGGTGGCCCACGCATCGCGGCCGACGGTGACCGTATCGGTCAGTTTGATTTTGCCTGCTTTCAGCGCCTGGCCTACCACGTAGCTGGTCATGATTTTGGTCAGGCTGGCCGGGTCGAGTTTCTCGTCGGCATTGCCTTCACTCAGCACTTTGCCGCTGGCATAGTCCATCAGGATCCAGGCTCGCGCATCAATCGATGGCGCATCAGGAAGTTGATCCGCCGCCTGCACTGCAGGGGCCACGAGAAGTAAAAGCGCGCAGCCTGCCGCGAGGCCGCGAAGGGAAAAAGCATCATGCGTCATAAGAGCCACCCAAGTATCCTTTCCAAACAAAATATGCCGCAACACTCTTGCCGCACAGCACAAGGCGGTGAGTAAAGCGTACAAATGACCTTAAAGAAACAGCGAGTTGGTAAAGTTTTTAAAGTTTACGCAATAACGACGCTGCCTGCTGAAAACAAGGCAATTTTTTTGATCGTGATTGCCTTAATATTAACTTTATTCCAACATGATTGCTCACCATGTTGCAACGGCGATTAAATAATATGCAGGAGCGGATATGATTACGTTATGGGGCAGAAATAACTCGACCAACGTGAAGAAAGTACGCTGGGTGCTGGCTGAGCTGGATCTTCCTTATCAGCAGATTCTGGCGGGGCTGGAGTATGGTCTCAATCGCGACCCGGAGTATCTGGCGATGAACCCGAACGGCCTGGTGCCGCTACTCAAAGACGATGCCAATGGGCTGGTGCTGTGGGAATCCAACGCCATTATTCGTTATCTTGCCGCGCAGTACGGGCAAAACCGTCTGTGGGTGGAGTCGCCAGTGCAGCGCGCGCAGGGTGAAAAATGGATGGACTGGGCCAACGCTACGCTGTCCCCGGCGCACCGTCCGGTATTAATGGGGCTGGTCAGAACGCCGCCGGACCAGCGCGATCCGGCGGCCATTGAGGCAGGTATTAACGCCTGTGAAGGGCTGTTCGCCATGCTCGACGATGAACTGGCGAAGCATGCCTGGCTTTCTGGCGATGAGTTCGGCCTTGGCGATGTGGCGGTGGCGCCGTTCGTTTATAACCTGCTTTCCATCCTCGACAGCTGGCAGCCGCGGCCCCATCTGCAGCGCTGGTATCAGCAAATCCAGCAGCGCCAGGCCTTCCGCGACGTCGTCATGATCCCGGTCACCTGAGGTCATTACTCCGGGCTGACCTTGAGCAGTTCACCGTCGGGCTCGTCGGTTAACAGATAAAGATAACCGTCGGGCCCAACGCGCACATCACGAATGCGTTTGCCGCGATCTTTTAATAGCCGCGTCTCCTCGCTGAGGGTATTGCCGTCCACCGAGAGCACAATCAAGGACTCATCCTTCAGCGCGCCGATAAACAACTTATGTCGCCACTGCGGGAAAGTTGACGCGTTGTAAAATGCCATCCCGCTCAACGCTGGGGAGACCGGCCAGACATGCAGCGGCGCCTCGGTATTCGGCGCGCTCTTTCCTTGAGCTTCCGGGATAGGTTGACCGCTATAGTTAATGCCGTGCGTCGCCAGCGGCCAGCCGTAGTTTTTCCCGGCGAGGGGAATATTGATCTCATCGCCGCCGCGCGGGCCATGTTCGTTCAGCCACAACGTATCGCTCCACGGATTCATCGCCATCCCCTGCGGGTTGCGAATACCATAAGCCCAAATTTCCGGTCTGATGCCAGTACGGCCGACGAAAGGATTATCTTTGGGGATTTCCCCCTGTTCGGTCAGGCGTACCACTTTTCCCTGCAGCTTATCGAGATCCTGGGCCGTCGGGCGCTGATTATTTTCGCCTAAACCGATAAACAGATGACCTTTGCCATCGAAGACCATCCGCCCGCCGAAATGATTGCCAGTGGAGAGCTTCGGCTGCTGGCGGAAAACGGTTTTAAAATCTTCCAGGTTTTGCAGGTCGGCGCTGAGGCGGCCATACCCCACCGCCGTCCCCGCTTTGCCGTCATCGCCCGCTTCGGCATAGCTCAGCCATACCCGGCGCGACTGAGCAAAATCCGGCGCCAGAACCACATCCAGCAGGCCGCCCTGGCCGTTGGCCCACACCTTCGGCACGCCGCGAATGGGCGCCGATAATCCTTGATCGAGCTGCCAGCGTTTAAGTTCGCCGCCGCGCAGGGTAATCAGCACGCCTTCATTGTCCGGCAGGAATGCCAGTGACCAGGGGTGGTCGAGGTTATCCTGCAGCACTTCAACGCGCGGCGCGGCCATCGCCGCCATGGGCAGCAGCACAGTCATAAGTGTTATTTTGAGATATCGGCGCATGGCGCACTCCTTTCGTCAGCATTGCTGATAAGGGTAGCCAGCGTGGGCGGTCAGGCAGGGATTTTTACATAAACTTTAACAGGGGGAGTCACCTCCCCCTGGATTCAGGCGTGGGTCATTGGCGCTGAGTTATTCAGAATGTGAATATTCATCGTCAACCCCGACAGACAGCGTTCTAGCTTCTCTACGTTAACGGCAATATAAGCCGGGCAATCATGATGCCCGCTCATCAGGCAAACCGCCGCCGAAGCGACGGACTCACCGGCAAGGCGGAAGGCTTCCATCTCTTCCGGCGCGATGGCGTGCTGCAAACGCGGCGCGTGTACGCGCAGTTCATGGCATAGCTCAAACAAGTTATCACGCAGATGGTCATTTTCGCTGACTGACATATAGCCTTTCGCTTTACGAAGCTGGAGATAAGCCGCCAAATCGATATTGGCATTAATCAGCTTATTCAAAAGGTTAGTGTAACGTCTGTCAACGCTCATCACGGTCCTCCTCTGTCGTCCATTACCATAATCATAGTATGGTCATTTTTTGCGCGAAATCATGAGCGAGGTCAATAATCACACAGCAATTAACATTATTTACAATGTTACAACCTGGGCGGCCAACAACGCGGCTTAAACACCTCCGCTGCGCTAACGCTTTTTCATCATTCATCGCCGCCTGGCTATACTCTTTTTCGCAAAGATCTGTAGAATTCCTGCCCTGACCATTCCAATAAATGAACATTTTTTAAGCTATGAGCAATGTCACGCACCAGCCGAAAATCGGCTTCGTCTCCCTGGGCTGCCCGAAAAACCTGGTAGACTCAGAACGTATCCTCACCGAACTGCGTACCGAAGGGTATGATGTGGTTCCCAGCTACGACAACGCCGATATGGTTATCGTCAACACCTGCGGCTTTATCGATAGCGCCGTGCAGGAGTCGCTTGAAGCGATCGGCGAAGCCTTAAAAGAAAACGGCAAAGTGATCGTTACCGGCTGCCTCGGCGCGAAAGAAGATCAAATCCGCGAAGTGCATCCAAAGGTGCTGGAAATTACCGGGCCGCATAGCTACGAGCAGGTGCTGGAACACGTCCACCACTATGCGCCAAAGCCGAAGCACAACCCGTTCCTCAGCCTGGTGCCGGAACAGGGCGTCAAGCTGACGCCGCGTCACTACGCGTACTTAAAAATTTCTGAAGGCTGCAACCATCGCTGCACCTTCTGCATCATCCCGTCAATGCGCGGCGATCTGGTGAGCCGCCCGATTGGCGAAGTGCTGGCGGAAGCCAAACGCCTGGCCGACGCCGGGGTGAAAGAGCTACTGGTGATTTCGCAGGACACCTCCGCCTATGGCGTTGACGTCAAGCACCGCACCGGTTTCCACAACGGTATGCCGGTGAAAACCAGTATGGTCAGCCTGTGTGAAGAGCTGGCGAAGCTCGGCATTTGGGTGCGTCTGCACTACGTCTACCCGTATCCGCACGTTGACGATGTGATCCCGCTGATGGCGGAAGGCAAGATCCTGCCGTATCTCGATATTCCGCTGCAGCACGCCAGCCCGCGCATTCTGAAACTGATGAAGCGCCCGGGTTCAGCAGACCGTCAGCTGGCGCGTATTAAACAGTGGCGCGAGATCTGCCCGGATCTGACCCTGCGTTCCACCTTTATCGTCGGTTTCCCGGGCGAAACGGAAGAAGATTTCCAGATGCTGCTCGATTTCCTGAAAGAAGCGCGTCTGGACCGCGTTGGCTGCTTCAAGTACAGCCCGGTTGAGGGCGCCACCGCCAACGAACTGGCGGATCAGGTCCCGGAAGAGGTCAAAGAAGAGCGCTGGAACCGCTTTATGCAGCTGCAACAGCAGATTTCCGCCGAGCGTCTGCAGGAGAAAGTGGGCCGCGAAATTATGGTACTGGTCGATGAAGTCGATGAAGAAGGAGCGATTGGCCGCAGCATGGCCGATGCCCCGGAAATCGACGGCGCGGTCTATCTGAACGGTGAAACCAACGTTAAACCGGGCGACGTGCTGCGGGTGAAAGTCGAACACGCCGACGAATATGACCTGTGGGGTTCCCGGGTCTAATCCCGCTTCCCGGATAGCGGCTTACGCCTTATCCGGGCTACCTCTTTCCCCATGGCTGCTGAAACTGCCGCCGTTGGTGGCCTCAAAATCGCTGAGACGTTCCCGGAAGGCCGGGGCAGCCCGCATGGATGCGGGCTGAGGGCCGTGTTTTGCAAGGACGCTGCCTCGGCCCGACCCGAAGCCTGCCGGGATAAGTCGAAGGTACCACGAAGTGGCGATTTTGGCGGCCAGAGCCCGGGAGTACAGAGGGCGGCGGCGACTGGCCGCCCTCTGTGCGCTCCCTGCGCCATGAGAGCCATAACGCAGAAGAAATATCGGGAGCGCAATGTTCTCGGAAACAGCACAGGACAACCCTTTGTCCTGGAGCGAAACAGCTGCAAGCCGATAACAGTATCTACCAACTTTGCTCCCGCCGCGTTTGTCTCCTACCCCTTTATCTTCGGATCCAGCGCATCGCGCAGGCCGTCGCCCAACAGATTAAACGCCAGCACCGTCAGGAAAATGGCGATCGCCGGGAATAACGCCACATGCGGCGCCATCACCATATCCGCGCGCGCTTCGTTCAGCATCGCCCCCCACTCCGGCGTCGGCGGCTGGGCGCCAAGGCCGAGGAACGACAGGCTGGCGGCGGAGATAATCGACACGCCGATGCGCATGGTAAAATAAACCACTATCGACGATACCGTACCGGGCAAAATATGGTTGAACAGAATGGTCGTATCGCTGGCGCCGATACTGCGCGCCGACTCAATAAACGTCTGCTGCTTCAGCACCAACGTATTGCCGCGCACCAGGCGGGCGAACGCCGGAATTGAGAATATCGCCACCGCGATAATCACGTTGGCCATCCCGCTGCCCATCACCGCCACTACCGCAATCGCCAGCAGAATGCCGGGGAAGGCAAACAGCACGTCGCAGATACGCATGGTGATGCGGTCCCACCAGCCTTCGTAGTAACCGGCCAGCAGGCCGAGCACGGTGCCAATTAGCGCGCCAATTAGTACCGCCAGAACCCCTGCGGCCAGCGAAATTTGCGCGCCGACCAGCACACGGCTGAAGATATCGCGCCCCAGCGAATCAACGCCGAACCAATGCACCATTGACGGCCCTTCATTGAGCCGGTCGTAATCAAAATAGTTTTCCGCGTCATACGGCGCTATCCACGGCGCGATAATCGCGACGATAATCAGCAGCAGCACAAATAGGGCCGCTGCCATCGCCACCGGCTGGCGACGAAAACGCCGCCAGAACTCGTGCCACGGCGTGCGGATCTGCCCGGGCTTAACGCCCGGCATGGCGTTGATAACCGCTTCCCTTCTCCAGTTGAGCAATCGCACCTTACTTGTACCTGATAGCCGGGTTAATGGCGGCATACAACACGTCCACCACTAAGTTGATAAGAATGAACTCCAGCGAAAACAGCAGCACTTCCGCCTGGATCACCGGGTAGTCGCGCATCTCCACGGAATCGACCAGCAACCGGCCAAGCCCCGGCCAGTTGAAGACCTTCTCCACCACAATGGAGCCGCCGAGCAGAAAACCGAACTGCAGACCCATCATGGTCACTACCGGGATCATCGCGTTGCGCAGGCCATGCTTCAACACCACCAGCGTTTCGCTCACCCCTTTAGCCCGCGCGGTACGCATGTAATCCTCATGCAGCACGTCGACGAACGACGCGCGGGTGAAGCGCGCCATCACCGATGCCACCGCGGCGCCAAGGGTCAACGACGGCAGAATATAGTGCCGCCAGCTGTCGGCGCCGACCGTCGGCAGCCAGCCCAGCTCGACGGAAAAAACCTGCATCAGCAGCATGCCGAGGGCGAACGCCGGGAAGGAGATACCGGTTACCGCCAGCGCCATCCCCAACCGATCCGGCCAGCGATTGCGCCACACCGCCGCGGCGATGCCCGCCGCCATGCCGAACAGCACCGCCCAGCTCATACTGGCAAGCGTTAACCATAGCGTCGGCATAAAGCGGCTGGCGATTTCGCTGGTCACCGGGCGGCGCGAAGCCATCGAGATACCGAAATCACCCTGCAATACATTGGTGATGTAGTGCCAGAACTGCACGTGCAACGGCTGATCGAGCCCCAGCTGTTGGCGAACCATCGCCACCACCTGCGCATCGGCTTCCGGCCCGGCGATCAGCCGCGCCGGATCGCCCGGCAGCATATGTACAAACAGGAACACCAGAACGGCGACGATAAACAGCGTCGGAATGAGCCCCAGCAGGCGCTTCAGAACGTAATTCAGCATCGCCCCCTCCCATTTCGGCAGAGGGAACGCGTGAGCATAAGCACTATCACTGCGTCAGATCCGCCTGCTCGAAGCTAAAACCGGTATCCGGCTGAATATAAAACCCGGTCAGGTTTTTGCTATGCGCCGATACCAGCTTTTCCACCACCAGCGGCACCCACGGCGACTCTTTCCAGATAATGTCCTGCGCATCTTTATAGAGTGTGGTCTTCTGTTGCGCATCGGTCGTTTTCAGCGCCTCGCTCAGATCTTTATCAACCTGCGGGTTACTGTAAAACGCGGTGTTAAACAGGGTCGGCGGCCAGTTTTGTGAGGCGAATAGCGGCGACAGCGCCCAGTCGGCTTCGCCAGTCGACGCTGACCAGCCGGTGTAGAACATCCGCACCCCGCTCTCTTTCTGCCCCTTGCCTTCAACCTGCGCCGCACGCTGTCCGGCATCCATCGCCGTCACTTGCGCTTTTATACCCACCTGCGCCAGCTGCTGCTGGGTAAACTGCAGCACCTTCTGCGCGGTGCTGTGATTATGCGATGACCACAGCGTGGTGCTAAAGCCGTTAGGGAAACCGGCTTCTTTCAGCAACTGACGGGCTTTCGCCGGGTCGTAAGGCCATGCGCTGTAGGTCTGGGCGTAAGCAATAGAAGGCGGTACGACGCCGGTCGCCGGGGTGGCGTATCCGGCAAACGCGACCTTAACCAGCGCCTGACGGTTAATCGCATAGTTAATGGCTTCCCGCACCTTCGGATTATCGAACGGCTTCTGCGTTACGTTCATGCTGATATAGCGCTGCATAATCGACGGGCTGGCCACCAGCTCCAGCTTGCTGTTTTTCGCCAGCAGCGGCGCTTGCTCGTAAGGGATCGGGAAGGCGAACTGCGCCTCGCCGGTTTGCAGCATCGCCGCACGGGTGTTGTTATCGACCACCGGGCGCCAGGTAATGGAATCCAGCTTCGGCAGCCCCGGCTGCCAATAACCGTCAAACTTGCTGACTTTGACGAAATCGGTCTGGTTCCAGGTATCGAGCTTATACGGCCCGGTACCTACCGGGTGGAAGCCGATCTCCTTGCCATATTTTTTCAGCGCCGCCGGCGAAATCATCGCCGTCGCCGGATGGGCAAGAATATTGATAAACGCCGAGAACGGCTGTTTGAGCGTGATTTTGACCGTCGTCGGATCCACCGCCTCGGTGCTGGCGATATTCTTATACAGGTTATAACGTTTGAGATGGTTATCCGGATTGCTGGCGCGGTCGAGATTCGCTTTCACCGCTTCGGCGTTAAAATCGGTGCCATCCTGGAATTTCACCCCGCTGTGCAGCTTGATGGTATACACCAGACCATCCGCCGAAACGGTATAACTTTCCGCCAATACGTTTTGCAGTTTCATCTCTTTATCAAGGCCGAACAGGCCTTGATAAAACGACTTCGCCACCGCCTGCGATAACGTATCGTTCGCGTCATAGGGATCAAGGGTCGTGAAGTTGGAACCGACCGCCACTACCACATCTTTCGCGGCGAAGGCCGGCGTCGCCGCCAGCGCCGAGGCGATGCCAAGCGCCAGTAGCCATTTGCGTGTAACAGGTTGAGTCATGTTGTTATGCTCCTGCAAGAGTGCGTTAGGTTGTTATCGGCTCAGTACATCGGCGGGCTCACGGGCGACATAATGCCCCGGCGCTACCAGCTGTAACGGCGCGCTGTCGATTTCTTCTCCCGGTTTATAGATATTCCCCGGCAGCTCGTCAGAGAGTAATACGCGCTGCGGTTGACGATGCGCCGGATCGGCGACCGGCACCGCCGCCATCAGTTTACGGGTGTAAGGATGCTGCGGGTTTTCAAACACGGCGCGACGCGGGCCAATCTCCACGATCCGCCCGCGATACATCACCGCTACGCGGTGGCTGATGCGCTCCACCACCGCCATGTCATGGGAAATAAACAGAAATGCGATGCCCATTTCACGCTGTAAATCGAGCAGCAGATTAATAATCTGCGCGCGAATAGACACGTCCAGCGCCGACACCGACTCATCGGCGATCACCACTTTCGGATTGAGCGCCAGCGCGCGGGCGATACAGATACGCTGCCGCTGACCGCCGGAAAACTCATGCGGATAACGCCACGCGTGTTCCGCCTCCAGCCCCACGCGCTGCAACAGCCAGGCGACACGTTCGCGAGCCGCATCCCCTTCCAGCAGACCATGCACACGCAGCGGCTCCATAATGGAATAACCGACCGTCTGCCGCGGGTCGAGCGAAGCGTAAGGATCCTGAAAAATAAACTGAATATCGCGGCGCAGCGTCTGTAGCTTGCCGCCGGACAGCGCATCAATACGCTGGCCGTTAAAGGTGATGCTGCCGCCCTGCGCTTCCACCAGCCGCAGCAGCGCCCGCCCGGTGGTCGATTTACCGCAGCCGGATTCGCCGACCAGCGACAGCGTTTCGCCCGGCCACAGGTCGAAACTCACTTTTTCCACCGCATGCACTTCGCGGGTGACGCGGTTGAGAATACCGCCGCGGATCGGAAAACGCGCGACCAGGTCGCGTACCTGCAAAATCGGTTTACCGGCTACCACGGTATTCTGTTCCGGCTGCTGGGTCACACCGTCGTTGAGCAGCGGGAAGCGTCGCGGCAAATCGCTGCCGCGCATCGAGCCGAGCTTCGGCACCGCCGCCAGTAGCGCCCGGGTATAAGGATGCTGCGGGGCGCGAAAAATATCCTCGACGCGCCCACTTTCTACCGCTTCGCCGCGGTACATCACCAGCACGCGATCGGCGATTTCCGCCACCACGCCCATATCGTGAGTGATAAACATCACCCCCATCGCCATCTCTTTTTGCAGCGCGGCGATAAGCTGTAGGATCTGCGCCTGAATCGTGACGTCCAGCGCGGTGGTGGGTTCATCGGCAATCAGTACCGCCGGGCGACACGATAACGCCATGGCGATCATCACCCGCTGGCGCATGCCGCCGGAAAGCTGATGCGGATAGCGTGAAAGCATCGCTGCCGCTTCCGGAATACGCACCCGTTCGAGCATCTTTTTCGCTTCCCGCAGCGCCTCGTCATGGCGCAGTCCCTGATGTAGCCGAATAGACTCGGCAATTTGTTCGCCGATGGTGAATACCGGGTTCAGCGAGGTCATCGGCTCCTGAAAAATCATCGCCACGTCCGCGCCGCGAACCTGACGCATCTGCCCCGCCGTTTGAGCATTAATATCAATCACCTGACGGTTACGTCGGCGCAGCAGCAACGCCTCGCTGCTGACTTCGCTGACCGCCTCGTCGAGCAGACGCATCAGCGCCAGGGCAGTCACCGATTTTCCGGAACCGGACTCGCCGACAATCGCCAGCGTCTCGCCGCGGCGGAGGCTAAATGACAGGTTACGCACCGCAGAAACGCGCTGCCGCTGCTGGCTAAAGGCGACGTTAAGATCGCGTACCACCAGCACATCGTCTTCATCAATTTCATGACTTTGCGGCAAACTCGCTTCTCCTTTTATTCGCGATAAATTCCAATCGTCGGCGTATCGCCCGCATAACACCACGCCCGGTACATCCCTTCACTGTTGAACGGCAGCACCACATTCCCCTCGCGGTCGATGGCGATAAGGCCCCCGCTGCCGCCCAGCGCCGGCAGTTTTTCCTGCACCACCCGCTCGCAGGCCTCAAACAGGCTGAGATTGCCGTACTCCATCAACGCTGAAATGTCGTAAGCGGCGAGCGTGCGCATGAAGACTTCGCCGGTGCCGGTGCAGGAGACCGCGACGCTGGCATTATTGGCATAGCAGCCCGCGCCCGGCACTGGGCTGTCGCCGACGCGTCCGGGCAGTTTATTGGTCATTCCGCCGGTAGAGGTCGCTGCCGCCAGATTACCGGCCAGATCCAGCGCCACCGCGCCGACGGTACCCATTTTGTGGCGTTCATCGAGCGGCGCGGCATGATGATCGAGAATAATCTCGCCGCCCTCTTTCGCCTGCTGCAACTGCAGAAGCCGCTCGGTAGTGGAAAATAACTCGTTTTCAACCAGCGCCATGCCGCGCGAGGCGGCAAACTTTTCCGCCCCTTCGCCGATAAGCAGCACGTGCGGACTTTCTTCCAGCACCAGACGCGCCGCCAGCACCGGGTTACGCAGATGCTTTACGCCAGCCACCGCGCCGGCCTGCAGGCTATAGCCATCCATCACGCAGGCATCCAGTTCGTGAGTTTGATCGTGGGTAAACACGGAACCTATTCCGGCGTTAAATAGCGGGCACTCTTCCAGCAGGCGTACCGCTTCGGTCACCGCATCCAGCGCGCTGGCGCCTGCTGCCAACATTTTTTGTCCGCTATCGACGATGGCCGACAGCGCGGCCACATACTCGCGTTCGCGCGACTGAGTCATCTGCGCGCGGCTAATCGCGCCGGCGCCGCCGTGGATTGCTATTACCGCCTTACCCATTCAATCTTTCCTTTGCCATAAACTGTATAGATATCATTATACTGACTAACCTTTTATACGTTTTTTGAATATAGAAAGAGCATCCGGTGATGTAAAGGCTCGTACCGCAGTGGCATACAGTCGCCGGCGCTTTTCTGCCATAATAGGCGTTTTCGACGTTTTGCCAGCAGGAGTAACCCATGGATTTTACCGCCGGACTGATGCCGCTCGACACAGCCCTGACTCAGATGCTCGACCGTATTTCGCCGCTGCAGGCCACGGAAACCCTGCCGCTGCTGCAGGCCTTTTCGCGCGTGACCGCCCATGATGTCGTTTCGCCGCTGGACGTACCCGGTTTTGATAACTCGGCGATGGACGGCTATGCCGTGCGCCTGGCCGACCTCACCGACGGCGCGGCGCTGCCGGTTGCCGGTAAGGCCTTTGCCGGCCAACCGTTCCACGACGCCTGGCCGGCGGGCACCTGTATCCGCATCATGACCGGCGCGCCGGTGCCGGAAGGCTGCGACGCGGTGGTGATGCAGGAAGAAACGGAACAAAGCGACGCCGGCGTGCGCTTCATCGCGCCGGTAAAAGCCGGGCAAAATATTCGCCGGCGCGGGGAAGATATCGCCAACGGCGCGGTAGTATTCCCGGCGGGCACGCGTCTTACCGTAGCCGAGTTGCCGGTGCTGGCATCGCTGGGCATTGCCGACGTCGAGGTAGTCCGTAAAGTGCGCGTCGCGGTCTTCTCGACCGGGGATGAACTCCAGTTGCCGGGCCAACCGCTCGGCGACGGCCAGATTTATGATACTAACCGCCTGGCGGTACATCTGATGCTCGAACAGCTGGGCTGCGAGGTGATCAACCTCGGCATTATTCCTGACGATCCGGCGAAGCTGCGCGACGCCTTTATCGCCGCCGACCAGCAGGCCGATGTGGTAATAAGCTCAGGCGGCGTCTCCGTGGGCGAAGCCGATTACACCAAAACTATCCTCGAAGAACTGGGCGAGATCGGCTTCTGGAAGCTGGCGATTAAGCCGGGTAAACCTTTCGCCTTCGGCAAGCTCAGCAACAGCTGGTTCTGCGGCCTGCCGGGCAATCCGGTTTCCGCCACCTTAACCTTCTATCAACTGGTACAGCCGCTGCTGGCCAAGCTCTCCGGCAACCGCGGTCAAACCCAGCCGATGCGTCTGCGCGTGCGCGCCGCCAGCCGGCTGAAAAAATCGCCGGGCCGCCTCGACTTCCAGCGCGGCGTGCTGCAACGCAATCCAGAAGGCGAACTGGTGGTGAGCACCACCGGCCATCAGGGCTCGCACATTTTCAGCTCATTCAGCCTCGGTAACTGCTTTATCGTACTGGAGCGCGAACGCGGCAACGTCGAAGCGGGCGAATGGGTCGAAGTCGAGCCCTTTAATCATCTGTTTGGGGGGCTGTAATGGCCGTTGAGCTGAGCGACGAGGAGATGCTGCGCTATAACCGGCAGATCGTACTGCGAGGGTTTGATTTCGACGGTCAGGAGCGCTTAAAAGCCGCTCGCGTACTGGTCGTCGGCCTCGGCGGGCTCGGCTGCGCCGCCGCTCAATACCTGGCGGCAGCCGGGGTGGGTCAGCTCACCCTGCTGGATTTCGATACCGTTTCATTATCCAATCTACAACGCCAGACGCTGCACAGCGACGCAACCATCGGCCAGCCCAAGGTCGATTCTGCCCGCAATGCGCTGGCGCACATTAACCCGCACGTCCGGCTGGTCACCATCGATGCAATGCTGGATGACGCGGCGCTGGCAACGCAGATTGCCGACCACCATCTGGTGCTGGACTGTACCGACAACGTTGCTATTCGCAACCAGCTCAATGCTGGCTGCTTCCAACACAAAACCCCGCTGGTCTCCGGCGCGGCAATTCGTATGGAAGGGCAAATCAGCGTCTTTACCTATCAGGACGGCGAGCCCTGCTATCGCTGCCTGAGCCGCCTGTTCGGCGAAAACGCCCTCACCTGCGTCGAAGCCGGGGTGATGGCGCCGCTGGTCGGCACTATCGGTTCACTGCAGGCCATGGAGGCGATTAAACTGCTGACCGGTTACGGCGCCCCTGCAAGGGGCAAAATCGTGATGTATGACGCGATGACCTGCCAGTTTCGCGAAATGAAGCTGATGCGCCACCCGCAGTGCGAGGTGTGCGGTTCACGCTAATTCCAGCCGCCGGCGAGGCAGGTCGCCGGTTATTTTGTGAACCACGCCGTTCTTTTTCTCCCCATCTCTACTACCCACTCTGATTGTTGATTTGCATCAATATAACTTTCATTCGAAAGCTATTTAATCTTCATATGCAAATAAGAGGGTAAATCATGATCTTCAACATCCAGCGCTACTCCACCCATGACGGCCCGGGGATCCGTACCGTCGTATTCCTTAAAGGCTGTTCGCTGGGCTGCCGTTGGTGTCAGAACCCGGAAAGCCGCGCCCGCAGCGAAGACCTGCTGTATGACGCGCGGCTGTGTCTTGACGGCTGCGAGCTTTGCCAGCAGGCGGCACCGGAGGTGATTACCCGTACTCTGGATGGCCTGATCATCCATCGGCAAAACGTCAACGACAGCCACATTGCCGCGCTACGCCACTGCTGCCCCACAACCGCGCTGACGGTCTGCGGCGAGGAAAAAAGCGTGACGGAAATTATGGCGACGGTGCTGCGCGATAAACCGTTTTACGATCGCAGCGGCGGCGGCATTACTCTTTCCGGCGGCGAGCCCTTTATGAACCCGACTCTGGCGCAGGCGCTGTTCGAAGCCAGCCATCAGGCGGGCATTCACACCGCCGTGGAAACCTGCCTGCACGTACCGTGGAAGTACATTGAACCCTCTTTACCGTTTGTCGATCTGTTTCTGGCCGACCTGAAGCACGTTGACGAGGCCGTTTTCCAGCAGTGGACCGACGGCAGCGCCCGCCGGGTGCTGGATAACCTGCAGCGCCTGGCGCAGGCAGGTAAAAAAATCATTATCCGCGTCCCATTAATTCAGGGGTTTAACGCCAGCGAAGCCGACATTACCGCGATTACCGATTTTGCCGCCGACCGTCTTCAGGTCAGCGAAATCCATTTCCTGCCGTACCACACGCTGGGAATGAATAAATACCAACTACTCAGTCAGCCCTATACCGCACCGGACAAACCGCTGGCCGCTCCAGAGCTGCTGGCCTTTGCGCAGCAGTACGCGCAAAGCAAAGGTTTAACGGCGACCCTACGAGGATAACTTATGACCACCTTAAAACTGGATACTCTGAGCGCCCGCATTCAGGCGCATAAAATGGCGCTGGTGCATATCGTTAAGCCGCCGGTTTGTACCGAGCGCGCCCAACACTATACCGCCGCCTATCAGCAACATCTCGATAAACCCATCCCGGTGCGTCGCGCGCTGGCGCTGGCGCATCATCTGGCGGAACGCACTATCTGGATCAAGCACGATGAACTGATCGTCGGCAACCAGGCCAGCGAAGTTCGCGCCGCGCCGATTTTCCCGGAATATACCGTCAGCTGGATTGAGAAAGAGATCGACGATCTCGCCGACCGTCCGGGCGCCGGCTTCTCGGTCAGCGAAGCGAACAAACGCGTATTACATGAAGTGTGCCCATGGTGGCGCGGGCAGACCGTTCAGGACCGCTGCTACGGCATGTTTACCGATGAACAAAAAGCGCTGCTCGCCACCGGCATTATCAAAGCCGAAGGCAACATGACTTCCGGCGACGCCCACCTGGCGGTCAACTATCCGCTGCTGCTGGAAAAAGGGCTCGACGGCATGCGCGCGAAGGTCGCTGAGCGCCGCTCACGCATTAATCTGACGGTGCTGGAAGATCTGCACGGCGAACAGTTCCTGAAGGCGATCGATATCGTGCTCGCGGCAGTGAGCGAACACTGCAAACGCTTCGCTACGCTGGCGCGCGACATGGCGGCGCAGGAGCCGCGCGAACTGCGCCGCAACGAGCTGCTGGCGATCGCCGAAAACTGTGAAATTATCGCCCACCAGCCGCCGAAAACCTTCTGGCAGGCGCTGCAGCTCTGCTACTTTATTCAGTTGATCCTGCAGATTGAATCCAACGGCCACTCGGTCTCCTTTGGCCGCATGGACCAGTACCTCTATCCGTACTACCGCCGCGACGTTGAACTGCAGCAATCGTTGGATCGCGAACAGGCCATTGAGCTGCTGCATTGCTGCTGGCTGAAGCTGCTGGAGGTCAACAAAATTCGCTCCGGCTCGCATTCCAAAGCTTCCGCCGGTAGCCCGCTGTACCAGAACGTCACCATCGGCGGGCAAAATCTGGTCGACGGTCAACCGCAGGACGCCGTCAACCCGCTGTCGTATGCGATCCTCGAATCCTGCGGCCGCCTGCGCTCGACCCAGCCGAACCTCAGCGTGCGTTACCACGCCGGGATGAGCAACGACTTCCTCGACGCCTGCGTGCAGGTGATCCGCTGCGGTTTCGGCATGCCGGCGTTTAATAACGATGAAATCGTCATCCCGGAATTTATCAAACTCGGCATTGAGCCGCAGGACGCCTACGATTACGCCGCTATCGGCTGTATCGAAACCGCGGTCGGCGGCAAATGGGGCTATCGCTGCACCGGCATGAGCTTTATTAACTTCGCGCGGGTGATGCTGGCGACGCTGGAAGGCGGCCGCGATGCCACCAGCGGCCAGGTGTTCCTTGCCCAACAACATGCGCTGTCGAAAGGTAACTTCGCTAACTTCGACCAGGTACTGGAAGACTGGGATACTCAGATCCGCTACTACACCCGTAAATCTATCGAGATTGAGTACGTTGTCGATACCATGCTGGAAGAGAACGTCCACGATATTCTCTGCTCAGCGTTAGTTGATGACTGCATCGAACGGGCGAAGAGTATCAAGCAAGGCGGCGCGAAGTATGACTGGGTTTCTGGTCTGCAGGTCGGGATTGCCAACCTCGGCAACAGCCTGGCGGCGGTGAAAAAACTGGTCTTCGATCAGGGCGTTATCGGCCAGCAGGAGCTGGCGAAAGCGCTGGCGGAAGATTTTGCCGGCCTGACCCACGAGCAGTTACGTCAGCGCTTGATCAACGGCGCGCCGAAGTACGGTAACGACGACGACAGCGTCGACATTCTGCTAGCGCGGGCCTATCAGACCTATATCGACGAGCTGAAGCAGTACCATAACCCGCGTTACGGCCGCGGCCCGATTGGCGGTAACTATTACGCTGGTACGTCGTCTATCTCCGCGAACGTCCCGTTCGGCGCGCAGACCATGGCGACGCCGGATGGCCGCAAAGCGCACGCGCCGCTGGCGGAAGGGGCCAGCCCAGCCTCCGGTACCGATCACCTGGGGCCAACGGCGGTTATCAGTTCGGTAGGCAAACTGCCGACCGGCGCGATCCTCGGCGGCGTGCTGCTCAACCAGAAGCTGAATCCTTCCACGCTGGAGAACGAGTCCGATAAGCAAAAGCTGATGGTGCTGCTGCGCACCTTCTTCGAGGTGCATAAAGGCTGGCATATTCAGTACAACATCGTGTCACGCGAAACGCTGCTGGAAGCCAAGAAACACCCTGACCAGTACCGCGATTTAGTGGTCCGCGTCGCCGGATACTCGGCGTTCTTCACCGCCCTGTCGCCGGATACCCAGGACGACATCATCGCCCGTACCGAGCATACGCTGTAAGGAAAATACCCGGCCGGCGCTGCGCTGAGCCGGGTGACATCTTCTGTACCCGTTGATAATTGGATAAACTTTCATTCGAAATAAATTTGTGCTGCCCATCACATTGTAATTAGAATGTTACTGGTCGAAGTTAAGCCAGGAGCACCTCTTATGACCGTTAAAGTTATCGTCACCGATATGGACGGAACTTTTCTCAATGACGCCAAGCAGTACGACCGCCCGCGTTTCCTCGCGCAGTTTGCGCAGCTTAAACAGCAAGGTATTGAATTTGTTGTCGCCAGCGGCAACCAGTACTATCAGCTGATCTCATTTTTCCCGGAAATCCGCGAGCAGATTTCATTCGTCGCAGAAAACGGCGCTCTGGTTTACGAGCATGGCAAACAGGTGTTCCACGGCGAACTGACCCGTCACGAATCACAGGTGGTGATTGGCGAACTGCTGAAAGATCCGCAGCTCAACTTTGTCGCCTGCGGCCTGCAAAGCGCGTACGTGAGCGATAAAGCCCCGGACGCCTTTGTCGAGCTGATGTCGAAGCACTACCATCGTCTGCAGCGGGTAAGCGATTACCACCGCATCGACGATACGCTATTCAAATTCTCCCTCAACCTGCCTGATAGCGATATCCCACAGCTTATCGATAAACTGCACGTCTCGCTCGACGGGATCATGAAGCCGGTCACCAGCGGCTTTGGCTTTGTCGATTTGATTATCCCCGGCCTGCATAAAGCCAACGGCATCAGCCGCCTGCTCAAACGCTGGAACCTTTCGCCGCAGCAATGCGTAGCAATTGGCGACAGCGGCAATGACGCCGAAATGTTAAAACTGGTGAAATATGCTTTTGCTATGGCCAACGCTGCCGACAGCATCAAAGCCATCGCCGGTTTCACCACCGATGACAATAACCACGACGGCGCGTTGAAGGTGATTCAGGCCGTTCTCGATAAGACCTCCCCTTTCAACGACTGATCCTGTGCCGGGGTATCCGCCCCGGCTTTTCCATTTTGTGCGCCGCTGCATAATTTTAAACTTGCATTAACTCTAATTTAACTTAAATTAACGTTTGTAAGATTTAATACTTTCGAATGAAAGATACAGCGAGGTGATTATGGCTGCTCTCCCTACCCACGAAACATTACCTGCCGACCATAAAGCGGCGATTCGCCAGATGAAACAGGCCCTACGCGCGCAAATCGGCGATGTTCAGGCGGTATTCGATAAACTCTCGGCGCGCATCAGCGAGCGCCTGGACGAGATTAATGCCCTGAAAGCCGCGGGCCAGGAGGTCTGGCCGACGATCCCGTTTAGCGATATCGCCCAGGGTAAAGTGAGCGATGCGCAGCGCGAGGCGATTAAGCGCCGTGGTTGCGCGGTTATCAAAGGCCACTACCCGCGCGAACAGGCGCTGGCCTGGGATAACGCGATGCTGGAATACCTGGACCTGAACCATTTCGACGACGTTTACAAAGGGCCCGGCGACAGCTTCTTCGGTTCGCTGGAGGCTTCGCGCCCGGAGATCTATCCGATCTACTGGTCGCCCTCGCAAATGCAGGCGCGCCAAAGCGATGAAATGGCGGCGGTACAATCCTTCCTTAACCGCCTGTGGCGCTTTGAGCAGGACGGCAAACGCTGGTTCGATCCGGATGTCAGCGTGATTTACCCTGACCGCATCCGCCGCCGCCCGCCGGGAACCACGTCAAAGGGGCTGGGCGCGCATACCGATTCCGGGGCGCTGGAGCGCTGGTTGCTTCCCGCTTATCAGCAGGTTTTCGCCAACGTCTTTAATGGCAATATCGACGCCTACGATCCGTGGGACGCGGCGCATCGTACCGAAGTGGAAGAGTACACCGTCGATAACACCACCAAATGTTCGGTCTTCCGCACTTTCCAGGGTTGGACAGCGCTGTCGGACATGATCCCCGGTCAAGGGCTGCTGCACGTGGTGCCGATCCCGGAGGCGATGGCTTACGTTCTGCTGCGTCCGCTGCTGGATGATGTGCCGGAAGATGAACTATGCGGCGTCGCGCCGGGCAAGGTACTGCCGATCTCTGAGCAATGGCATCCATTGCTCATCAAAGCGCTAAGCTCGATTCCCGCGCTGAATGCCGGCGATTCCGTCTGGTGGCACTGTGATGTCATTCACTCGGTCGCGCCGGTGGAAAATCAACAGGGCTGGGGCAACGTCATGTACATCCCGGCCGCGCCGATGTGCGAGAAGAATCTCGCCTATGCGCAGAAGGTAAAAATCGCGCTGGAAAAAGGCGCCTCGCCGGGGGATTTCCCGCGTGAAGATTACGAATGCGACTGGCAGGCGCGCTTCACCGTTGCCGATCTTAACGATCACGGCAAACGCGCATTGGGCATGAAGATCTAATCATCATACAGACCTTGCTGTTCTACGGCGGTATGGCTCTTGCCTGGCCGGATCCGCCGCACCGAATCGCGTACCACCAGGGCGCCGTGCAGCAGTAGCGAGCCGTGCGGCGCTTCCGGGCGCAGCAGACGCTGCTGCAAAAGATGCACCGCCTCGCTGCCGAGCTCATCCCGCGGTACATGAATCGCCGTTAGCGGCACGTCCTGAATCGCCGCCAGATTAAAACCGTCGATACTCATCACCGAGACATCCTGCGGCACCCGCAGGCCTCGTTTTTGCAGCGCGCTGACGGTACCTGCGGCCATAAAATCGCCGCCCACCAGAAACGCCGTCGGCATCGGGCGCCCCTGTAAAGCATCGAGCCAGGCCCCGACCTGCTCTTCCGTTTCTCTGGCGCTAAAGTTGGCGACGCTAATCAGGTCGCGGCTACCGGTAAATCGCAGGTTGCGCGCGCGCCACGCCTCCTTGATACCCACTAGCCGTAGCTCCATGGTATAGCGGCGCAAGCACATCACGTTCATTACCGCCTGATGGCCCATATCAAACAGATAACGAGCGGCGCACTGGCCAATCAGCCGATGGTCAGGCGCAATAGAAGGAAGCCGCATCCCTTCATCCCGGCAGTTAATTAATATGCAAGGTTTGCCAAGATCCGCCGCCAGCGCGTGGATATGCCGATCGTCGATACCCAGCAATACCGCCGCCTGGGTGTCGGTCTCGTTCATGCGGGCCAGAAACAGATTGGCGTCGCTGTCGTTTTCTTCCAGCGCGCAATAGCGCAGACGTACTTCATGCGGCGCCAGCGCGTTATTAATACTCTGGATGACGCGATAGTAGAAGATATCTGAACGTTCATCGAAGGCCCGCTGCGGCGCAAAAATCAGCAGGTTGTTGAGCAGTAGCCGCCCGGCGGCCAATCCCTGCATCACCCCCAGCTCACGGGCGCAGGCCAATACCGCCTGACGGGCCTTTTCGCTGGTATTCGCTTTTCCGGCTAAGACGCGCGAAACCGTACTGGCTGACAGCCCGGTGCGGGCGGCAATTTCGGCGACTCGCAGCTTTTTATCCATTCTGTGATCCAGCTCCAATTCAAAAATGAAAGAATTTTCATAGTCTCCAAACCCTGACCAACAAGCAAATACTCCGGCAAATTATGAGAACTACGTCATCTCATGAAAAATTTTGCATAAATAGCGCTACTGCCCGCCGACTTTCTCCCTTATTTTGAATTGGTCCAATATCTTCCATACTAGTTATACCAATAGATATTGAAATAAAAACAAATAATTCAAATGGTTAGAACTATTACGTGACGACTCAGCGGCTGAAGCGTCATTTCCCCCTACAACGTCTTGTGGAGAGTTCTATGAGTCAAGGCCTCAACAATGATATGGCAGTCAGCAAAACGCGCCGGGTGGTGAAAAACCTGCGCTGGTGGGTGCTGGTGCTGTTTTTACTTGGCGTCACCGTCAACTACATCACACGTAACTCGCTGGGGATTATCGCCCCGGAACTGAAAGCCACTCTCGGTATTACCACCGAGCAATATTCGTGGATCGTCGGCGCATTTCAGCTGGCTTATACCATCTTCCAACCGCTGTGCGGCTGGCTTATCGACGTCATCGGGCTCAAGCTGGGCTTTATGGTTTGCGCCACATTGTGGGCGGTAGCCTGTATCGCGCACGCCGGAGCAGGCAGCTGGCTGCATCTGGCTATTTTACGCTTCTTTATGGGCGGCGCAGAGGCGGCCGCCACCCCGGCTAACGCTAAAACCATCGGCGAGTGGTTCCCGAAATCCGAACGGCCGATCGCTGCCGGCTGGGCTGGCGTCGGCTTTTCTATCGGCGCAATGCTGGCGCCGCCTATCATCTACTTCGCCCACGCTTCCTTCGGCTGGCAGGGCGCGTTTATGTTTACCGGCGTGCTGGCGCTGCTGTGGGTCGTACTGTGGTGGGTGTTCTACCAGAGCCCGGAAAAACACCCGAATCTCAGCCAAAGCGAGCTGGAGTACATCAAGCAGGACAACGAAGCGCCGCCGGTGAAGCTGCCCTTTTTTACCGCGCTAAAAACCGTCTCGAAGAACAAACGTTTCTACGGTATCGCCATCCCCGCTTTTATGGCCGAGCCCGCCTGGGCGGTGCTGAGCTTCTGGGTGCCGCTGTACCTGGCGAAAGAGCACGGTATGGATCTTAAACAGATAGCGATGTTCGCCTGGCTGCCGTTCCTCGCCGCCGACCTTGGCAGCGTGGTCAGCGGCTATCTCACCCGCCTGTACGTCCGTTGGTTCGGCTGTACGCGAGTCAATTCGGTCATCGCCAGTTCCGTTACCGGCGCGTTTCTGATGATCTCGCTGGCCCTGGTGGCCATTACCCGCGATCCCTATATCACCATCATCCTGATCTCCATTGGCGGTTTCGGCCATCAGATCATCTCCTGCATGCTCAGCGCGCTGGTGGTGGAGTCTTTCGACAAGGGACAAATGGCGACGGTCAACGGTATGCGCGGCTCCGCGGCGTGGATCGCCAGCTTCCTGTTCTCATTATTAATCGGGGTGACCGCCGACAAAATTGGCTTCAACCCGCTGTTTATCGCCATGGGTTTCTTTGACCTGATTGGCGCCGTTTTCCTGGTGGCATTTATTGCTGAACGTCGCGCCAAGCGCGCCTGAGAGTGGATGTAAAATATGAAGACGTTGAAACACTGGAGTTTGCACCAACAGCTGGAGCATCACGTTGAATTGACCGTTGATGGTCAGCACACTTTGTGTCTGTATGTGCTGGAAGAGAATTTATTCCGCGTCCTGCTGAAGCGCCAGGGCCAACTGGCGCTGGATCGCACCTGGAGTATCGCCCCGCAGCAGGATGTGCCGTGGGAAGGCCGTGCGCGGGATGACCTCAGCGGTTTTAGCCTCCCGGCCTGGCAGATGAGCGAAGCGGATGACACGCTGACCATCGCCACCCGCCAGCTGCGCGTCACCGTCCACCAGCCGCTTTGGCTGGAGTGGAGCTATCGCGACGAGGCCGGTGAGTGGCAGACGCTCGCCAATGACCGCCCAACCAGCGCCTATCTGGCAAACGCCCACGGGGATGGCGTCGCCCATTATCTTAGCCGCCGCAAAGATGAACGTTTCTACGGGCTGGGTGAAAAAGCCGGCGACCTGCAGCGTAACGGCAAACGCTACGAAATGCGTAACCTCGATGCCATGGGCTACAACGCCGTCAGCACCGACCCGCTGTATAAACATATTCCGTTTACCATCACGCAGCGCAGCGATATCAGCTACGGCCTGTTCTATGACAACCTGAGCAGTTGCTGGCTGGATCTGGGCAATGAAATCGACAACTACCACACCGCCTATCGCCGCTGGCAGGCGGAGGCCGGCGACATCGATTATTACCTGTTTACCGGTAAGCAGGTGCTGGATGTGACCAAAGCGTTTGTCCGTCTGACCGGTAAAACGTTGTTTGGGCCGAAATGGAGCCTCGGCTATAGCGGCTCGACGATGCACTATACCGACGCACCTGATGCGCAAAATCAGCTGATGAACTTTATCCGCCTGTGCGAGCAGCATGCAATCCCCTGTGATTCGTTCCAGCTCTCTTCCGGCTATACCTCAATCAACGGCAAACGCTACGTCTTTAACTGGAACTACGACAAGGTGCCGCAGCCAAAAGTGATGAGCCAGTCGTTCCACGATGCCGGGCTGAAACTGGCTGCCAATATCAAACCGTGTCTGCTGCAGGATCACCCACGCTATGGCGAAGTGGCGGAACGCGGCCTTTTCATTCGCGATTCGCAAACCGATTCGCCGGAGCGCTCCAGCTTCTGGGACGATGAAGGTTCACATCTCGACTTCACCAACCCGCACACCGTGACCTGGTGGCAGGAAGGCGTGACGACCCAGCTACTGGAGATGGGTATCGATTCGACCTGGAACGATAATAACGAATATGAGGTATGGGACGGCGAGGCGCGCTGCTACGGCTTTGGCCGCGAAATCGCCATTAAGCATATTCGTCCGGTGATGCCATTATTGATGATGCGCGCCTCGCTGGAAGCCCAGCAGCGCTTTGCGCCGCAAAAGCGCCCGTATCTGATCTCCCGCTCCGGCTGCGCCGGGATGCAGCGCTACGTGCAAACCTGGAGCGGCGACAACCGCACCAACTGGGATACGCTACGCTATAACACCCGTATGGGATTAGGGATGAGTCTTTCCGGCTTGTTTAACGTCGGCCATGACGTCGGCGGATTCTCCGGCGATAAACCCGAACCAGAACTGTTCGTTCGCTGGGTGCAAAACGGCGTGATGCATCCGCGCTTTACCATTCACTCGTGGAATGACGACCAGACGGTCAATGAACCCTGGATGTACCCGGAAATCACCCCGGCGATCCGCTCTGCCATCGAGCTGCGCTACCGTCTGCTGCCCTATTTGTACACCCTGTTATGGCAGGCGCATGCCGATGACGAACCCATGCTGCGCCCGACCTTCCTCGACCACCAGCACGATACCCAGACCTTCGCCGAGTGTGATGACTTCATGCTGGGGCGCGATCTGCTGGTGGCAAGCGTGGTGGAGCCTGGCGCCCGTCAACGTCAGCTGTGGCTACCCGATAATCAGGACGGCTGGTACGATTTTTACAGCCACCAGTGGTTCGCCGGCGGTCAGTGGGTGACGCTGGACGCACCGCTGGAAAAACTGCCGCTGCTGGTCCGCGCCGGCGCCGGTCTGCCGCTCAGTGAACGTATCAGCCACGTCGATGCGCAAAAAGACGATCGTCGCGAACTGCAGTTGTTCCCACTGAAAGGTACCGGCTCAACCCGCGGTTTGCTGTTTGAAGACGACGGCGAAAGCTGGGGCTATAAAGAGGGTGATGCGCTATGGCTGGAGTGGGAAATGACCTGCAGCGCCAGCAGCATAAACCTGAAGCTCGACGCTCGCGGCAACTATCGCCCAGCGTGGAAAGCGCTGAAGCTGTCATTACCGGCGGGAGAAAAACGCAAACTGCTGGTGAATGGCGTCGAAGGGACCGAGTGGAGGCTCTGACCATAGGCTGGCTGAAAATGCCGGTATTGGTGGTCTAGAAATCCCCGGTGGCGCTACCGCTTACCGGGGCTACAACACTGTGCGGTTTGGTAGCCCCGTAGGTCGGGTAAGGCGTTAGCCGCCACCCGACAAAAAAACGGCACCGCGGGTAGCCCGGGTAAGGCGTAGCCGCCACCCGGGTAACGGAGAGGGATTACTCGATACCTTTACTGCGCAGGTAATCTTCGTAGTTGCCGCTGAAATCGATTACGCGTTCTGGGGTGATCTCCAGTACGCGAGTCGCCAGCGAACTCACGAACTCACGGTCGTGAGAAACGAAAATCAGGGTGCCCTGATACATCTCCAGCGCCATGTTCAGCGATTCGATCGATTCCATATCCAGGTGGTTAGTCGGTTCATCCATCACCAGGATATTCGGTTTCTGCATCATCAGCTTACCGAACAGCATGCGACCTTTCTCGCCGCCGGAGAGGACTTTCGCCGGCTTTTTGATATCGTCCTGGCTAAACAATAGACGACCGAGGATACTGCGTACCGCCTGCTCGTCATCGCCTTCCTGTTTCCACTGGCTCATCCAGTCAAAGACCGTCAGGTCATTCTCGAAATCTTCGGCATGATCCTGCGCGTAGTAGCCGATACGGGCGTTTTCCGACCACTTAACAGTACCGTTGTCCGCTTCCAGTTCGCCAACCAGCGTTTTCAGCATCGTTGATTTACCGACGCCGTTGGTCCCCAGTACCGCCAGCTTTTCGCCAACTTCCAGCAGCAGATTAACCCCTTTGAACAGCGGGCCGTTATCAAAGCCTTTCGCCAGCGCTTCCACTTCCAGCGCGTTACGGAACAGTTTCTTATCCTGTTCGAAGCGAATGAACGGGTTCTGACGGCTGGAGGCTTTCACTTCATCCAGCTTAATTTTATCTATCTGACGGGCACGGGAAGTCGCCTGACGCGATTTTGAAGCGTTGGCGCTAAAGCGGCTAACAAAGGCCTGCAGGTCGGCAATTTGCGCTTTCTTCTTGGCGTTATCGGCCAGCAGACGCTCACGCGCCTGGGTCGCCGCGGTCATATATTCGTCATAGTTGCCCGGATACACGCGCAGTTCGCCGTAATCGAGATCCGCCATATGAGTACAGACCATGTTCAGGAAGTGACGGTCGTGCGAAATGATGATCATGGTGCTGTCGCGTTCGTTCAGCACCTGCTCCAGCCAGCGAATAGTATCGATGTCGAGGTTGTTCGTCGGTTCATCGAGCAGCAGGATATCCGGATTGGAGAACAGCGCCTGCGCCAGCAGGACACGCAGTTTCCAGCCCGGCGCGACTTCGCTCATCGGGCCGTAATGTTGCTCCACCGGAATACCAACGCCGAGCAGCAGTTCACCGGCGCGCGCTTCGGCGGAATAGCCGTCCATCTCGCCGTATTTTACTTCCAGGTCGGCCACTTTATAGCCGTCTTCCTCGCTCATTTCCGGCAGCGCGTAGATGCGATCGCGCTCTTGCTTCACTTCCCACAGCTCGCCGTGGCCCATGATAACCGTATCCAGCACGGTGAACTCTTCGAAGGCGAACTGATCCTGGCGCAGCTTACCGATGCGCTCGTTCGGGTCGAGAGACACGTTGCCCAGCGTCGGCTCAAGATCGCCGCCGAGGATCTTCATAAACGTGGATTTGCCGCTGCCGTTGGCGCCAATCAGGCCGTAGCGGTTGCCGCCGCCAAATTTGACGGAGATGTTTTCAAACAGCGGCTTACTGCCAAACTGCATGGTGACGTTGCTGGATACTAGCACGAGGATATCCTGAAAATAGAGAATTAGGGATGTGATGAACCAGACATTATGCCAGCAAATGGTTCACTTTTCACGGCTTGCGGTAAAAAGCCCGCCAATAACTATGCTATGGTCAGGGTTTTACCGCAAAATGACCGATTGCTAAGACATAATAATTATCCGCAATTCAGAGGGAATTTATGACCACCCGCACCAGCCATCCTGCATTTATCTCGCTTCAAGGCGGCATCAACTTTCGCGACCTCGGCGGTCAACGCGCGGCCGACGGCCGGCGCGTACGTTCTGGCAAACTGCTGCGCTCAGGCTCGCTGCACAACATGACGCCGGAGGATCTCAATCATCTCAGCGCCATTCCGCTGAGCCGGGTGCTGGATTATCGCGATCCGACAGAGGTCAATCGCAGCCCCGATCGGCTGAATAGCGAAGCCTTTTACCTCAACGCCCCGGCCAATCCACTTTCCAGCAGCGTCAATGCGAAAGTCACCGAGTTTAACGCCGCGACCCTCAACACCATGGACGGCGAGCAGTTTATGCTACAGCTCTACCGCCAGTTACCGTTTAATAACGCCGCCTATCGCCAGTTGACGCAATGGCTAATGGAGCCTTTTGACGGCGCCCTGCTGCAGCACTGCGCCGTCGGTAAAGACCGCACTGGCGTCGGCTGTGCCCTGACGCTGTTCGCGCTCGGCTGTGATAGCAATACGGTCATGGAAGAGTATCTGCTGACCCAGGGGATGCTGGCGCAGGTCGAAGGATTCCTGCTCGACACCTTCGGCGAAGGCCTTAATGAGCACGGGCGTAAAAATCTCGCCGCCATCATGACCGTTCAGGAGTCATATCTGGCGACCGCGTTGTCCAGCATTGAACAGCGTTACGGTCATGTCGACCGCTGGCTGGAACAGGAATACCGCCTGACGCCGCAGGCGCGTGAAGCGTTGCAGTCACGGCTGCTGGAAGATTAATCCACGTTTCACTAACCAGACGATTCGCCGTGAAAGCGGCGCGTTGCGCACTACACTATTAGCAACAGGAAAAAATTGTGATTTCGTACACATCTGATTTACCTGTTTATCGGAAAGCACATATAATGCGCTCCCATCTACTATCTGAACATCTAACAAGGCCCGTGTGGCGTTGACACCGCGCACGACATGAAGAATATGAAATTATCGACACTCTTAGCGGCAGCCTTCGCCATCGTGGGCTTTTGCAACACAGCTTCAGCTGTTACCTATCCTCTGCCGACCGACGGCAGCCGTCTGATTGGCCAGAACCAGGTCATCACTATTCCAGACGATAATAAACAGCCGTTGGAATATTTCGCTGCCAAATACCAGATGGGTCTGTCCAACATGCTGGAAGCGAACCCGGGCGTGGATACCTACCTGCCGAAAGGCGGCACCGTGCTGAATATTCCGCAACAGCTGATTCTGCCGGACACCGTGCATGAAGGTATCGTCATCAACAGCGCCGAGATGCGTCTGTACTACTACCCGAAAGGCACCAATACCGTGATCGTACTGCCGATCGGTATCGGCCAGTTGGGCAAAGATACGCCGATCAACTGGACGACCAAAGTTGAACGTAAGAAAGCGGGCCCGACCTGGACCCCGACGGCGAAAATGCACGCCGAATACGCCGCGGAAGGTAACCCGCTGCCGGCAGTCGTACCAGCAGGCCCGGATAACCCGATGGGTCTGTACGCGCTGTATATCGGTCGTCTGTACGCCATCCACGGTACCAACGCCAACTTTGGTATCGGCCTGCGCGTGAGCCACGGCTGCGTACGTCTGCGTAACGAAGACATCAAATTCCTGTTTGAGAACGTGCCGGTTGGCACCCGCGTGCAGTTTATCGATGAGCCGGTAAAAGCCACCACCGAACCGGATGGCAGCCGCTACGTCGAAGTACACAACCCGCTGTCGACCACCGAAGCGCAGTTCAAAGGCGGCGAAATCGTGCCTATCAGCCTGACTCAGGCCGTGCAGTCGGTGACCAGCCAGCCTGACGTTGACCAGAGCGTAATGGATCAGGCGATCCAGAACCGTTCAGGGATGCCGGTGCGCCTGAACTAAGTTCAGCTAGCACATGAAAACGGCGGGCCTGGTGCCCGCCGTTTTTTTATCTGCATCTGCTAAGCGCTGCGCCAGCAGGGAGCGCTCCCGGTTAGCCGTTATTGACCAGAATGACCCCGCCATGATCGTAGCGGTAGTGGCAGTGCGCGTACTCCAGCGGCGTACCGTCTTCCAGATAGATAACCTGCTCAA
Organism: Klebsiella sp. JN_Kp122; assembly: GCF_040062085.1. Classification (NCBI taxonomy): domain Bacteria; kingdom Pseudomonadati; phylum Pseudomonadota; class Gammaproteobacteria; order Enterobacterales; family Enterobacteriaceae; genus Klebsiella; species Klebsiella sp. JN_Kp122. The sequence goes on from NZ_JBEAHW010000047.1 coordinate 309,292, forward strand.
CCTCCAGCACCGGGTCGGTCGGCTCGCAGTTAAGATGTAATTTATCCAGCTCATCCGGCTTAATCGCCCGCACCACCCGATAAGACCCCATCAGCTTCAGCCCCAGCGTCTCCTGCACGTAACGAAACACCGAGCTTTGTAGATGGCTTTTATTGAGCCCCGGCACCAGCGCCACCGGCATTACCGTTAAATCCAGCGAAATCGGCTCGCCGTTAAGCAACCGCAGGCGGACAAAGTCATACACCGGCGCATCGGCGTCGATCAGCAGCGAACTCTGTTCCTTCTCGCTGGGAAAACGCAGTTCAAAGCGCACGACTTCGCTTTGCACCTCGCCGAGATGCTCCCAGGTTTTGGTGGCGCCGAAATAGTCGCTGCCGGGCAGTTCCCACTGCGATAGCTGGAGGAAATTTTTCCGCACAAAGGTACCCTGCCCTTTGCGGGTGTAGATAAGCCCCTCGACAATCAGCTGACGCATTGCCTGCTGGATCGTCATCCGGCTGGTATTGAACTCTGCCGCCAGCGCAAACTGGTCGGGTAACGGCGCGCTGGCAGGATACTGCTGGCTAATGATCCGCTTTTTTATTTCCCGCGCGATATTAAGATACTTCGCCGTCATTCTCCGATCCTTTACTATTTTGTGAGGGGCTGGCGGGCAGCATACACCGCCCGCTCGCCGTTACATCTCTTCGCCATTACTGTGGATAACCCGCTTCAACCACGCGTAGCTTTTCTTCGGTACCCGCTTAAGATCCTTGAGATCGTGGTTTTCACGATTGACGTACACCACACCATAGCGTTTACGCATGTCGCCCTGCGAGCTAAGGATATCGATTAATCCCCAGCCGAGATAGCCTATCACCTGCGCCCCGTCTTCAAACATTGCCGCTTTCATGGCGTTAATGTGGTCACGGTGGTAGGCAATGCGGTAATCATCGGCGACCTGATTTTCGCCGTCCCAGGATTCGATCACCCCAATCCCGTTTTCAATTGGGAAGACCGGCAGCCGCCAGTCGTTGTAATAGCGGGTAATGATCGTGCGGAATCCCAGCGGATCGATCTGCCAGTTCCATTCCGTCGCTTTCAGGTATGGATTGTCCTGATTACCGAACAACATATAGTTGTTCACCGCCGTACCTGGCGGAATCGCGTCGCTATTGAGCGTGCGGCTGGCGTAGTAGCTGAATGCCAGATAGTCGACCTTCACCCTCGCCATCAACGCGATATCTTCAGGGCGATAGATATCGTCAAAACCTTCACGGGCGACAAAATGCATCACTTCCGGACTATAGCCCTCGCCCGCGTAGGCGCGCAGCAGATTCTGATTTAAAAACTCGTCCAGTTGCTGGGCGCACAGAATATCGCGCGGCTTACAGGTTGCCGGATAGACCAGCGCATGGGCCAGCATTCCGCCCATCAGACACTGCGGTTTGGCCTGATGCAGATAGTCGGTGAGATGGACGTGCGCCATCATCACGTGGTGCTGGATCTGGTAGAGTTCGCGCAACGTTTTATCGCCACGCAGATAGCCGGTGATCAGAAAAGCCTCCGGCGAATGGTAAAGATTCTGTTCGTTGAAGGTCAGCCAGTACTTCACCTTATCGCCGTAGCAGTCGATCATCTTCTGGCCATAGCGGATAAAAGCGTCCATTACCCGGCGATCGGTAAAACCGTTATAGCGCTCCGCCAGCGACAAGGGCATATCGAAGTGATAGAGGCAGATCATCGGTTCAATACCGCGGGCAATGAGCTCATCAATAAACTGATGGTAGAACGCAATCCCCTCTTCATTAAACTCGCCATCTCCCTGCGGACAGACGCGGCTCCAGGCAATCTGGAAGCGATAGCAGTTCATGCCCAGATCCTGCATTAAATCAAAATCTTCGCGGAAGCGATGGTAGGAGTCGGTCGCTACCTTCCAGTCCGAGGCGAACTCCGACGGTTCACGGATATCGTACACCGACATCCCCTTCCCCCCCTCATTCCACGCCCCTTCGGTCTGCATGCTGGAGACCGAATTACCCCATAAAAAATTGGCCGGTAGTTTGTCTTTCATGGTTCGCCTCTGTATATGACTAGTCATTTAAATGTTATGACTAGTCATATACAAAAAAACTACCGCCGAAGCAAAAGCAGGATCGTTTTCTGTGAGCCATACAAACAAAAAAGATCGCCGCAAGCGGCGATCTTTATAAGCACGAAAAAACAGCGTTACTGCGCGTCAAGCTGCTTACGGCGATATTCCCCCTGGCGCTCCAGCATCCAACCCGGATACTCGCGCGGCAGCGCGCTGACCGCGTCAAGCTGGCGCAGCTCATCTTCACTCAGGCGAATAGCGGTGGCGGCAATGTTATCCTGCAACTGCTCGGCCCGTTTGGCGCCAATAATAACGCTGGTGACCGCCGGCTGATGCAGTAACCACGCCAGCGCAATCTGCGCCACCGAGACCCCTTTCGCTTCGGCTATCACCTGCATAACGTCAATGCAGTCAAAGGCGCGATCTTTATTCACCGGAGGGAAATCGAACTCCAGTCGACGACCGCCAGCTTCCGCCTGACCATCGCGGCGATATTTACCGCTCAGCAGACCGCCCGCTAGCGGGCTCCAGACCATCAGGCCGAGACCTTCGCTTTGCATCATCGGCACCAGTTCGCGTTCCAGGTCACGCCCGGCAATCGTGTAGTAAGCCTGCAGAGAAGCAAAGCGCGAGAGCCCGAGGCGTTCCGCGATGCCCAGCGCTTTGGCGATTTGCCATGCCGCCCAGTTAGAAACGCCGATATAGCGCACATGCCCCTGCTGCACCAGGGTGTCGAGCGCCGACAGCGTCTCTTCAATAGGCGTCGCCGGATCGAAACCGTGTAATTGATAGAGATCGATATGATCGAGCTGCAGGCGGCGCAGGCTCTCTTTCACGCTGCCCATAATGTGGTAGCGTGAGCTGCCGCGCGAGTTCACCCCAGCGGTGCCGGTTTCGCCGAACACTTTGGTCGCCACCACCACGTTTTCACGCGGTATCTTCAGATTCTTTAACGCCTGGCCGGTGATCTCCTCCGAGCGTCCTTCTGAATAAACGTTGGCGGTATCGATGAAGTTGATGCCCGCATCCAGCGCGCTGCCCACCAGCTGTTCGGCTTCCGCCTGGCGCAGCTGGCCGATTTTTCCCCACATCCCCTCTTCGCCGCCGAAGGTCATGGTGCCAAGGCACAGCTCAGAGACAAACAGGCCGGTATTTCCCAGTTTTTGATAACGCATAGCAGTCTCCTCATTCGGATGATTAACGTCAGCCAGATAGTTATAGCCCGAGCGTCGTCATCGCGAATGGGGTGTTCCTGCCCGTTTCTTGCCCAATCCTCTGAAAATCAGCGCCACAGCGCGAGCATGGCGTAACCAGTGAGCGCCGCCCAGATCAGCAGCGGAATGGAATAAAGATGAAAACGCCACCAGATCCGGCGGTCGCCGGCCATCCGCAGCGCAATCAGGTTCGCCAGCGATCCGGGCAGCAGTCCAAAGCCGCCGACGTTCACCGCCCAGGCTAACAGCATCGTTGGCGGCACGTAATTGAGCAGCAAAATAGTCGACGGCACGTTGCTGATAAACTGCGACAGGCCAATTGCCGTCAGCCATAGCCCGCCATGCGAGAGCTGGCCGACGTCGTTCAGCCACTGCTGCAGCACCGGCAACTGCGTCAGCAGATGAACGTCGATAAACATCGCCATAAACACCAGCAGCAGCGACCAGTCGACGTTGATAATCACCGCTCGCGCCAGCAGCAGGAACCCGACGGCAATGAGCGACAGTCCCCAGAGTTCCTGCTTCATCTCCAGCGCCGCCAGAAAGATAAGGTAGAAAGCGAGGCAGCTCCACACCAGCCTCGGCCGCCACTCCGGCGCTTTGTCGCTACTTTGATAATTGAGCCGAGCGGCGGGGAAACAGAACCAACACAGCACCAATAGCGTGATCATCATCGCCGCCGCCAGCGGCAGCATCTGGCCGATAAAGGCAAGAAACGATAGCCCGGAGCGGCCCCACAGTAAAATATTCTGCGGATTGCCGATGGGCGTTAATAAAGAGCCGGCGTTAACCGCCAGCGCTTCAAAAATAATCAGCCGGTTCACCGGGATGGCGCACCATTTTTTCAGCGTTAACGTGAGGGGAACGACAATGAACAGCGCGACGTCGTTGGTCAAAAAAGTGGAAAGCAGCGCGGCAGCCAGCACCATGAAGATGGCCAGTTGGCGTTCGGTGACGAAACGGCGCGCCATTTTGCGCCCCAGCACATCAAAATAACCGCTCAGTTCAATCCCTTTGGTCAGCAGCATCAGCCCACTAAGGGTGATGATAGTGTGCCAGTCGATAGCCTGCCCCCAGCGCTGAGGCGCGAAAGGAACAAACAGGCTAAGGATAACGGCGATAAGTAACAAAAGATGCAGGAAACGGTCGCGAGCGAGCGACTGCACAAAGGGGAGATTCATTCTGCGTGTAATCTCTGGGTAAACAGCTTAAATTGCGCCAGCGTCTCTTCGCTAACGTGGTGTTCCATTCCCTCAGCATCGCGGCGGGCAATCTCCGGACTCACGCCAATCGCCAGCAGAAAGTTTTCCACTATCTGATGACGCTCGCGGCTTTCATGGGCTAGCTTTTCCCCTTCCGGGGTTAAGAAGATCCCGCGCCAGGGGATCTGTTCGATCAAGCCGACGCTCGCCAGACGTTTAAGCATTTTCGCCACCGTCGGTTGCGAAACGCCAAGACGCGCAGCCATATCCACCTGGCGCGCTTCGCCCACTTCGTTGATCAGATCGGAGATAAGCTCCACATAGTCATCAATCAGCTCGCGACGATGCGCTTCGCGCACCTGACGAAACCCCTCTACGTGTTCTTCGACATTAACCAGCTGCGTCACTTTTTTAGTTATGGGCTTACCTGCGCGACGGTTCATTGTGCTTCCTCGTTGGTGTGACGCGTCAAGCATCATATAAAAGGATCCACATTGTAATGGATTGCGCCCGTAGCACAAAAAAATAACATTTTAGCCATAGCTATAAAATATAGCCTGTGCTATATCTGTATGTAATGCAAACAGCCATCACGGATTTGACGGCGCGAAAACGCAGGAGGAATAACCATGAACGAATTCAAGAGGTGCTTAAACGTGTTTAGCCATTCACCCTTTAAAGTACGCTTAATGCTGATCGGCATGCTGTGCGACATGATCAACGGCAAACCGCAGCAGGATAAACCTAACCACTAACGCGGCGTCGCGGTACGCCGCTTCATTTTTTTGTCATTTTTCCCCGTTAACCTACCCGGTTGCCTCGCCTTTCAGCGCTTTTTTCAAGTTTTGTAAGCTTTCTCGCAAAACAATCTGTTATGAATAGTTGACCTTACCATTCGCAGGCCCTATCGTTTGTCAGCCCTGCCACTACTGCGGCTCGCAGAGACCCTCTTCACGCACTGTCCAGCAGGTTTTACCCCCTTGATGCCAGGGGACGAACATGGCGTCTTGTTGATTACGAATTATGAATGTCACTCTGAAAGAAACGCTGGCCGCCCGCAGACTGGCCCTGAACCCGTGGACAGGATTCTACTTTTTACAGTCGCTGTTGATTAATCTGGCGCTTGGGTATGAATTTAGCTTGCTCTATACCGTTGCGTTTACCTGCGTACTCCATCTGCTTTGGCGCACCTTTCCGCGGGTACAAAAAGGGGTAGTTGGCCTCTATTCCCTGCTGGCCGCGATGTACTATCCCTTCGGCCAGGCTTACGGCGCGCCAAACTTCAATACGCTGCTGGCGCTGCACGCCACCAACGTGGAAGAGTCGACGGAAATTCTCACTATTTTCCCGTGGTACAACTATTTGCTGGCGGTATTTATCTTCGCCCTCGGCGTCATTGCCGTACGGCGCAAACCACAGCCGCCCGCGCGCCTTGGCAAAGTGGAATATCTGGGGCTGCTGTTTAGCATCGGTATCTTCTTCCTGCAACCTGTGCAGAATCTGGCCTGGGGCGGCGTCTTTAAAGTCATTGATAGCGGTTATCCCGCTGTGCGCTTCGTAAAAGACGTGATCGTTAATAACAATGAAGTGCTGGATGAACAGGCGCGGATGGCGCAGTTGGCGAACATGAAAGATAGCTGGCACGTGCTGGCGGTGAAGCCGAAGTACCATCTCTATGTCGTGGTGATTGGTGAGAGCGCGCGCCGCGATGCGCTTGGCGCTTTCGGCGGCCACTGGGACAACACGCCGTTCGCCAGTTCGGTCAACGGCTATCTGTTTAAAAACTACGTCGCCGCCAGCGGCTCCACGCAGAAGTCGCTGGGCCTGACCCTCAATCGGGTGGTAGACGGTAAACCCCAGTATCAGGATAACTTCGTCACCCTCGCCAACCGCGCGGGCTTCCAAACCTGGTGGTTCTCCAATCAAGGGCAAATTGGTGAATACGACACCGCCATCGCCAGCATCGCCAAACGCGCCGATGAGGTGCAGTTCCTGAAAAATGGGGATTTTGAAGCCAATAAAAATACGCAGGATGAGCAGCTGCTGAAACTGACCGAGCAGGTCTTATCAGTCGAGCGCAGCCAGCCGCAGTTGATCGTATTGCATATTATGGGCTCGCACCCGCAGGCCTGCGATCGTACCAAAGGCAAGTACACCACCTTTGTGCAGTCAAAGGAGACCTCATGCTATCTCTACAGCGTGACGCAAACCGACGCGCTGTTGGCGAAACTCTACGGCCAGCTACAGAATTCCGGCAGCTCTTTCTCGCTCACCTATTTTTCCGATCACGGTCTGGCATTTAAAGAACGCGGTAAGGCGGTGCAGTATCTCGCCCATGATGACAAATATCAGCAGAACTTCCAGGTACCGTTTATGGTGCTCTCCAGCGACGATAAAGCGCATAAGATGATTAAAGCCCGCCGCTCGGCGAATGATTTCCTCAGCTTCTTCTCGCAGTGGACCGGCATCAGCGCACAGGAAATTACCCCACGCTATCGCTTTATCTCGGAACAGAAAGCCGGACCGGTGTATATCACCAATTTCCAGTTACAGAAGGTGGACTACAACCATCTGGGCAGCGACGAGTTTACCGTCAACTAAACGGTATCGCCGAATCACAGACAAAAAAAATCCGCCCCTTGAGGCGGATTTTTTATATCACCGAAGTGATTAGAAGCGGTAACCTACGCCAGCAATCCAGGTGCCGACGTCAACGTTACGAATGCGAGACTGCTCGTAGGAGAAGTCCAGGGCAACGTTTTCGATCGGGTTGAACTGCATACCAGCGCCGTAAGAGAAACCGTAGTCGCTCATGTCGGATTTGTGGTTCGGGAAGTTGTTGTTCTGGAACTTACCGTAGCCAACACCGATTACACCGTAGATGCTCGCCCAGTCGTTCAGACGGTAAGCCGGACCAGCGGTGATGCCGTAGTACTGACCTTTGTTGTAAGTACCGTTGCTGGTGTTGTCTTTTTCGGTGTAGGTGAAGGAACCGATAACGCCCAGCGGGTTGTTATCTTGCTCGTAACGGTACTTAAGGTTGAAACCGCCTGCTTTGTTAGCTTTACCCTGCATGTCGCTCTGAGCGTAACCACCGGTAACGGTAGAAGTTGCAGCGAAAGCAGTAGTACCTACGGATGCAGCCAGAACAACGGCCAGTGCTGAAAGACGTGCAATTTTATTCATAACCACCTCAAATGTGTTTCTAATAAGTCCTAAGTCTTAAATATATCAAAAACTTTTGGGAAACTCTTTTGACTTTACATTGTCTAACATACTTTTTCATGTAAGCAAAAGTTTCCACGATTTCGTAACAATCTGGAAATCAAACACTTTTCGCGCAAAAAGTGCTTAACGTTTACCAGCCGTAAGCGCTGTGCATCCAGATTATTCTTAGTCGCGAAGGCATTCCCCTACGCATTTTACGCCATTGTACTGTTTTTCCACCCTCTTTTTTCAACAATCGCTAAACCGTTAAGCGGTTATTCCAGTACACTGGAACCTTTACCTCTTTTGACAAACCCTGACAGGAGAAAGGATGCCCGGCTCGTCCCGTAAAGTTCCGGCGTGGTTGCCGATACTGGTTATTTTGATCGCCATGGTCTCCATTCAGAGCGGCGCATCTCTGGCGAAATCGCTCTTCCCGTTGATTGGCGCACCGGGAGTCACCGCTCTACGCCTGACGCTCGGCACTTTAATTTTAGTCGTTATTTTTAAGCCGTGGCGACTGCGCTTTGCCCCGCAGCAGCGGCTACCGCTGTTCTTTTACGGCGTGGCGCTAGGGGCGATGAACTATCTCTTCTATTTATCGCTTCAGCGGATCCCGCTTGGCGTCGCGGTCGCGCTGGAGTTCACCGGGCCGCTGGCGGTGGCGCTCTTCGGTTCACGCCGCCCGCTTGATTTCGTCTGGGTGGCGCTGGCGGTGCTCGGGCTGTGGTTCCTGCTGCCGCTTGGGCAAAACGTAGGGGAAGTGGATTTAGTCGGCGCGCTGTTCGCGCTCGGCGCCGGCGCATTCTGGGCGGTCTATATTCTTACCGGCCAGCGCGCGGGTGAAGAACACGGCCCGGCGACGGTGGCCATGGGCTCGCTCATCGCGGCGGTAATTTTTGTGCCCATCGGCGTCGTCCAGGCCAGCGATACGCTGCTGCAATGGTCGTTGCTGCCGCTGGGGCTTGGCATCGCCATTCTCTCCACCGCCCTACCCTATTCGCTGGAAATGATCGCCCTGACCCGGATGCCCACCCGTACCTTCGGCACGCTGATGAGCATGGAGCCGGCTCTGGCGGCGCTGTCGGGAATGGTGTTCCTCGGCGAGACGCTAACCCTGACGCAAACTCTGGCATTAGGGGCCATTATCGTTGCCTCAATGGGTTCCACGCTGACCATGCAGCGGCAAAGCAAAATCGAGAAAGTCGATATAAATTAAGATTTTGTTACCGCACTGGCCCGTGACGGTATCGGGCCAGCCGTCTCATGCTAACAAATTGAATTAAAATGTTTTTTTAAATAGCCAACAACTCTGTGCTATCAAACTGATATGGACAGCCGATGCCTCATACCCGATATCCCTTGCTATAATTAGTCCCGAAGTCATTTGGGACAAACGCTCTACATAATTCAAATTTGAAGTATGACGAGTATCAATATCAAGAGGATATGAAACTATGAGTACCGCAAAACTGGTTAAAACTAAAGCGTCTAACCTGCTCTACACCCGTAACGATGTGGCAGACAATGAGAAGAAAGCGACTATTGAGCTGCTGAATCGCCAGGTGATCCAGTTCATCGACCTGTCTCTGATCACCAAGCAGGCCCACTGGAATATGCGCGGTGCCAACTTTATTGCTGTCCATGAAATGCTGGATGGTTTCCGCACTGCGCTCACCGATCACCTTGATACGATGGCTGAACGTGCCGTTCAACTGGGCGGCGTCGCACTGGGCACCACTCAGGTCATCAACAGCAAAAGCCCGCTGAAAAGCTACCCGCTGGATATTCACTCCGTTCAGGAACACCTGAAAGAGCTGGCGGACCGTTACGCCATCGTGGCCAATGATGTGCGTAAAGCGATCAGCGAAGCGAAAGATGAAGACACCGCCGATATCTTTACCGCGGCTTCCCGCGACCTGGATAAATTCCTGTGGTTCATCGAAGCGAATATCGAATAAACGTCTACCGCCGTCAGCGCCCGCTGGCGGCTTTTTCCTTTTCTCCCACGCTACCCCCCGCAATCGCTTAGCTCGCCCTCTTTTGGTGCATATGTATGTACACAATACGTACTAAAGTAAAACAATTGTAATAATCACCTCACACAATCGTTACAGCAAGATTGTTTTCCCATCAGGGTTTGCGTTAAAAATGCTCTGGTTATTCGCTACGTTTATATTGCACCAAAATGATGCCCCGTCACGGTGCGTTTGCTGTATCGAGTAACCGAAATTGTGCAAGCAATATGAAAGCTCCTGTTGAAAAACAATAGCTTGTAAAACTGGCACGATTTTTTCATTAGGCTACACGTTCTCGCAGGGGCTCGTCCCGTGGATAAAAAAGGAAATACTATGAAGTCTGTATTAAAAGTGTCACTGGCTGCACTGACCCTGGCTTTTGCGGTTTCGTCTCACGCCGCAGATAAAAAACTGGTAGTCGCCACCGATACGGCGTTTGTTCCGTTTGAATTTAAGCAAGGTGATAAATACGTCGGCTTCGATATTGACCTGTGGGCCGCGGTCGCTAAAGAACTGAAACTGGACTACACCCTGAAACCAATGGACTTCAGCGGCATCATTCCCGCGCTGCAGACCAAAAACATCGATCTGGCGCTGGCGGGGATCACCATCACCGACGAGCGTAAAAAAGCAATCGACTTCTCCGACGGCTACTACAAAAGCGGCCTGCTGGTGATGGTGAACGCGAAAAACAATGACATTAAAGATGTGAAAGATCTGAACGGCAAAGTGGTCGCCGTGAAGAGCGGCACCGGCTCCGTTGATTATGCGAAAGCCAACATCAAAACCAAAGATCTGCGCCAGTTCCCGAACATTGATAACGCTTATATGGAACTGGGCACCGGCCGCGCTGACGCGGTACTGCACGACACGCCAAACATCCTGTACTTCATTAAAACTGCCGGTCAGGGCAAGTTCAAAGCGGTAGGCGAATCGCTGGAAGCGCAAAGCTACGGTATCGCCTTCCCGAAAGGCAGCGACGAACTGCGCGAAAAAGTGAACGGCGCGCTGAAAACGCTGCGTGAAAACGGCACCTACAACGAAATTTACAAAAAATGGTTCGGTACTGAACCAAAATAATAATCAGGACGACTTCCCGCGGCCAATCCGCCGCGGGCTCCACGGCGCCAGGGTCTCTTTGCCCGGCGCCGTATTCGCAGAGGCTTTCTCTGCTTTCGACACGGTAACAGTAACAGGAACACATTATGCAGTTTGACTGGAGTGCCATCTGGCCCGCCATTCCTATTTTGCTGGAAGGCGCCAAAATGACGCTGTGGATTTCGGTCCTCGGCCTGGTTGGCGGCCTTATCATCGGTCTGGTGGCCGGTTTCGCCCGCTGTTTCGGCGGCTGGATAGCCAACCACATCGCGCTGGTATTTATTGAAATCATCCGCGGCACGCCTATTGTGGTGCAGGTGATGTTCATTTACTTCGCGCTGCCGATGGCGTTTAGCGACTTACGCATCGACCCGTTCACCGCCGCGGTGGTGACCATCATGATCAACTCCGGGGCCTATATCGCGGAAATCACCCGCGGCGCGGTGCTGTCCATCCATAAAGGTTTCCGCGAAGCGGGTCTGGCGCTGGGACTCTCCCGCCGCGAGACCATCCGCCACGTGATCCTGCCGCTGGCGCTGCGCCGTATGCTGCCGCCGCTCGGTAACCAATGGATTATCAGTATCAAAGATACGTCGCTGTTTATCGTTATCGGCGTCGCCGAACTGACCCGCCAGGGCCAGGAAATTATTGCCGGTAACTTCCGCGCGCTGGAAATCTGGAGCGCCGTTGCCGTCATTTATCTGATCATCACCCTGGTGTTGAGCTTCATTCTGCGTCGTCTTGAAAGAAGGATGAAAATCCTGTGATTGAATTTAAAAACGTTTCCAAACACTTTGGCCCGACTAAAGTGCTGCACGATATCGATCTGAAGATCAACAAAGGCGAAGTGGTCGTGATCATCGGGCCGTCCGGCTCCGGTAAATCCACGCTGCTGCGCTGCATCAATAAACTGGAAGAGATCACCAGCGGCGATCTTATCGTCGATGGCCTGAAGGTGAACGACCCGAAAGTTGACGAGCGCTTAATTCGCCAGGAAGCCGGAATGGTATTCCAGCAGTTCTATCTGTTCCCGCACCTGACGGCGCTGGAGAACGTGATGTTCGGCCCGCAGCGCGTGCGCGGCGCGTCGAAAGCGGCGGCGGAAACGCTGGCGAAAGAGCTGCTGGCGAAGGTGGGTCTTGCGGAACGCGCGCACCACTATCCATCCGAACTCTCCGGCGGCCAGCAGCAGCGCGTCGCTATTGCCCGCGCGCTGGCGGTGAAACCGAAAATGATGCTGTTTGATGAGCCGACTTCGGCACTTGACCCGGAACTGCGCCATGAAGTGCTGAAAGTCATGCAGGACCTGGCTGAGGAAGGCATGACGATGGTCATCGTAACCCACGAAATCGGCTTTGCTGAAAAAGTGGCATCACGGCTGATCTTCATCGATAAAGGCCGCATCGCCGAAGACGGCGACCCGCAGGTTCTGGTGAAGAACCCGCCAAGCCCGCGTCTGCGCGAGTTTTTACAGCACGTAGCCTGATGCGCCCGGCTCTCCCCGGTAAGGGGAGAGCCGCTTTCCAGATTCATCCCACCGCTCCTTCTCCTCTGACCCCTTCTATACTTAGCAGTTTGAGATGCAATGGAGGCGCCCATGCCGTGGATCCTACTGTTGCTCGCTGCGCTGTGGATTTCGCCGCTGTCGGCGGCGTCATTGCCCGGCATTCCGGCGGCGACAACCGACAAAAGCACAGCCAGCGAGCCTGACCTCGAACAAAAAAAAGCCGCCTGGGCGGCATTAGCTGACGTGCTGGATAATCCAGACTCGCGGCAGGAGTTAATCGATGAGCTGCGCAAAGCCGCCGCTACCCAGCCCCCTGCCGCCGCCCCCACGCTGACCCCGCCAGAAGTCAAAGACGAGCAAACCGTTCTGGAAAGCGTGACGGAAATTAGCCGCCAGTATAGCGAGCGCCTGTCGTCACGGTTTTCGCAGCTATGGCGCAATATCACCGGCTCGCCGCATAAGCCTTTCCATGCCGATGCTTTTCGCAATGCCGCTGGCGACTTCCTGCTGCTGGCCGGGCTGGTATTTGCCTTCTGGTGGTTAGTACGCCTGGCGGCGCTGCCGCTGTACCGCAAAATGGGCCATTGGGGAAGGCACAAAAACCGTGAGCGCAACAACTGGCTCCAGTTACCGGCAACCATCGCTGGCGCTTTTATCATTGACCTGCTGCTGCTGGCGCTAACGCTGTTTATCGGCCAGCTGTTAAGCGATCGTTTAAACGGCGGCAACCGCACCATTGCTTTCCAACAAAGCCTGTTTCTTAACGCCTTCGCGCTGATCGAGTTTTTTAAAGCCATTCTGCGATTGATTTTTTGCCCGCGGATTGCCGATTTACGCCCCTTCAATATCAGCGACGAACACGCAATCTACTGGAACTTACGCCTCAGCGCCCTGAGTAGCCTGATTGGTTACGGGCTGATCGTAGCGGTGCCGATTATCTCCAATCAGGTTAACGTGCAGATTGGCGCGCTGGCCAACGTCATCATAATGTTGTGCATTACGGTGTGGGCGCTGTATCTGATTTTCCACAACAAACGCGCCATCACTCAGGGGCTTATCCATCTTGCCGACCGCTCGCTGCCGTTCTTCAGCTTGTTTATTCGCGCTTTTGCTCTGGTCTGGCACTGGCTGGCCTGCGCTTACTTTATCGTGCTGTTCTTCTTTTCGCTCTTTGACCCCGGCAACAGCCTCAAATTTATGATGGGCGCGACGCTGCGCAGCCTCGCTATCGTCGGCGCCGCGGCGCTGGTATCCGGTATTTTGTCACGCTGGATAGCCAAAACCATCACCCTGTCGCCAGAAACCCAACGCCACTACCCGGAGCTGCAAAAACGGCTCAACGGCTGGATCTCCGCCTCGCTGAAAGCCGCGCGGATCCTTACGGTATGCGTGACGGTGATGCTGTTGCTGAGCGCCTGGGGTCTATTTGATTTTCAGCAATGGCTTCACAATGATGCCGGGCAGAAAACGGTGGATGTCCTGATTCGTATCGCGCTGATCCTGTTCTTCTCCGCCGTCGGCTGGACCCTGCTGGCAAGCCTGATTGAGAACCGCCTGTCATCGGACATTCATGGACGCCCGCTGCCCAGCGCTCGCGCCAGAACGCTGCTGACGCTGTTTCGCAACGCGCTGGCGGTGGTCATTACCACTATTACGATAATGATCTTATTGTCGGAAGTGGGGGTGAACATCGCGCCGCTGCTGGCGGGCGCCGGGGCATTAGGATTGGCTATCTCTTTCGGCGCCCAAACGCTGGTCAAAGATATTATTACCGGCATCTTTATCCAGTTTGAAAACGGGATGAACACCGGCGATCTGGTGACCATCGGGCCATTAACCGGTACGGTGGAACGGATGTCGATCCGCTCGGTGGGCGTGCGCCAGGATACCGGGGCGTACCATATTATTCCCTGGTCTTCGATAACCACCTTCGCCAACTTTGTGCGCGGGATCGGTTCGGTGGTCGCCAACTATGATGTCGACAGGCAGGAGGATTTGGATAAAGCCAATCAGGCGCTGAAGGCGGCGGTAGACGATCTGATGGCGCAGGAGGAGATCCGCGGGCTAATTATTGGCGAACCGTCGTTCGCCGGGCTGGTAGGACTAAGCAATACCGCGTTTACGTTACGCGTCAGCTTTACGACGCTGCCGCTGAAGCAGTGGGCGGTACGCTTTGCCCTCGATACCCAGGTGAAGCAGCATTTCGATCGCACCGGCGTGCGTGCGCCGGTACAAACCTGGCAGGTATTGCCGCCGCCGGGCAACGCAAACCCGGCGGCAGAGACTTAAAATGGACGGCGGCGCTTTGCGTCGTCCATAAAGCTCCAGGCGATAAAGCGGCTCTGTTTCTGCCCCTGCGCCATCTCTTTTTTCACCACTTTCACCGCGCCGACGTCGGTCAGCAGGCGATACAGCGGCGGCAGATTGTCGCCGCGGGAGACCAGCGAGGTAAACCATTTAACCTGGCGGCCGAACTGCTGGCTTTCGCGGATCATCTGCGAAATAAAGGCCACTTCCCCGCCTTCACACCACAGTTCCTGCTGCTGGCCGCCGAAGTTCAGTACGCTATCTTCCCCCAGCCCCAGATTACGGCGTTTACGCTCGCCACCGGCACGCGCGCTGGCGGCGGAATCGTGGAACGGCGGGTTGCAGAGGGTCGCATCATAGGTTTCATTCTTATGAATGATGCCGGTAAAGATTGCCTGGCCCTCTTTCTGACGACGTAGACGAATTTGTCGCGTCAGCCCTGGATTGCCGTTGATAATCGCTTGGGCACTGGCAAAGGCCTGCGGGTTGACTTCGCTACCGGTAAAGCGCCAGCCGTATTCATGCGCGCCAATCAGCGGATAGATGCAGTTCGCGCCGGTACCGATATCGAGAATGGTGGCTTTTTTCGGGATCTCGCCGCTATCCTGCGCCAGCAGGTCGGCCAGATGGTGGATATAGTCCGCGCGTCCCGGCACCGGCGGGCACAAGAAGCCGTCAGGAATATCCCAGTGTTTTACCGCGTAAAAGTGCGCCAGCAGCGCCTTATTCAACGCCTTCACCGCCAGTGGATTAGCAAAATCAATGGTTTGCTCACCTGCCGGATTCAGGGTGATATAGATTTGCAGCTCAGGATGAGTCTGGCACAGCGCTGGCAAATCATAGCGTTGGTGATGACGGTTACGCGGGTGCAACCCCGGCTTTTCGGCTTTCATGGCAATCTCCTTTCAACAGCCGCGTAAGATACCCGTTGACGGCGGCGCGGTAAATAAGGGAGTCTGGATATCTTCTTATTTCGCTTTCTGGTGCTCTATGTACTTCTATCAACCTGCCGAAGGCCACGGCCTGCCGCACGACCCGCTGAATGCCATCGTCGGGCCGCGCCCCATCGGCTGGATCGCTTCGCTCGATAGCGCAGGGCAACGCAATCTCGCCCCCTACAGCTTCTTCAACTGCTTTAACTATCGGCCACCGATCATCGGTTTCGCCAGCGGCGGCTGGAAAGACAGTGTGCAGAACATTGTTGAAACAAAAGAATTTGTCTGGAATCTGGCTACCCGGCCACTCGCCGAAGCGATGAATGAAACTTCCGCCACTATTCCACGTCATGAAGATGAATTCCTGCGCGCCGGATTGACCGCCGCGCCGAGCCGGATCGTCCGCGCCCCGCGCGTGGCGGAAAGCCCGGTCAACTTCGAATGTCGCCTGTCGCAGTGTATTCAGTTAACGCGCGCCAGCGGCGAAGCCATCGATAGCTGGCTGGTGCTCGGTGAAGTGGTCGCCGTGCATATCGATGAGTCGCTGCTGGAAGACGGGATTTATCAAACCGCGAAAGCGCAGCCGATTTTACGCGCCGGCGGGCCGACGGCCTACTACAGCATTGATGAAAGCCAGCGCTTCGATATGATCCGCCCGGACGCTCGTTAACTTTAGCGTAGCAAGGATAATACATGCCGTCGCTGGCGAAAGCCTGTGCGGCAATAAGCGCGTAAAGTGGTTGTTTGCCCATTATTATTTATCCGGTGGTTCTGCTCATCACGACCTAAACTTAAGGTATGTCCCATGCTGTTAATGAGGATATAGCCATGAGAACCTTTCTGCTCGCCCCCGCTTTTATCGCCCTTGCTCTTCTCTCCTCACCCACACAGGCCAACAACCCCGAGACCGCTGCCGTGGCCGTTGGCCCGCTGCGCCCGTCCGGCTCAGTTTCCGCCTCCGGCGCCAGCACCCTCGACGACTTACAGGCGCAACTGGCGCAAAAAGCCCACCAGCAGGGGGCGATTGCCTGGCGAATAAACGCCGCTGGCGGCGGCAACAAATTAGCCGGCACGGCGATTATTTATAAATAATCCTTCTGCCCGCGCCGGGAATACGCAGGCGGCAATGCCGGCGCCCGGGACTTGGCTGCGCATTTTTTGCCCCCATATTTTCTATACTGTTTACAGATTGCTAATACGAGGAGCGCATCATGGCATCAGGTTGGGCAAACGATGGGGCCGTCCAGGATCAAATTGACAGCACGGTAAACGATGCCGTCGCCCGCGCCCGCAGCGAGCTTCCTGGCGGAGAGAGCAACAAATTTTGTGAAGAATGCGGAGAGCCCATTCCGGAAGCGCGGCGTAAGGCGCTCGCCGGGGTCAGATACTGCGTGAAGTGCCAGCAGGATAAAGATTTACACAACAATACATATTCAGGATATAATCGTCGTGGCTCCAAAGACAGCCAGCTACGCTGACCTTCCTTTACCGTTCATTACCGCTGATTGCGCTATCTTTTCACGCACGTTTTTTGGCGAAAAAAGTGGCAAAATGTGCCTTTAGTTGCCATGGCAACTAGTTTGTCCTTCTAGCGCAGCAATAGCGTAAAATAATTTATTAATAATCAATAAATTATTCTTCTTTCAAAAAATTCGATGAAGACTGTGAATTTCCTTCGATTTTATCTCGCGACAAAAAACGTGATACTTATCACATCGACGGAACATCGTCCCCCTACAGAACACACTGCGAGAGATTAATTATGAAAAACATCAAATACGCTGCCGCTGCTATCGCCCTTTCCGCTCTGTCTTTCGGCGCATTCGCCGCTCAGCCGGTAACCCCAGCCCAGGCAGAAAGCATGAATAAAATCGGCGTTGTTTCCGCTGAAGGCGCAACAACTCTGGATGGTCTGGAAGCCAAACTGGCTGCTAAAGCCGATGCCGCTGGCGCAACCGGCTACAGCATCACCTCCGCTAACACCAACAACAAAGTTAGCGGTACCGCGGTTATCTACAAATAATCGCAGCAATACTCTGAAATGCCACTGAATTAACCCTGAAAAGACCTTTTAAATACCCTTGTTTGCCCGTCCGAGCCACCGGACGGGCTTTTTTTTGTCCGTTTACCAGCGTTCGGCAACCTGCGCCAGGCCATTAGCGAGCGAAGTCGCCTGACCGGTGGCAACCAGGCAGCAGGCAAGCTGAATTTTCAGCGACTGCGGAACCGGCTCGCTACCGCTCACGCAGCGCTCAATCCAGCGCGCGGTAATTTCAGGATCTTTGGATTCCGGCAATGCCACTTTTTCCTGCACACTCTCGTCGGCCCGCTCATGCAACACTCTGGTTCCCGCCGCATCAATCAGGTTAATTTGCGGGCAGCGCTGCGGGTTGGCATAGACTTCACCTTCGGTACCGTGCATCAGCAGCGCCCGGCCACCGATCTGCGTAAAGAACGCCGCGACCTTGCCGACATATTCCGGATGCGACACGCTCGACAGACGCAGCGCGGCATCTTCAGCGAACGGCGTCGCCAGCTTGGCCAGCGTATGCGCGCTGTTGCGCACCCCCATCCGCCAACGCAATGCCAGCTGCTTTTCCAGCGGCGGGCACAGCGCCCCGACCGGGATATAGACCGGCTCATGGCTGTCGAGACGCGCCTGGGCCTGACCCGCGTGGGTGGTGGCCGGGATCCCCATCAGCGCAAAAATGGTCTCGGTCAGGATGCGGGTTGGATCATGACTGACGCCATGAACCACCACCGGGAAACCGAGTTTATGCAGCAGTACCGCCAGCAGCGGCGTCAGGTTGGCCTGTTTGCGCGCGCCGTTATAGCTGGGGATAACAATTGGCATCGGTTTCGCTACCGGCGGCGTCAGGCGGATGGTCTGTAGCTGCATCGCCTCATAAAAGCCCTGCATTTCGGCTTCGCCTTCGCCCTTGATGCGCAGCGCAATGAGAATAGCGCCCAGTTCCAGATCGTCCACTTCACCGTTTAACATCCGCGTATACAGCGCACGGGCCGTGACTAAATCCAGGTCGCGAGCGTGATTTTTTCCGCGCCCGACTTCTTTGATAATTTTGGTGTAATCCATCGACTTGCTCCCTCCAGCGGTAGGCTCCGCCGACCACACCGCTTATGCGCTTAGCGGCGTCGGCGACGCGTCTGTTTTGCTTTGCTTTTTACTATAACCTCGGGAACGCCCGGCTGCTCTATAGGAAATACCGGTAACGCATTTAACAATCGCGCGCCGTAATTTTTAGTCAGCAGGCGCTTATCGTAAATAATGACTTCGCCCCAGCACTGATGGCTACGGATCAGGCGCCCGACCTGTTGAATCAGGTTGAATGAGGCGCTCGGCAGGCTTTGCACCTCAAAGGGATAGCGGTTGAGGCTTTTCAACCACTCGCCTTCGGTGATCACTACCGGGCTGTCGATCGGCGGGAAGGCGATTTTATGGATATGCACCTGGCTTAACAGTTCGCCTTTTAAATCCAGCCCTTCGGCAAAAGATTGCAAGCCAACTAACACGCTGCGCTCGCCGCCTTCAACGCGTTTACGATGCAGCTCGACCAGTCGATAGCGCGGCTGGTCGCCCTGCACCAGCAGCATCAGGCGCAGATCGGTAACATGTTCCAGAAAGCGATTCATGGCCCGCCCGCTGGCGAACAGCACCAGCATACCAAGATGCTTTTTGCTCTCGACCTGCTCACGGAAAAAAGCCGCCATTTCGGCGATGTGCTGCTCTTCGTTATCAATAAGCGGCTCATAGCGCATTTGCGGAATAATGATTTTTCCCTGCTCGACGTGATTGAACGGCGAGTCCAGCGCCACGAAACGATCGCCCGCTTTCTCTTTCAGACCGCTCATCTCCTGCAGGCGCGAGAAGCTATTCAACGAACGCAGCGTCGCCGAGGTGACGACAATATGCGGCACGCTGCGCCACAGCAGACGTTCGAGCTGATCGCTGACGCGGATCCCCACGCAGTGGAACCAGACATGGATCTGGCCATCGCGAATCTCGCGGGTGGCCCACTTGGTCACCGGCGCGCCGGAAGACTGCGCCATTGAGGCCAGCCGCCACAGCTTGCTCTGACTTTCGAACATGCCAAGTGCCCGGTTCATCTGCAGCAGGATACGATGCAGACGCACCACGTCGTGGCTGCCGGTCTTTTCGCTGAGATCGTTGAGAAACAGCTCCGCCAGCCCGCGTAGCATTTCGGTGAGCTTGGCCAGCCGCTGGCAAATCTCCATCACTTCCTGCGGCAGTTCGCCCATCGGGAAGCGATGCTCCGCCTCCTGGGCGGCAGGCATATAGAGATTGAGAATATTATTGAGCGAGGCGATAAGCTCATACAGCTCTTCGCAGTGTTCGTTCAACCGTTCCGGATTAGCCAACGGCGGCGTGGTCTTCGGACGGAACTGCTCCATGCAGGTCGCCACCAATTTGCTGAACAGATCCAGCTGCAGCCGGTACCAGGGCGCGGTTATCTCGGCGCTCATCTCTAAGGCGTCGCGGGCGACGTCCGGCAGATGGTGGCCTTCGTCGAGCACCAGCAGCAGGTTTTTCGGCTCTGGCAGCACCGCTTCGCTCTCCATGGCCGCCATCACCAACGCATGGTTGGCCACCACCACTTCCGCTTCCTGGATTTCGCGCCGGGCGACGAAGAATGGGCATTCACGGTAGTAGTGGCAGTTGCGGTTAAGACAGCTGGCTTTATCGGTGCTCAGCCGCCCCCACAGGGCGTCATCAATGGGCTTGTCGGTATGATCGCGCAGGCCGTCCCATTTATAGCCGTCGAGATCGGTTTTCAGCGTCGCGCAGAGCTTTTGTTCGGCCTGGTTTTTTGGCGTCAGATCGTCATCGAGGAACGCCAGCAGATCCTGCTGCGTCGCCTCGGTACTGGCCAGCGCCGCCAGATTACGCGGACAAACGTAGCGGCCACGGCCAAAGGCGGCGGTAAAGCGCAGGTCGGGAATAATCTTGCGCAGCAGCGGCAGGTCTTTACTGTAGATTTGATCCTGCAGCGCGACGTTGGCGGTACTGACCACCAGCGTTTTTTGTTCCTCACGGGCAATGGCGATGCCGGGGATCAGATATGACAGCGTTTTGCCGACGCCGGTCGGCGCTTCGATAGCCAGATGCCGCCCCTCTTCCCCGGCGAGCGTTTTCGCCACATCGGCGATCATCTGCCGCTGCGGAGCTCGGGGGATAAAGTCCGGGATCTGTTCCTGAAGCGCCTTATACCAGGCGGCGATTTGCGCTTTAAGCGCAGCGGTCAAAGCCATGAGAAAACCTGAATACTGTATAAACAGCCACTATTGTGCCATTTTTGCCGGCCAGGAGGTATTGCTTTCTGTAGAGGGTGGAATCGCGCTCGATAAAAAACGCAATGAACGGTAAAAAAACGGCCCGCCGCCGCGCACGCGGAGAGACGGGCCGTTATGATGCCTGGGCGCTTTATCGTCCCAGGCAGCAGCATATTATTCGCCGGCAGGTTTACGCGGGCGACGGCGACGCGGTGGTTTACCGTCCTGGGTACGCGCTTTCGGCGCTTCGCCATCCTGACGGCGCGGCGCCTGCTGGCTACGGCCCTGGCTCTGACCGCCGCGTCCTTGCCCCTGACCGCGGCCACCGCCGCCACGCTGCTGACGACCGTTTTGAATCGGCTCCGCTTTAATCGACGGATCCGGCTCGTAACCGGCAACAGCAATACGCGGGATCTCTTTTTTCAGCAGGCGTTCGATATCACGCAGCAGCTTATGCTCGTCCACGCAGACCAGCGACAACGCTTCGCCGGTCGCCGCCGCGCGTCCGGTACGGCCAATCCGGTGCACGTAATCTTCCGGCACGTTCGGCAGCTCATAGTTGACCACGTGCGGCAGCTCTTCGATATCGAGCCCGCGCGCGGCGATGTCGGTGGCGACCAGCACACGAATGCCGCCGGATTTAAAGTCAGCCAGCGCGCGGGTACGCGCACCCTGGCTCTTATTGCCGTGGATGGCGGCGCTACGGATACCGTCTTTATTCAGCTGCTCCGCCAGATGGTTGGCACCGTGCTTGGTACGGGTAAAGACCAGCACCTGCTGCCAATTGCCTTCGCCAATCAGCTGCGAGAGCAGTTCACGCTTACGTTTCTTATCCACAAAGTGAACGTGCTGGGTGATCTGCTCAGAGGCGGTGTTGCGGCGCGCCACTTCGACTTCCAGCGGGTTATGCAGCAGTTTTTCCGCCAGCGCCTTGATCTCATCAGAGAAGGTGGCGGAGAACAGCAGGTTTTGACGACGCGGCGGCAGTTTAGCCAGCACGCGGCGGATGTCGTGGATAAAGCCCATATCCAGCATGCGATCGGCTTCATCCAGTACCAGCACTTCGACTTTATCCAGGCTGACCGCATTCTGATGTTCAAGATCCAGCAGACGGCCTGGGGTGGCGACGAGGATATCGACGCCGCCGCGCAGCTTCATCATCTGCGGGTTGATGCTCACGCCCCCGAAAACCACCAGCGAGCGGATATTGAGATATTTGCTGTAGTCGCGGACATTCTCACCCACCTGCGCCGCCAGTTCGCGGGTCGGCGTCAGGATCAGGGCGCGCACCGGACGGCGCCCCTTCGCGTGCGGCTGATCCTGGGTCAGGCGCTGCAGCAGCGGCAGCGTAAAGCCGGCGGTCTTGCCGGTCCCGGTCTGGGCGCTGGCCATCAGATCGCGGCCCTGCAGTACTGCCGGGATCGCCTGCTGCTGGATGGGGGTCGGCTCAACGTAGCCCTGCTCGGCGACGGCGCGCAGGATATCGGGATTCAGGCCAAGGGAATCAAAAGACATAACAACTCCGAACCGCCCCGACCCGTTTAAGGGCGTAGTTTTCAGGGAGATTATTGCGATAGAGATGGCAAAAACCACAATGCCATGAAGGGGCGCAGTTTAGCAGATTTTGTGACGAACCGCATAAAATATCCCCGCAGGAATTACCAGCAAAATAATACTCGCTTGCGCCGGATAATTTTTCGTCTTCACCATGGTGGACAGTTCAGCGAATCGCCCCTATTCTTAATCAATCGATTGATTAATTTTTTAGAGTGCGATGAACAGTACCTCCGTGACCAGTAAAGGCGAACAAGCCAAAAGCCAGCTTATCGCCGCCGCCATCGCGCAATTTGGCGAATATGGCCTCCATGCGACGACCCGCGATATCGCCGCGCAGGCCGGGCAGAATATCGCCGCTATCACCTATTATTTCGGTTCGAAAGACGACCTGTATCTCGCCTGCGCACAGTGGATCGCCGACTGTATCGGCGAGAATTTCCGCCTGCATGCCGAGGCGGCCGAAGCCCTGCTCGCCCAGACGAAACCTGACAAACCGGCGCTGCGGGAATTGATCCTGCGCAGCTGCCGCGATATGAGTCTGCTGCTGACCCAGGACGACACGGTCAACCTCAGCAAGTTTATCTCTCGCGAGCAGCTCTCCCCTACCGCGGCTTACCAGCTTATCCACCAGCAGGTTATCGCCCCGCTACATAGCTATTTGACCCGGCTTATCGCCGCCTGGACCGGGCGCGATGCCAACGATACGCAGATGATTCTGCACACCCACGCCCTGCTTGGCGAAGTACTGGCCTTCCGCCTCGGGCGGGAAACCATTTTACTGCGTACCGGCTGGGCGCAGTTCGATCAACAAAAGGCTGAACAAATTTTTCAGGTGATCACCTGTCATATCGATTTCATTCTGCAAGGGTTAGCGCAAAGGAGCCTGGGATCATGAAAAAACCCGTCGTCGTTCTATTGGTCGTCATCGTGCTCGCCGCGCTCGGCGGCGGCTGGTGGTGGTATCAAAGCAGCCAGGCAAAAGATCTCACTCTCTACGGCAATGTCGATATTCGTACTGTGAATATGAGCTTCCGCGTCGGCGGGCGGCTGGCAACCCTGAACGTCGATGAAGGCGATGAAATTCGCCGTGGGCAAACCCTCGGCGAACTTGACCGCGCGCCATATGAAAACGCGCTGCAACAGGCGCAGGCCAACGTCTCCACCGCCCAGGCTCAGTACGATTTGATGATGGCGGGTTACCGTGCCGAAGAGATTGCGCAGGCGGCGGCCGCGGTTAATCAGGCGCAGGCCGCCTGGGTCTATGCGCAGAATTTTTATCAACGTCAGCTCGGCCTGCGCGCCAGCAGCGCGATTTCCGCCAACGACCTCGAAAACGCCCGTTCTTCACGCGATCAGGCGCAGGCGACCTTAAAATCGGCGCAGGATAAACTGCGTCAATATCGCGCCGGTAACCGCCCGCAGGAAATTGCCCAGGCCAAAGCCAGCCTTGAACAGGCGCAGGCGGCCCTGGCGCAAGCCAAACTGGACCTGCATGATACCGTACTGACCGCGCCGTCCGACGGCACCTTGATGACCCGCGCCGTCGAACCTGGCACCATGTTAAACGCCGGCGGCACGGTGCTGACACTGTCATTAACCCATCCGGTTTGGGTACGCGCCTACGTTGACGAGAAAAATCTCGGCCAGGCGCAGCCGGGGCGCGAAGTACTGCTGTATACCGATAGCCGGCCGAACAAGCCCTATCACGGTAAAATCGGCTTTGTCTCCCCCAGCGCCGAATTCACGCCAAAGACCGTGGAAACACCGGATTTGCGCACCGATCTCGTCTACCGCCTGCGCATCGTGGTGAACGACGCCGACGCCGCGCTGCGTCAGGGCATGCCGGTGACCGTCTCCTTCAGCAACGGAAACGGGCATGAGTAAGGACGCGATAACTTTAACCGGACTGACACGCGGTTTTCCCGGTATGGACCGACCCGCAGTCGCGCCGCTGAACTGTACGATTCACTCAGGCTACGTCACAGGGCTCGTCGGCCCAGATGGCGCAGGTAAAACGACGCTGATGCGAATGCTGGCCGGTTTACTTAAGCCTGATGAGGGCAGCGCCAGCGTAATCGGCTTCGATCCGCTGAAGGACGACGGCGCGCTGCACGCGGCGCTCGGCTATATGCCGCAGAAATTCGGCCTGTATGAAGATCTGACGGTGATGGAAAACCTGAACCTGTACGCCGATCTGCGCAGCGTCACCGGCGAGGCGCGGAAGAGAATATTCGAGCGCCTGCTGGAATTCACTTCTCTTGGCCCTTTCACCGGGCGATTAGCCGGCAAACTCTCCGGCGGCATGAAGCAAAAACTGGGGCTCGCCTGTACGCTGGTAGGCGATCCGAAAGTGCTGCTGTTAGATGAGCCCGGCGTCGGGGTCGACCCTATCTCGCGCCGCGAGCTGTGGCAGATGGTGCACGAACTGGCCGGCGACGGCATGCTAATCTTGTGGAGCACCTCTTATCTCGATGAAGCCGAGCAGTGCCGCGATGTGCTGCTGATGAACGAAGGTAAATTGCTTTACCAGGGCGAACCGAAGGCGCTGACGCAAACCATGGCCGGGCGCAGCTTTCTGGTCTCCAGCCCGCAGGAAAACAACCGCCGCCTGTTGCAGCGGGCGTTGAAACTACCGCAAATTAGCGATGGCGTGATTCAGGGCAAATCGGTGCGTTTGATCCTGAAAAAGGCAGCCCGCATTGATGAGGTTCAGCAAAACGGCAACATGCCGCCGCTACAGGTGGCCGAAACCGCGCCGCGTTTTGAAGACGCCTTTATCGACCTGTTAGGCGGCGCCGGAACCGCCGAGTCGCCGTTAGGAGAGATTATTCATCACGTGGACGGCAACAAAGACGAAACGGTCATTGAAGCACGGTCGTTAACGAAAAAGTTTGGTGATTTCGCCGCCACCGACCACGTCGATTTCCAGGTTAAACGCGGTGAGATTTTCGGCCTGCTTGGCCCTAACGGCGCCGGTAAATCCACGACCTTCAAAATGATGTGCGGCCTGCTGGTGCCGACCGACGGAAAAGCGCTGGTGCTGGGAATGGATCTCAAGGTCAGCTCCGGTAAAGCGCGCCAGCATTTAGGCTATATGGCGCAAAAATTCTCGCTGTACGGCAACCTCAGCGTCGAGCAGAACCTGCGTTTTTTCTCCGGCGTTTACGGTCTACGCGGCCGGGCGCAAAATGAAAAAATCGCGCGCATGAGCGATGCCTTCGGCCTGAAAAGTATCGCCGGCCACGCCGCCGACGAGCTACCGCTCGGCTACAAGCAGCGGCTGGCGCTGGCCTGCTCGTTGATGCATGAACCCGACATTCTGTTTCTCGATGAACCCACCTCCGGTGTCGACCCGCTTACTCGCCGCGAATTCTGGCTGCATATCAACAGCATGGTCGATAAAGGGGTCACGGTAATGGTGACTACCCACTTTATGGATGAGGCGGAATACTGCGACCGCATCGGGCTGGTCTACCACGGCAAGCTTATCGCCAGCGGCACGCCGGACGCGCTGAAGGCGCAGGCGGCGAATGACAGTCAGGCGGATCCCACTATGGAACAGGCGTTTATTACCCTGATTAACCAATGGGACAAGGAAAACGGTCATGAGCAATAGCATTCTTTCCTGGCGACGGGTTCGCGCGCTGTGTGTCAAAGAGACCCGACAGATCGTCCGCGATCCCAGCAGTTGGCTAATTGCGGTGGTGATCCCCCTGCTCCTGCTGTTTATCTTCGGCTACGGCATAAACCTCGACTCCAGCAAACTGCGAGTCGGCGTATTGCTGGAACAGCAGAGCGAAGAGGCGCTGGATTTCGTCCATACCATGACCGGCTCGCCCTATATCGACGCCACCGTCAGCGATAATCGCCAGCAGTTGATTGAGCTGATGCAGGCCGGGCGCATCCGCGCGATGGTCGTCATTCCCGTCGACTTTGACCGTCAGATGGCCCGCGCCGGCGCCAATGCGCCGATTCAGTTAATTACCGACGGTAGCGAACCGAATACCGCTAACTTCGCGCAGGGCTACGTCGAAGGTATCTGGCAGATCTGGCAACAGCAACGGGCGGAAGACCGCGGTGAGACCTTTGAACCGCTTATCGATGTGCAGATGCGCTACTGGTTTAACCCGGCGGCCATCAGCCAGCACTTTATTATCCCCGGCGCAATTACCATCATCATGACCGTGGTCGGCGCGATATTGACCTCGCTGGTGGTAGCGCGCGAATGGGAACGCGGCACCATGGAAGCGCTGCTATCCACTGAAATCACCCGCGCCGAACTGCTGCTGTGCAAGATAATTCCCTACTATTTCCTCGGCATGCTGGCGATGTTGCTGTGTATGCTGGTATCGGTATTTATTCTCGGCGTGCCCTATCGCGGCTCGCTGCTGATTCTGTTTGTCATCACCAGCCTGTTTTTGCTTAGTACGCTGGGAATGGGGTTACTGATCTCGACCATTACCCGCAACCAGTTTAACGCTGCGCAGGTCGCGTTGAACGCCGCTTTTTTACCATCGATTATGTTGTCCGGGTTTATTTTCCAGATAGACAGTATGCCGGCGGTGATCCGCGCGGTGACCTACGTGATCCCGGCGCGTTATTTCGTCAACACCCTGCAAAGCCTGTTTCTGGCGGGCAATATTCCGGTGGTGCTGCTGGTGAACGTGCTGTTTTTGATTGCTTCGGCGGTGATGTTTATCGGCCTGACGTGGCTGAAAACCAAACGGCGTCTGGATTAACCCTGCGCTCGAATTTTGCCCGGTGGCGCTACGCTTACCGGGCCTACGGTAAGTTTCGGTCGCCCGGGTCCGACATGAGGAAGGTTTTATGTTTCATCGTTTATGGACATTAATCCGCAAAGAGCTGCAGTCGCTGCTGCGCGAACCGCAAACGCGGATGATTTTAATCATGCCGGTGCTGATTCAGGTATTGTTGTTTCCCTTTGCCGCCACGCTTGAGGTGACCAACGCTACCATCGCTATCTATAACGAAGATAGCGGCCGCCACGCGGTGGAGCTCACCCAGCGCTTTGCCCGCGCCAAAGCCTTTACCCACGTCCTGCTGCTGAAAAGCCCGCAGGCGATTCAACCGACCATCGATGAACAAAAAGCCCTGCTCGTGGTGCGCTTCCCGGCGGATTTCTCGCGTAATCTCGACAACTATCAAACCGCCCCGCTACAGCTACTGCTCGACGGGCGTAACTCCAACAGCGCGCAAATCGCCGCTAACTATCTACAGCAGATTGTTAAAAACTATCAGCAGGATCTGCTGCAGGACAAAGCGAAACCGAACAACAGCGAACTGGTGGTGCGCAACTGGTACAACCCGAATCTCGACTATAAATGGTTCGTGGTGCCGTCGCTTATCGCCATGATCACCACCATCGGGGTGATGATCGTCACCTCGCTGTCGGTGGCTCGCGAGCGTGAACAGGGTACCCTCGATCAGCTGCTGGTCTCACCGCTCGCCACCTGGCAAATCTTCGTTGGCAAAGCGGTACCGGCGCTGATAGTCGCCACGATGCAGGCGACTATCGTGCTGGCGATCGGTATCTGGGCTTATCAGATCCCGTTTGCCGGCTCGCTGCTGCTGTTCTATTTCACCATGCTGATTTACGGTCTATCGCTGGTGGGCTTTGGCTTATTGATTTCTTCGCTGTGTTCAACCCAGCAGCAGGCATTTATCGGCGTGTTCGTCTTTATGATGCCGGCGATTCTGCTATCCGGCTACGTTTCACCGGTAGAAAACATGCCACAGTGGCTGCAGGATTTGACCTGGATAAACCCAATCCGGCACTTTACCGATATCACCAAGCAAATTTATCTGAAGGATGCGAGTCTGAAGATTGTGTGGGGAAGTTTGTGGCCGCTATTAGTCATAGCGGCCACCACCGGCTCAGCGGCGTATGCGATGTTCCGAAGAAAGATTGCCTAGTTTTTTATCTTTCGCCAGCAGCGATACTACCGCCGGGCCTGCTAGTATGACCAGCCCGGCGAGGGCCAGCAGCAGGTTGTTGTGCAGCACGCGCGACAACAACCAAAGCACTATCATGGCGGCGCCGAAGTACCAGGTCGTGGTGAGTTCCTCAAGGAAGTCCCCCACGTCGCGCCAGCGCGCTTCATGGTGACGCTGCAAAAACAGCATCGCCAGCAGCGTGACGCCGTACAGTACGCACAGCCCTAATCCGACGCGCACCAGCGCGCCGCTCAGCCAACCCATCACCAGTACCGCCACGACCAGTAGATGCAACATAATCTGCCAGCAACTAAGACCCGTTGCGACGCGTACACGTTGTTGCCACTTCATGGCTTCTCTCCTGAAGGATTTTTCTCTGTTACTCAGAGTACCGCACTTTACGGAAAATTCCGTATCACCGCATCTTTTTGTGACGTCTACTACACTATTTTATTCAGGAAAGTGACATTAACTGGAGAATTATGGCTAAGCCAACGTCGCGAATTTCGGTGAACGTGCTGACAATTAACACCCACAAGGGCTTTACGGCGTTTAATCGGCGTTTTATTTTGCCCGAACTGCGCGAGGCCGTTCGCAGCGTCAGCGCCGACATAGTTTGCCTACAGGAAGTGATGGGCGCGCACGAAGTGCACCCTTTGCATATCGAAAACTGGCCTGATACCACCCATTACGAGTTTCTTGCCGACACCATGTGGAGCGATTACGCCTACGGGCGCAACGCGGTCTACCCCGAAGGCCATCACGGCAATGCCGTACTGTCGCGCTTTCCCATTGAATATTATGAAAATCGCGATATCTCGGTCGGCAATGGCGAAAAACGCGGCCTGCTTTACTGTCGCATCGTACCTCCGCACAGCGGCACGACGATCCACGTCATCTGCGTGCATCTCGGTCTTCGCGCGCACCAGCGGCAGGCACAGCTAACGATGCTGGCGGAGTGGGTCAATACGCTACCGGCAGGCGATCCGGTGGTGGTGGCAGGCGACTTCAACGACTGGCGCCAGCAGGCTAATCAGCCTTTAAAAGCGCAGGCGGGGCTTGAGGAGATTTTTACCCGCGCCCGCGGGCGGCCGCTACGCACCTTCCCGGTCGCTTTCCCGTTGCTGCGCCTCGATCGTATTTACGTTAAGAATGCGCATGCCAGCCATCCGAAGGCGCTGGCGCTTAAACACTGGCGGCATCTGTCCGATCATGCGCCCCTGAGCGTGGAGATACATCTGTGAAATGTCGCTGGCAGGAAGG
The DNA here is from genome assembly GCF_040062085.1 of Klebsiella sp. JN_Kp122. Classification (NCBI taxonomy): domain Bacteria; kingdom Pseudomonadati; phylum Pseudomonadota; class Gammaproteobacteria; order Enterobacterales; family Enterobacteriaceae; genus Klebsiella; species Klebsiella sp. JN_Kp122. The sequence goes on from NZ_JBEAHW010000047.1 coordinate 338,939, forward strand.
CAATCGCATTACCCTACTGGAGAATGGCGACCAGTATTATCCGGCGTTATTCGCCGCCATTGGCCGCGCGCAGCGCAAGGTGATCCTTGAATCCTTTATCTGGTTTGAAGACGAGGTGGGCTGGCGACTGCATGCGGTGCTACTGAAAGCCGCCCGCCGGGGTATTCAGGTGGAAGTGCTGCTCGACGGCTACGGCTCGCCGGACCTCAGCGATGAGTTTGTCGGCGAACTCACCGCCGCTGGCGTGGTTTTCCGCTACTACGATCCGCGCCCGCGCCTCATGGGCATGCGTACCAATTTATTCCGCCGCATGCATCGAAAAATCGTGGTGATTGACGACACAACCGCGTTTGTTGGCGGCATTAACTACTCTGCCGAGCACATGAGCGATTACGGACCGGAGGCGAAACAGGATTATGCCGTGCAGGTTGAAGGGCCGGTGGTGCTCGATATTCTCCAATTCGAGCTGGAGAACCTGCCCACCAGCGAGGCTGCCCGCCGCTGGTGGCGACGCCGTCGGCATCAGCCGGAAATTAACCAAACCCCTGGCGAAGCGCAGGCGCTGTTTATCTGGCGCGATAACCATGAACATCGTGACGATATTGAACGTCACTATCTGAAAATGCTGACCAGCGCCCGCCGCGAGGTCATCATCGCCAACGCCTATTTCTTTCCCGGCTACCGTCTGCTGCACGCGATGCGCAATGCCGCGCGGCGCGGCGTACGGGTGAAGCTGATTGTCCAGGGCGAGCCGGATATTCCGATTGTTAAGTTTGGCGCCCACCTGCTGTACCACTACCTGATTAAAGGCGGCGTTCAGGTGTATGAATACCGCCGCCGTCCGCTGCATGGCAAGGTTGCGCTGGCGGACGACCACTGGGCCACTGTCGGTTCAAGTAATCTCGACCCGCTGAGTCTGTCGCTGAATCTGGAGGCCAACCTGATTATCCACGACCGAGAGTTCAATCAGACCCTGCGTGATAACCTCAACGGCCTTATCGCCAGGGACTGCCAGCAGATAGATAAATCCATGCTGCCAAAACGTAACTGGTGGCGGCTCGGCGTCAGCGTGCTGGCGTTCCACTTTCTGCGCCACTTCCCCGCCTGGGTCGGTTGGCTGCCGGCGCATACCCCGCAGTTAGCCAGGGTCAGCCCGCCGGTGCAGCCGGAAATTGAAACCCAGGATCGGGTAGAAACGCAAACCAGAGACAATCCGCTATGAGCAAATCGCATCCCCGCTGGCGGATGGCGAAAAGAGTGCTGACCGCGCTCTTTTTTATCGCCGTCATCGTATTGCTGGTAATTTACGCGCAAAAGGTCGACTGGCAGGATGTATGGAAGGTCATCCGCGGCTACGATCGTCTGGCGCTATTTAGCGCCGTTGGGTTGGTTATCGTCAGCTACCTGATTTATGGCTGCTACGATCTGCTCGGGCGAGCCTGGTGCGGCCACAAGCTGGCAAAAAAACAGGTGATGCTGGTGTCGTTTATCTGCTACGCCTTTAACCTGACGCTCAGCACCTGGGTCGGCGGGATCGGGATGCGCTATCGGTTGTACTCGCGGCTGGGGCTGAACGGCGGCACTATTACCCGTATTTTCTCGCTTAGCATTACCACCAACTGGTTGGGCTATATTCTACTGGGCGGCGTCATTTTCACCGCGAATCTGGTGACGTTGCCGCCGCACTGGTACATCAGTCAAACCACGTTGCGTATTATTGGCGGCGTTCTGCTGCTTTTAACCCTGATCTATCTTTTCGGTTGCGCCTTCGCCAAACGCCGCCACATGACGATTAAGGGACAGCGGTTGGTGCTGCCCTCTTTTCGTTTCGCTCTACTACAGATAGGGATTTCAGCGGCGAACTGGATGGTGATGGGGGCGATTATCTGGCTGCTACTGGGCAGCGAGATTAACTATTTTCTGGTGCTGGGCGTGCTGCTGGTGAGCAGTATCGCCGGCGTTATCGTTCATATTCCCGCCGGGATTGGCGTGCTGGAGGCGGTGTTTATCGCCATGCTCTCCGGCGAGTCGATTTCGAAGGGGGCGATAATTGCCGCGCTGCTGGCGTGGCGCGCGCTGTACTATTTTCTGCCGCTGCTGCTGGCGACCATCGCCTATCTGGTGCTGGAGAGTCGGGCGAAAAAGCTGCGGCAGAAAAACGAGCGCAAGCTGGCCCGCGGATGAAACGGCCCGGTTGCGCTTACCGGGCGATATTTTTGCGGATTGCCTGGATTGGTAGCCCGGATAAGGCGCATCGCGCCGCTATCCGGGATGATATTAACGGCGGTTGCCGAAGATACGCAGCAGCATCAGGAACAGGTTGATGAAGTCCAGATACAGCGTTAAGGCTCCGAGAATCGAGTATTTACGCAGCGTGGCGCTATCGCGGGTATCAATCTGCTCGCCGATGTTTTTCAGCTTCTGGGTGTCGTAGGCGGTCAGGCCAACAAACACCAGCACACCAATGTAGGTTACCGCCCACATCAGCGCTTCGCTCTTCAGCCACAGGTTAACCAGCGACGCCAGCACGATACCAATCAGCCCCATAAACAGCATGCTGCCGAAGCCGCTCAGATCGCGCTTAGTGGTGTAACCATACAGGCTCATCGCCCCGAACATCCCGCCGGTCACCACAAAAGTGCTGGCGATAGACGAATAGGTATAAACAATAAAGATGCTCGCTAACGTTAGCCCTGTTAACGCCGAATAAAGCATAAACAGCGTCGTCGCCATACCCGCGCTTAAGCGCTGCACCATCCCCGAGAGCACAAACACCAGCGCCAGTTGGGCGATGATCAGCCCGAAGAAAGTGATTTTGCTTGAAAAGACGAACATCATGACCGCCGGGGTATTCGCCGCAAACCACGCGATAAACGCGGTTAACAACAACCCGACCGTCATCCAGCCGTAAACCTGCGCCATGTAGGTCTGCAGGCCGCTGCGGCTCTGAACAATGGAATCGGAACGAGGGAATCTGTCCATGACTATCTCCTGATTAACAAGTTTCTCTCAGTAAGCGTATCACACTACCAGCGCTCTGCCGCCTGATGATCGCTGTCGCGGGCATCGACCCAGCGTTCGCCATCCGGCGTCGCCTCGCGTTTCCAGAACGGCGCGCGGGTTTTCAGGTAATCCATGATGAACTCGCCGGCGGCGAAGGCGCTGCCGCGGTGGGCGCTGGTCACGCCAACAAAAACAATCTCTTCGCCCGGCCACATTTCGCCAATGCGATGGATAACCGTCACCCGGCCAAGCGGCCAACGCTCCCGCGCCTGTTCAACGATTTCCGCCAGCGATTTTTCGGTCATGCCCGGATAGTGCTCCAGGGTCAGCGCTTTCACGCTGTCGCCGAGATTGTGATTACGTACTTTGCCGGTGAAGGTGACCACCGCGCCGTCTTCATCGCGCTCGGCCAGCCACGGATACTCATCGCCGACGCAAAAGCGCGCCGGGCTTACCACGATGCGAGTCTGCGTCATCTTAGCCCCCGGTGACCGGCGGGAAAAACGCCACTTCGTCGCCGCTCGTGACCGGATGGTCAAACGAGGTCAGCGTCTGGTTGACCGCCGCCAGCAATTTTCCTTCTTCCAGCGCCAGCGCCCAGCGGTCTCCGCGCGCGGCAAGCTGCTGACGCACGGCTTCAACGGTCGGCAATTCGCTGGCGTCGAGAGTCAGGGTATCGGTGCCAACCAGTTCGCGCACCTGGGCAAAAAACAGGACGTTAATCATGGGCTTCCTCCACCTTAAAATCGCCGGACTTGCCGCCGCTTTTCGCCAGCAGACGTACCGGGCCAATAACCATATCTTTCTGTACCGCTTTACACATGTCGTAGATGGTCAGCGCGGCAACCGAGGCCGCGGTCAGCGCTTCCATTTCTACGCCGGTTTTACCGGTCAGGCGGCAGAGTGACTCAATGCGCACGCGGTTATGCTCCGGCTGCGCCTGCAGGTTCACTTCTACTTTACTGAGCATCAGCGGATGACACAGCGGGATCAGCTCCCAGGTACGTTTCGCGGCCTGAATCCCGGCGATACGCGCGGTGGCGAACACATCGCCTTTATGGTGGCTGCCGTCGATAATCATCGCAAGCGTTGCGGCCTGCATTTCGACGTAAGCCTCAGCGCGCGCCTCGCGTACCGTTTCCGCTTTGCCGGAGACGTCAACCATGTGGGCTTCGCCCGCGGCGTTAATGTGGGTCAGTTGTGACATAAACTATTTCTTTAAATGAGGAATGAAGTTGCACGGGCGAGTACGCGCATCCAGCTGTGGCGCGATAATATTTTCCCACGCGGTGGCGCAGGCCTTGGTCGAGCCCGGCATCGCGAAAATCAGCGTGCGGTTGGCAACGCCAGCAACGGCGCGGGACTGCAGCGTCGAGGTGCCTATCTCTTCAAACGAGAGCATACGGAACACTTCGCCAAAACCTTCGACCTCGCGGTCAAACAGCGGCAGCAGCGCTTCCGGCGCCTGATCGCCATCGGTAAAACCGGTACCACCGGTGATCAACACCACCTGCACCTCATCGCTGGCAATCCACGCCGAGACCTGGGCGCGAATCGCGTAGCGGTTCTCTTTCACAATAGCCTTATCGACGAGGGTATGTCCCGCTTCGTACAGCGCATCGCGCAGCCAGTGGCCGGAGGTATCGTCCTCTTCGCCGCGGCGGTTGGAAACGGTAAGAATAGCAATACGGGTCGGGATAAACTCAGCGCTAGCCTGGCTCATCTGAATGCTCCTTTCGAAAACGATTATCCGCCAATATACGACAGGTTCTGCGTAATACCGGTGTTGCCCTGATGCAGGAAATGGGTCTGCTTTTTATGGGTTAAGGCTTCGGCTATCCGCGCTTCCAGCTCGGCCTGCTGCTCGTCCTCGGCCATCAGGTCGCGCAGATCTACGCCGCCTTCGCCGAACAGACACAGGTGCAGTTTGCCAACGGATGAGACGCGAAGACGGTTACAGGTGGCGCAGAAGTCTTTTTCATACGGCATGATCAAGCCGATTTCACCGGCGTAATCCGGGTGGCAAAAGACCTGTGCAGGGCCATCGCTTCGTTGACGGATCTGGTGGATCCAACCGCGGCGCAGCAGTTCATCGCGCAGCACCATGCCGGAAATGTGGTGACGACGGAACAGGTCGCTGCCCTCGCCGGTTTCCATTAACTCAATAAAACGCAGTTGAATACGGCGAGGTTTGATCCACGCGAGGAAAGTGTCGAGTTGGTGATGGTTGACATCACGCATCAGCACGGTGTTGACCTTAACCTTTTCAAAGCCGGCGGCAAAGGCGGCGTCAATACCGTCCATCACCTGCTGAAATTTACCCTGACCGGTGATGGCATGGAACTGGCGAGCGTCGAGGCTATCGACGCTGACGTTAATCGCCGTCAGCCCGGCATCGCGCCAGCGTTCGACATCACGCGCCAGGCGATAACCATTGGTGGTCACCGCGATCTGACGAATCGCGCTGTTTTCACGCACGGCGGCAATAATCTCAGTAAAGTCGCGACGTAACGAGGGTTCGCCGCCGGTGAGGCGGACTTTTTCCGTGCCAAGGGCGGAAAAAGCGCGCGTCACGCGGCGCACTTCGTCTACGCTAAGAAAACCCTTGTTGGTCACGGCGCCGGGCTTGTAGCCGTCCGGCAGGCAGTAGGTGCAACGAAAGTTACACACGTCGGTAATCGACAGGCGCAAGTAATAAAACTTACGCGCAAATGCATCAGTAAGCTGTGAGGCCATATACACCTTTCCAAGTACGGGAGGCGCGGTCATTTCTTTCCACGCCCTGGCGACAGCGCGGCTGCCGCGGCCAGAGCACCATATCTTGCGACACAGGTACCAAGGCTAGAGTGTTAGTTGGTTATGCCGATAGTAGCGCTTTAACGATGGTTTCGCCATTTTCATTTTCGCTATATAATCATCTATATATCGCTAATATCTTGCATTTTCAGTACAGAATAGCCAAAAATCACACTTTAACATTGATATCGGTCAGTTTGACGGAAACCGGGCATTATCTTTTAGGGGTAGATCGGAGACGCTAAACCCGAACATTGAACAGAAGGAATTCGTATGCGCAATCGCACTTTCGCCGATCTGGACCGCGTCGTCGCCCTTGGCGGAGGCCACGGTTTGGGGCGGGTGATGTCGTCGCTCTCGTCGCTCGGCTCACGCCTGACCGGCATCGTGACCACCACCGATAACGGCGGATCAACGGGGCGAATTCGCCGCTCGGAAGGGGGGATCGCCTGGGGCGATATGCGCAACTGCATTAATCAATTAATCGCCGAACCCAGCGTCGCTTCCGCGATGTTTGAGTATCGTTTTGGCGGCAATGGCGAGCTTTCCGGGCATAACCTCGGAAATCTGATGTTAAAGGCGCTGGATCACCTGAGCGTGCGGCCTTTAGAGGCGATCAATTTGATCAGAAATCTGCTTAAAGTGGATGCTTTCCTGATTCCGATGTCGGAGCAACCGGTCGATCTGGTGGCGCTCGATCATGAAGGCCATGAAGTGTATGGCGAAGTGAATATCGATCAGCTGGATCACGTCCCGCAGGAACTGATGCTCAGCCCACCGGTTCCGGCGACTCGCGAAGCGGTTGAGGCCATCGCCGAGGCCGATCTGATCCTGATTGGGCCAGGGAGCTTCTACACCAGCCTGCTGCCCATTTTACTGCTCGACGAAATGGCCCAGGCGCTGCGGCGGACCCCGGCGCCCATGGTGTTTATCGATAACCTGGGTAAGGAACATAGCCCAGCCGCCAATCTAACGCTGGCGGACAGGATGACTATTCTGGAACATTACGTCGGCAAAAAAGTGATTGATGCCGCCATCGTCGGGCCGAAAGCCGATGTTAAGGGTATGGAAGAACGACTGGTGATTCAGACCGCGCTGGACGCCAGCGATGTCACCTATCGTCATGACCGCGTGCTGCTACGCCAGGCGCTGGAGCAGGCTATTCAGGCATTAGGTTAATCCTCAAGCGGCACTATTTTTAAACAAGATGACGCTTCAGATTAAAATCTTAAGGTTGTCTTAAAATATCGCTGTCAACATAACGAACATCTCCTACTACGGGTATTCGTTATGTCGTTTATTTCTTTACGTCGGCCGGTACTCAGCCGCACGGCTTATTTGACTCTCTTTGCCTGTTATATCGGTATCTTTCTTAACCTGGCCTTTTATCGCCAGGTTTTCCCGCTACTGCCGGTAAACAATCTCCATAACTGGCTGGTTTTCCTTAGCATGCCGATCGTGGCAATTAGCGTGATGAACATCATCACCACCCTCGCCTCGTTCTTAAAGCTCGACCGGGTAGTCATCAGCCTGTTTATTCTGCTGAGCGCCTCGGCGCAGTACTTTATCTGGACCTTCGGCGTGGTGATCGACCGTTCGATGATCGCCAATATCTTCGATACGACACCTGCGGAAAGTTTTGCCCTGCTGTCGACGCAAATGGTCATCGTGCTGGGTCTCTCCGGGCTATTGATGGTTCTGGTCGCCTGGTGGATTAAAGTTCGCAGACCGGCCTCTTTCTGGCGCGGTGCGGCGATGCGCCTGCTCAATATCGCCGTTTCAGCGCTGCTCATTGTGCTGGTGGCGGCGCTGTTCTACAAAGATTACGCCTCGGTGTTCCGTAACAATAAGGAGCTGGTGAAATCATTGAGTCCATCCAACAGCATTGTGGCGCTGAACTCGTGGTATGCGCATAACCGGATGGATAACCTGCCGCTGGTGAAGATCGGCGAAGATGCCAAACAGAAAGCGGTGATGCATAACGGCCCGCGTAAAAATCTGACCATCGTGGTGCTGGGCGAAACCTCGCGCGCCGAGAATTTCTCGCTGGGCGGCTACGATCGAGAAACTAACCCGCGCCTGAAGCAGGACGACGTGGTGTACTTCCCGAAAACCACCTCCTGCGGCACCGCAACCGCGGTTTCCGTCCCCTGCATGTTCTCCAATATGCCGCGCGCGCATTACGATGAAGAACTGGCGCACCATCAGGAAGGCGTTCTGGATATTTTGCAGCGCGCCGGTGTGCAGGTGCTGTGGAACGACAACGATGGCGGCTGTAAAGGCGCCTGTGACCGCGTACCGCACCAAAACGTCACCAACCTGAACCTCAGCGGCGAGTGCATTGATGGCGAGTGCTACGATGACGTGCTGTTCCATAATCTTGATAGCTATATCGATAATTTACAGCAGGATGGCATTATCGTTCTGCACACCATTGGTAGTCATGGCCCGACCTATTACAATCGCTACCCGGCTGAATTCAAAAAATTCACCCCGACCTGCGATACCAATGAAATCCAAAGTTGTACGCAACAACAGTTGACCAATACCTACGACAACACCATTTTGTACGTCGACTATGTGGTTGATAAAGCGATAAAATTACTGCAGTCCAAACAGGATAAATTCACCACCAGTCTGGTGTATTTGTCTGACCACGGCGAATCGCTGGGTGAAGATGGCGTGTATCTGCATGGCCTGCCGTACTCCATAGCGCCGGATACGCAAAAACACGTGCCGATGCTGCTCTGGCTGTCGCCGGATTATCAGCAACGCTATGGCGTATCCAGCCAGTGTTTGCAACAGCAGGCGAAGACGAACGATTATTCACAAGATAATCTGTTCTCTACCCTGCTTGGCCTGCTCGGGGTAGACAGCCGCGAGTATCAGGCAAAAGACGACCTTTTAACGCCATGTAGAGAGACCGGCAGATGAAAATCTTAGTCATTGAAGACGATGCGCTCCTGTTACAAGGGTTAATTCTGGCCATGCAAAGCGAAGGCTATGTCTGCGATGGCGTCGCCACCGCGCATGAAGCCGCGCTGTCGTTAGCCAGCAACCATTACAGTCTGGTGGTGCTCGACCTGGGCCTGCCGGATGAAGACGGTCTGCATTTCCTGGCGCGTATGCGCCGGGAGAAATTCACCCAACCGGTGTTAATCCTCACCGCCCGCGATACCGTGGGCGACCGCATCAGCGGGCTGGATACCGGCGCTGACGATTACCTGGTGAAACCTTTCGCGCTTGAAGAGCTCAACGCCCGCATTCGCGCGCTGCTGCGTCGCCATAATAATCAGGGCGATAATGAGCTGACCGTCGGCAACCTGCGCCTTAATGTGACCCGCCGTCAGGTGTGGCTGGCCGGCGAATCGCTGGAGCTGACGCCAAAAGAGTATGCTCTGCTCTCGCGCCTGATGATGAAAGCCGGCAGCCCGGTACATCGCGAAATTCTCTACAATGATATCTACAGCTGGGATAACGAACCGGCCACCAATACCCTCGAAGTGCATATCCATAATCTGCGCGACAAGATTGGTAAAGCGCGGATCCGCACCGTCCGCGGCTTTGGCTACATGCTGGTGAATAATACGGAGTCAGAATAACGCTATGGCACTGTTTGCGACCGAAACCTGGACCATGCGCCACCGCCTGCTGCTGACCATCGGCGCGATTCTGGTGGTCTGCCAACTGATCAGCGTATTTTGGCTATGGCATGAAAGCAAAGAGCAAATCCAGCTGCTGGTTGCCAGCGCCATTGAGGGTCATAACAATCAAAGGCACGTCGAACATGAGGTACGCGAAGCGGTCGCCAGCCTGCTGGTGCCAAGCCTGCTGATCATCGGTCTGGCGCTATATATCAGCCTGGTGGCGGTGAAGAAAATCACCCGTCCGCTATCAAATCTGCAAAGCGAGCTGGAAAGCCGGACGCCGGATAATCTGCAACCCATTATTTTGCAGGAGTCGGTGCCGGAAGTGACCGCAGTGACCATGGCGATTAATCAACTGGTGTCGCGGCTGACCCTGACGCTCGAACGGGAGCGTCTGTTTACCGCAGACGTCGCCCACGAACTGCGTACCCCTCTTGCCGGGCTGCGCTTGCATCTGGAGCTGCTGGCAAAGGTACACGGCGTCAGCGTTGATCCCTTAATTCAACGTCTCGATCAGATGACCAACAGCATTTCGCAGCTGCTACAACTGGCGCGCGTCGGGCAGTCGTTTTCCGCCGGGAGTTACCAGCAGGTGCATTTGCACGAAGATGTGGTGGAGCCTCTGCAGGATGAGTTGGCAACGATGCTCGAAGCGCGCCAACAGACCCTGGAGATAGAAAGCGGCGCAGGCGAGGATCTCATTTCCGGAGATGCGACCCTGGCGCGGGTGATTTTACGCAATCTGGTGGAGAATGCGCACCGCTATAGCCCCGTGGGGTCGAAGATTAAGATTTCGGTAAAACCGGGAAATACGCCGATTCTGGCAGTAGAAGATGAAGGGCCGGGCATTGATGAGGCCAAAAGCGGCGAGCTGAGTAAAGCGTTTGTCCGCATGGACAGCCGCTATGGCGGAATAGGCCTCGGTTTAAGCATTGTCACCCGCATCGCTCAACTACACGATGCGCAATTCTTTTTACATAACCGCCAGCCCGGACCGGGCGTCCGCGCCTGGGTGCTATTTCCGCGCAGCGCGCGTCAGAAGGTTAATACCCATTGATGTAAGAAGGCGACCACAATCACAAAGGCGGTGGCAATGGCCAGATATTCACGGTTGGTCAGTTTTTGCATGGCGCTATCCTCATTAAACTGAGGATAGTGTCGCTGAAGAAAATTAAGCCAACATTAAGATCCTACGATAATAGCGTGACGGCAATTGCAAATTGCGCATTGCCGTCATTTTTGCACGGCTCCCCTATCACCCTTATGATGCCGCAATAAACAGTTCGCGTAGCTGATGCAATTGATCGCGGATCTGCGCGGCCTCTTCGAACTCAAGGTTCTGGGCATGCTGCATCATTTGCCCTTCCAGCTCGTGGATCTTCTGCTGCAGCGCTTTCGGCGTCAGTTCGACGCTATCGGCTTCCACCGGAGAACGGGCTTTGCCACGGCCTTTGGCTTTGGTCTTCGCGATGTTCTGACCCAGCGCCAGAATATCGACCACTTTCTTATTAAGACCCTGCGGCACAATACCGTGCTCTTCGTTATAACGCTGCTGCTTCTCGCGGCGGCGTTCGGTTTCACCGATCGCCTTCGCCATCGATGGCGTGATTTTATCACCGTAAAGAATCGCCTTACCGTTCACGTTACGCGCCGCGCGGCCGATGGTCTGGATAAGCGAGCGCTCGGAACGCAGGAAGCCCTCTTTATCGGCATCAAGTATCGCCACCAGCGATACTTCCGGCATATCCAGCCCTTCGCGCAGCAGGTTGATCCCCACCAGCACGTCGAACTCGCCAAGACGCAGATCGCGAATAATTTCCATACGCTCGACGGTATCGATATCGGAGTGCAGATAGCGCACCCGTTCACCGTGCTCTTCCAGGTATTCGGTTAAATCCTCCGCCATGCGTTTGGTCAGCGTCGTCACCAGTACACGCTCATTGATCGCCGCACGGGTACGGATTTCTGATAACAGATCGTCGACCTGCGTCGCCACCGGCCGCACTTCGATAACCGGATCCAGTAGGCCCGTTGGGCGAACGACCTGGTCTACCACCTCATCGCCGGATTTTTCCAGCTCATAGGGACCCGGCGTCGCCGAAACGTAGATGGTCTGGGGTGCCAGCGCTTCAAACTCTTCGAACTTCATCGGCCGGTTATCCAGCGCTGACGGCAGACGAAAGCCATATTCCACCAGCGTCTCTTTACGCGCCCGGTCGCCACGGTACATACCGCCGATTTGCGGGATAGTCACGTGCGATTCGTCAATAACCAGCAGGCCATCCGCCGGCAGGTAGTCGAACAGCGTCGGCGGCGGCTCGCCCGGCCCGCGCCCGGAGAGAAAGCGCGAGTAGTTTTCAATCCCCGAGCAGTAGCCCAGCTCGTTCATCATTTCGAGGTCGAACTGAGTGCGCTGGCTCAGCCGCTGCTCTTCAAGCAGTTTATTGTTCGCCAGCAGGACCTTGCGACGGTCAGCCAGCTCGTCTTTGATCTCTTCCATCGCCTGTACGATACGCTCGCGCGGCGTAACGTAGTGGGTCTTCGGATAGATGGTATAGCGTGGAATGGACGATTCGACGTGGCCGGTCAGCGGGTCAAACAGCGATAGCCGCTCGACCTCTTCGTCAAACAGTTCAATACGCAGCGCGATATCATCGGATTCCGCCGGGAAGACATCGATAACTTCGCCGCGGACGCGGAAAGTGCCGCGCTGGAAGGCCTGATCGTTGCGGGTGTATTGCAGTTCCGCCAGCCGACGCAGGATCGCCCGCTGGTCGATCAGCATGCCGGTAGTCAGGTGCAGCATCATCTTCAGATACAGATCCGGGTCGCCAAGACCGTAGATGGCGGAAACCGAAGCCACCACCACTACATCGCGCCGTTCGAGCAACGCTTTGGTGGCCGACAGACGCATCTGCTCAATGTGTTCGTTCACCGAGGCGTCTTTTTCGATAAAGGTATCCGAGCTCGGTACGTAGGCTTCAGGCTGGTAATAATCGTAGTAGGAGACAAAATACTCCACCGCATTCTCGGGAAAGAACTCTTTCATCTCGCCATACAGCTGCGCCGCCAGGGTTTTGTTCGGCGCCAGCACCATCGTCGGGCGCTGTAAGTCAGCGATAACGTTGGCGATGGTGAAGGTTTTCCCCGAACCGGTTACCCCAAGCAGGGTTTGATGCGCAAGGCCATCTTCCAGCCCCTCTTCCAGACGGCGGATGGCTTCGGGCTGATCGCCGGAAGGACGGAATGCGGAGTGCAGCTTGAATGGTTTGCTCATATTTCAGGACCTGAAGATGGGATTGGCCAGCAGGTGTTTAATTCTACCCTTCAGTTTCATTTTTGCCAATAAATAATACTGGATATAAAAACAGTATCGCATTATTGTATGGCGGCAAAAGGACGCGCGGTCGTCCGACTGCGGGCGTAAAATGCGCGCTTTGCGGAATAATCCACCAGCCTGTGTGGTTATCCCCAGAAACATTTATCATTTAACATTTGTCAAGCAAGGTAATGAATCTTTTATGGCAGCCGGTGACACTTTTCTGACAGCCATTGCTTTTATTTAACTTGCTGAAATAAAACATAATTTACCAAAAGACGGGTTTCGCGCCAATTTGCTCGCAGGCCGCGTACTCTCTAGCTTACCGCAAGTTTTCTAACTCTAATACACAAGGTTATCCACAGGAATAGTGGATAACTGCCTGCAGGCCGCGAGGTCTGCCACCCGGCAGAAAAGTCTCATCGGACCAAAGCCCGTGGCTAAAAAAAATTATCGAATTTTTTTTGATATTTATCAGCTAAAGACGGCTGGATTTTTTGCGTTTTCTGGACCACATTTCATCGTCCTGTCAACAAAAAATAGAGCCGTCTCGCAGGTTTATGCGGGGTTATTGCAGGGGGCTCAGATCCAGGTACTGCGCGAGATCCTGACGTTGCGATGCGTCGGCAAGCCAGGGAATTTCCCCCAGCAGCGGCGCTGGCAATACCCGCATTAAGGTTTGCAGGTATTCGCGATGGCGTTTACCCGGCGGCTGGATATCGTTGGCGATCCAGCCCACGAGCGGCAGCCCGGCTTCGCGTACTGCCTGGGCGGTGAGCATCGCGTGATTGATACAGCCAAGTTTGACGCCGACCACTAAAATCACCGGCAATTGCTCCTGCTGCGCCCAGTCGGCGAAGGTCAGGGTTTCCGAGAGCGGCGTAAACCAGCCGCCCGCCCCTTCCACCAGCACCCAGTCGGCCAGGCGCTCCAGTTCGCGTAAACCGCTGGAAAGTGTCGTCGCGGCAATCGGTCGCCCTTCATCGGCGCTAATAATATGCGGCGAGGTCGGCTCGGCAAAAGTATAAGGGTTAACCTGTTCATAGCGCAGCGCCACCCGGCTATTACGCTGCAGGGCCAGCGCATCTTCATTGCGTAACCCTTGTGCGGTCAGGTCGCTCCCGGAAGCCACCGGTTTATAGCCTGCGGTGTTAAATCCCAGCTGATTCGCCGCCTGCAGCAGCGCACTACTGGCGACGGTTTTACCGACTTCAGTATCGGTTCCGGTGACGAAGAAACGTTTAGTCACGTTCAATGACTCCTGTAAAAAGATGATACGTCAGCGGGCACTGGCCCTGCTGTTGCGGCCAGGCCAGTTGCAGTTCACGCAGCTTGCCGCGGCTAAGCGGAGCAGACGCCCGCCCCTGATGTAAGTGGGTAGCGCCAATCCCCTTTAGCGAGCGCATGGCGCTTAACGCGTCGGCGAACGGTAAGCTAATCTGATGCACGACGCCTTCGGCGCGCAGGCCGCTCAGCGCCGCCCTTACCGCCTGTTCGCTGAGAAAACGGTTGGCATGGGGATGTTCGTCGACCGCCCGCCACGCTTGATTGAGCTCCGGTAGCGATCCGGCGAGCAACGTAGTGAACGCCACCCGTCCGCCGGGCCGCACCACCCGGCACAGTTCGCCGATTGCCGCCCGTAGATCGTCACACCACTGCACCGCCAGGTTACTCCATGCCAGGTCGAAGCAGGCATCCGGCAGCGGCAGCGCTTCGATATCGCCCTGCAGATAATGCTGCGCGGCGCCGTTGCGTTGCGCCTGCACCAACATCCCGGCGGAGAGATCCAGCGCGGTAACTTCGCTTCCTGCTTCGCGCCAGTGCCGGCTCATACTGCCGGGCCCGCAGCCGGCATCGAGCACCAGGGGGAAATCACCTTTCGCCAACTGGCGCAGCAGCAATTCGGCGCTACGGCGCTGCAGCTCATCATGTTGCGTATAGCCGCTGGCTGCCCGACCAAATGCCGCGGCGACCGCCTGCTTATTCACCGTGGACATGCAGCACCTCCAGTAAACGCGCAATATCCTCGGCCTGATGAGCGGCAGTAAGAGTCAGGCGCAGACGCGCGCCGCCGACGGGAACCGTCGGCGGGCGAATGGCGGTAGCCCAACAACCGGCCTCGCGTAGGCTGGATGCCAGAGCAAGCGCTCGCGCGTTATCGCCGACGATCAGCGGTTGAATTGCGCTCCGGGAATCGGTCAGCCCCAGCGAAACATCGCCCATTCCTGCGCGGAACTGACGGATGCGGGCGGTCAGGGTTTCCCGCCGCTGCTGGCCCTCATCGCTACGAATGATCCGCAACGCCGCGCTCAGCGCCACCGCCTGCGCCGGCGGCATCGCGGTGCTGTAAATGAGATGACGGGCAAACTGCAGCAGATAATCGGCCATCGATTCACTGCACAGTACCGCCGCGCCGCTCACCCCAAACGCCTTGCCGAAGGTGACCACCAGCAGCTCCGGGCGAACCGCCTGCGTATGACAGCTTCCGCGCCCTTCATCGCCAATCGTCCCGATTCCGTGAGCATCATCAACCAGTAATAATGCGCCGGCGCTGCGGGCTGCCGCCTGAATGTCAGCCAGCGGCGCGCTATCGCCGTCCATGCTGAAAATCCCTTCGGTAACGACTAACTGCTGGCCGTCCAGCGGTTTCGCCAGCAGTTGAGCAAGCTGTTGCGGGTCATTGTGGGTAAAGCGGCGCAGCTGCGCCGGGCTGAGGCTTGCCGCCTCCAGCAGGGAGGCATGGCTCAGGCGATCGGCCACAATGCGATCGTCTTTTTCCGCCAGCGCGGCAATCAACGCCTGATTGGCGGCAAAGCCGGAGATAAACAGCAACGCGCGCGGATAGCCCAGCCAGTCGGCAAGTTCCTCTTCCAGCGCGCGATGCGCCTCACTATAGCCGCTAACGTGGCCCGATCCGCCGGAACCGACGCCATAACGTTCCGCCCCCTGCTGCCAGGCGGCGATAATCGCGCCATGCTGGCTCAGGCCCAGGTAGTCATTACTGGAGAAGTTGAGCCAGCGCTCCCCTTCACGCTCCAGCCAGCGTCCGGCGCCGTGGCTTACCGGCAGGCGGCGGCGAAAAGCCTCCGCCGCCCGCCGTTCGTCCAGCGCCCGATCGATTCGTTGCTGCCAGCTCATAGCGCCGCCGCGTTGTAGTATTCCTCAGTGTCCGGGGTGAGTAAGGCCTGCTCCAGGCGCTGCTGCTGCTCATTATCGCCTTCCAGCACCGCCGTCTGCTGCGGGTTGATGCCCAGTTTGCGGAACAGCTGCAGGTCTTTATCTTCTTCCGGGTTTGGCGTCGTCAGTAGCTTGCAGCCATAGAAAATCGAGTTCGCCCCGGCCATAAAGCACATCGCCTGGGTCTGCTCGTTCATCTGCTCGCGCCCGGCGGAGAGACGCACGTAGGAGGTTGGCATCATGATGCGCGCAATGGCGATCGTGCGGATGAAATCGAAAGCGTCAACATCGTCGTTATCCGCCAGCGGCGTACCTTTGACCTTCACCAGCATGTTGATCGGCACGCTTTCCGGCGGCGTTGGCAAATTGGCCAACTGCAGCAGCAGCCCGGCGCGATCGTTCACGCTTTCCCCCAACCCGACGATCCCACCGGAGCACACTTTAATCCCGGCATCGCGTACCTTATCCAGCGTATCCAGACGTTCCTGATAGGTACGGGTGGTGATGATGTTGCCGTAAAATTCCGGCGAGGTGTCGAGGTTATGGTTGTAGTAATCCAGCCCCGCGCCAGCCAGGCGCTGCGCCTGGCTATCGGTAAGAGTGCCGAGCGTCATACAGGACTCCAGCCCCAGCGCCTTGACGCCTTTCACCATCTGCTCCAGATACGGCATATCGCGATCATTAGGGTTCTTCCACGCCGCGCCCATGCAGAAGCGGGTCGAGCCGGCGTTTTTCGCCTGACGCGCTGATTCCAGCACCTGCTCGACTTCCATCAGGCGCTCGGATTCAAGACCGGTTTTGTAGCGTGCGCTTTGCGGGCAATATTTACAGTCTTCCGGACAAGCGCCGGTTTTAATCGACAGCAACGTACTGACCTGCACCTGACGCGGGTCAAAATGCTGGCGGTGGATTTGCTGCGCTTCAAAGAGCAGATCGATGAGTGGTTTATTAAATAACTCAGTAACTTGTGACATTGTCCAGCGTGCGTGGTGAGCCATTGGCCTCTCCAAAAGGTTTTGTTAATTTGCGGTTCGGTTTATACTCGTAAACCTAAATGTTTTCAAAATGGTTTACAAGTCGCTTATGACACTGGACGATCTCGCTTTCGATCGGCGCCACATCTGGCACCCCTACACCTCTATGACTTCCCCCCTGCCGGTCTACCCGGTGGTTTCCGCCCACGGTTGCGAGCTGTCCCTCGCCGGCGGCGAACAACTGATTGACGGCATGTCCTCCTGGTGGGCGGCGATCCACGGCTACAATCACCCGCGCCTGAATGCGGCGATGAAAGCGCAGATCGACCAGATGTCGCACGTGATGTTCGGCGGGATCACCCATCCGTCGGCGGTGGCGCTCTGTCGCCAACTGGTGGCGATGACGCCGGAATCGCTGGAGTGCGTTTTCCTCGCCGATTCCGGTTCGGTGGCGGTAGAAGTGGCGATGAAAATGGCGCTGCAGTACTGGCAGGCTAAAGGCCAGCCGCGCCGTCGTTTCCTGACCTTCCGCAACGGCTATCACGGCGACACCTTCGGTGCGATGTCGGTCTGCGATCCGCAGAATTCAATGCACAGCCTGTGGCAGGGCTACCTGCCGGATAACCTGTTTGCCCCCGCGCCGCAAAGCCGCTTCGACGGCGAGTGGGACGAGATGGATATGGTGCCGTTTGCCCGCCTGATGGCCGCGCATCGCCACGAAATCGCCGCGGTGATCCTCGAACCGGTAGTCCAGGGCGCTGGCGGGATGCGCATGTACCATCCAGAGTGGCTAAAGCGAGTGCGTAAAATGTGCGACCGGGAAGGGATTTTGCTGATCGCCGATGAGATTGCCACCGGCTTTGGCCGTACCGGCAAACTGTTCGCCTGCGAGCATGCCGGTATCTCCGCCGATATTCTGTGTCTGGGTAAAGCGCTGACCGGCGGTACCATGACCCTTTCCGCCGCCATCACCACCCGAACAGTTGCTGAAACCATCAGCAATGGCGAAGCCGGCTGCTTTATGCACGGCCCCACCTTTATGGGTAATCCGCTGGCCTGCGCGGTGGCAAGCGAAAGCCTGCGCCTGCTGGAGAGCGGCGAATGGCAACAGCAGGTAGCGGCGATTGAAGCCCAGCTGAAGGCCGAGCTGGTTCCGGCACGAGAGTCAGAATGGGTCGCCGACGTGCGCGTACTCGGCGCGATTGGCGTGGTTGAAACCCGTCATCCGGTGAACATGGCCGCTCTGCAGCGCTTTTTCGTTGAGCAAGGGGTATGGATCCGCCCGTTTGGCCGGCTGATTTATCTGATGCCACCGTACATCATCAGCCCACAACAGCTGACTCGCCTGACCCGTGCGGTCAATATGGCGGTACAAGAAGAAACATTTTTTAGCGAATAAACAGCGGAATTGCGCCGTCGGGAAAGCTACACTTCTTTGTTAATCAGCGCATTATCAATGAGGATGAAGCATGAAACTGACCAGTCACGATCTGCAAGACGGCGGCAAGCTGCCTAATCGTCACGTATTCAACGGTATGGGGTACGATGGCGATAATCTTTCGCCGCATCTGATGTGGGACGACGTTCCCGCAGGAACCAAAAGCTTTGTCGTCACCTGCTACGACCCGGATGCGCCGACCGGTTCCGGCTGGTGGCACTGGGTGGTAGCCAACCTGCCTGCCGATACCCGGGTTTTACCGCAGGGGGCTGGTTCCGGTCAGGCGGAGCTACCGGAAGAGGCCATTCAGACCCGCACCGATTTTGGTAAGGCCGGCTACGGCGGCGCGGCGCCGCCGAAGGGTGAAACCCACCGCTACATTTTTACCGTGCACGCGCTGGATATCGATAAGATTGATGTCGATGCCGAGGCGAGCGGCGCGATGGTCGGCTTTAATGTCCATTTCCATTCGCTCGCAAGCGCTTCCATCACCGCTCTGTTCAGTTAATTATCCCCCGGATAGCGGCTTGCGGCTTATCCGGGCAACCCGCGGTGCCGGTATATTGTCGGGTGGCGCTGCGCTTACCCGACCTACGGTCCGTGCGGCCTGCCTTTAATTTATTCACCATGCTTGCTGAAACTGCCGTTGTTGGCGGCCTCAAAATCGCTGAGACGTTCCCGGAAGGCCGGGGCAGCCCGCAT